>DAHXON010000001.1:110812-111355 GCA_027364875.1 Chloroflexota bacterium
GTTCCGGGTGAAAGAAGGCGCCATGTGTCTCCTCGTGAACAAGCGCTGGACCCGTGACGGCGGGCCTTCGGCAGCCACCGGATAGGGTAGCAAACACGCCGCGGTTCCTACCCTGAGGCACCAGTACCATGACGCCCGGACATCTGCGCGGCCTTCCTCGGTCTCGACGGACCGATCGCCTTAGGAGGCGGCCACGGCTGAGGGCGGGCGCTGCGGATCCGGGCTGCGGCTCAGCCCGAAACTTGAACAACTTCCGCCACAAGCGTGTTGTGCGAGATCTGCTGGCTCGGAGCGGGGCTCCGGGACCTCGAGCGCGTGTTGGCAGTTCATCGCCACGCACTTCCACGCGGTTCGGCGCGGCGCTGCCGCCTCCCGGGACTGCCGAGCGGGGCTGATTCCTCGCACAACTTTCGCCTCATGGAAGTTGTTCAAGAACTGGGCAAGCGAGCCGCGCGCCGGCCACGCCACGCGGCCACGCCACTCGCCCACGCCACGCCGGCCACGCCGCCACGCGGCCCACGCCCCGAACCCCGGCTCGACCGC
>DAHXON010000001.1:111365-119673 GCA_027364875.1 Chloroflexota bacterium
CTCTACCTCAAGGCGTCGCGGTAGAGCCTGGCGGTCAGAGCGCCTCCGGCGCGCGGCTCGACGACCGCAAGATCGACGGCGAAGGGCAGAGCCGGCAGGGCCGTACCGTCGGGCAGGCAGCCAAGCTCGAGCAGTCGGGCGATTCCGGCGCGCAGGTGAGCCCGCTTGCGGAAGTCGAACGTCTCCTCCACGAGGCCGAACTCGCGTGAGCTCCGGTAGCGGACCTCCACGACGACGAGGCGAGGCGGCGGACCCGGATCGACGGCGAGGATGTCCAGCTCGCTGCGGCCGGCGTGCAGGTTCCGGGCGAGGACGCGCCAGCCGCGCCCGGCCAGCCGGTCCACGACCAGCTGCTCGGCGGCGTCGCCGACCTTCTGCCTGGCCGTTCGCTCGTGAGCCTTCTCGACCGTCATGCGCTCCTCGATCGGCCGAGCAGCCGGTCAGCCGAGGAGTTCGACCGCCTCGAGCAGGTCCGGCTCTTCGGCATCCTCGGTCGCCGCGTCGGCACCCGGGTCGGCGGATTCGCCGCAGGGCGGCTGCCCGATCGCCTCATTCTCCCAGAGGCTCATTTGCTGCCGATCACGGCACGGGGCGAAGGAGATCCGGTGGATGGGGCTGAGGCCGAGGGCCTCGAGGCCGGCCCGGTGCTCCGGCGCGGCGTAGCCCTTGTTGCTCGCGAGGTCGTAGCCGGGATACAGCGCGTCCATCTCTTCCATCAGTGAATCGCGGGCGACCTTGGCCACCACCGACGCGGCCGCCACGGAGGCGCACAGCCGGTCCGCCGAAACGAGCACTCGCTGGTAGACGGGCACCTCCGGAAGGATCACCGCGTCCAGAAGGAGCGCGTCCGGCCGGATCGAGAGCCTCGCGGCGGCGAGCGTCTGGGCAAGCAGCGTGGCCTGGAGGATGTTGATGCGGTCTATCAGCTCCGGGCTGACGAAGGCGATCGACCACGCCACGGCATGCGCCCGGATCTCGGCGTCCAGGCGGCGCCGCTCCTCGGGCTTGAGAAGCTTGGAGTCGCGGAGGCCGCGGGGCTGCCAATCGGGCGGGAGGATGACCGCGGCGGCGGTCACGGGGCCGGCGAGACAGCCTCGGCCCACTTCGTCGATGCCGGCCACGTGGCGGTAGCCCCGTTCCCACAGGACTCGCTCTTCCACGAAGTCCGGGTCCAAGCGGGCCTTGTGCCAGGGCTCAACCTGGCGGCGGCCGCCGGCCGCCGCTGCCGCGAACACAGTCGGACCCCGCCTCGGCCCTGGGGCCGTTCGGACGGGGTCCTCGCCTGGAGTGGCTGAGCGACGGGCTGCCGGCATGTCGCTCCGAGTATCTAGCTGTTGGGCGTCCGCCGCTCGCGGAGCGTCGCGGCCTTGCCGGATCGACCGCGCAGGAAGTACAGCTGGGCACGCCGGGCCTGGCCGTGGCGGACGACTTCGATCTTGTCGATGCGCGGGCTGTTGACCTTGAAGGTCCGCTCCACTCCGACGCCGCTGGCGACGCGTCGGACGGTGATGGAGCGCTGGATTCCGCCGCCCCGAAGGCGCATCACGGTGCCTTCGAAGACCTGGACGCGCTCGCGGTTGCCCTCGACGACCTTGGCTGCGACGCGCACGGTGTCGCCGGGGGCGAGCTCCGGAATATCGGTCCGGATCTGGTCCTGGGTGATCTCGTCGAGCACGTTCACGGCTGGTCCCTACTCTTCGTCAAGCGGCGCGGCTGCGCTCATGGTCGTGTTTTACGCAGCGCGGCTGCGATGAAGACACATGGAACAGGCCACCATAGTCAGCTTGCTGACTCGCGGCCGACGGCGAAGGATAGCACAACTGATGCCGCCGGCTGCAGCTGGCCGTGGCGCTGAGGAGCCCCCTACTCCTCGGTTGGCGACCTCTCGGCGCCGACCGACGATTCCGCCGCCGCATTCTCCGCCGCTTCCTCGGCCCGGACTTCCGCCAGAAGCTTCGTCTCTTCCTTCGTGGGGGCGCGACCCTCGAGCAGGTCCGGCCGCCGTCGCAGGGTCCGCCGTAGCGCCTCCTTCAGGCGCCACTTACGAACGGCCTCGTGGTTGCCGCCCGTGAGCACCGTCGGAACCGTCATGCCGGCGAACTCCGGCGGCCGAGTGAACTGCGGATACTCGAGAAGACCAGTGGTGAACGACTCCTCGGCGGTCGATTCGGCGTCGATGGCTCCCGGGAGCAGCCGCAGGATCGTGTCGATCATGACCATCGCCGGGATCTCTCCGCCGGAGAGCACGTAGTCGCCGATGGACAGCTCCACGTCCACCAGGGAGCGGATGCGCTCATCCACGCCCTCGTAGCGCGGGCACAGGATGACGATGTGGGGGCGCAGTGCAAGGTCGTGGGCGCGAGCCTGGCCGAAGACCTCGCCGCCTGGGTCCGGGAGGATCACGGTCGAGCCCGGGCGGCGCACCGCGTCGAGCGCCGCGGCCACGGGCTCCGGGCGCAGAACCATGCCCGCACCGCCGCCGTAGGTGTAGTCGTCCACCGTCTTGTGTCGGCCCAGACCCCATTGCCGCAGGTCGTGGACGCGGACCGTGGCCAGGCCGCGCGACTGGACGCGGCCGGGAATGCTCTCGGCAAGCGGCCCCGCGAACATGCCGGGGAACAGCGTCAAAACATCGATCTCGATCGGTGAGCGCGCGGGTGCGGCCTCGACGCTCGCCCCGGCACTCCCCTCGACGTCCTCGCCTTCGAGACTCATTCGGCCGCCCCGTCCGGTTCCGCCGCCTCGCCTGGCTCAATCGCTTCGTCGCCCGGTGCGTCGTCGACCGGCTCGTCCGCCAGGCCCAGCGCCTCGACATCCACCACGATCTCGCCGCGCGAAGGCGCGAATATGCGGACGACCGAGCGCACGAGCGGAATGTCCAGCTCGCCGGCCGGACCGCGGGTCACGGCCACCTCGGCGCCTCCGGCGCGGTAGAGATCAACGACCTCGCCAAGGGACGCCCCGTCGGTCGAGACCACCTTCGCGCCGACGACCTGGTGCCAGTAGAACTCGCCACGGGGCAGCTGCTCGCCGGGGGCAACGACGGCCTCGAGGTACGCGTCCCGGAGCGTCTCAGCGGCAGTCCGGTCGACCAGCTCGGCGAAGCGCAGCCGCCAGCCGACCTTGTCCTGCTCGGCTTCCACGATTGTCAGGGGCGCTTCGGACCCCTCGACGTACAGCGAACGACCGACCGCGAACCGTTCATCGGCGCGGTCGGTCAGAGACTCGAGTCTGACGGTGCCCTTGAGTCCGTGAAAGCCGCGGACACGGCCGACTACGAGCCGCTCGCCAACGCTCACGGCCGGCGGCCGCTAGCACTCATGCAACGCTCAGCTGATCTCGAGAGAAACGGACTCGCCGTCGCGTGCCGACATGACCTTGAGCAGAGTCCGGAGCGCCTTGGCAACGCTGCCGTTGCGCCCGATCACCTTGCCCATGTCGTCTTCGGCGACGTGAAGCTCGATCACGGTGCCTTCGGGCCCGTCGTGAACCTCAACTACCACCGAGTCGGGATCGTCGACGAGATTCTTCGCGACGTACTCGACCAGATCCTGGGCTGCCATGAGCCTCCTTTTGCTGTGAACTCGGGAATTGCGCCGTTCGATCGCCACCGGCGGGACCGGCGCGGCGCCCAGACCCTATTTGGCCGCGGCCTTCCTGGTCTCGGTCTTGGGGATGACGCCGGCGCCCTGGAGCAGCCTGGAGACCGTGTCCGACGGCGACGCGCCCTGCGCGAGCCACTTCTTGACCTTGTCGGCGTCCACCACGAACTCGACCGGATTCGTCCGAGGGTTGTAGTGGCCGAGGGTCTCGATGGCCTTGCTGTCGCGGGCGCTGCGTCCGTCCATGACGACCACCCGATAGGCGGGCTGCTTGGTTGCCCCAACGCGGGTGAGGCGAATTCGAACTGCCATGTGCGAGCTGCTTCCTCCTAGAGGGTTCTTCCGTTCGTGGTGCGCGAGTCTACCTTGCCATGAGCACGACTCGCACCGTCGTCGTGTCGCCACCGATCACCGCATAGCCGATGCCGCCGAAGTGATCGAAGTAGGGCTTGTAGTTGGTGGTCCAGCTGGCCGAGCTCATTGCCGCCTTGCCGATCTGGTCTTCGAGGGCCGGAACGTTCAGGTAGAACGAGCCCATGTTGCTGGATCCGACCGCGTTCATGACTGCGCTGTAGTCCGACTGGGCCGAGAGCGCGTTCGAGGACGTGGTGTCGATCACGGCCTTGGCGAAAGTGTCCTGGTATCCGGCCACGATGAGGTTGTCCTTGACCGTCAGCCCGATGGAGATCGCCGGAGTGGCCGGCAGGGCGGCGGTACCGGTGCTGGTCTGCGGGACGGTGATGACCGTGATGGTCTGACCGTTGTAGGTCTCCGTGCCGCTCTTGAGCCCGGTCGAACCGCCCGCGAGGGCCACGAAGTTGGTCAGCATCGCCAGCTTGGTCTTGGCCGTGGTCGCGTCGGGGGTCTGGACGACGAGCCCGCCGCCGAACGTGCCGTTGGTGTCCGTGACCGCGACAGCGGCGTCCTGGATCCAGTCAACGCCGCCGATCAGCGCGATCGCATCCTTGACCTGCTTGATCTGATCCGCGGCGATGCCCGTGCTCGAGCCCGCCGACGAGAGGCTGTCCAGCAGCTTGTTGACCTGGCTGCCGAGCGAGTGACCTTCGATCACCGCAACGGTGTCGCCGGGCAGGCGGGTTGCGATCTGGCTGGTGTGGTTGTCGGCCGCCGCGCTGGTGCCGCCGGCCATCGTTTCCATCACCATCCGGTCCGACTCGGCTCGAACCGATCCACCGATCCAGCTGGGCATCTTGCTCAGGTCGATCGCGGGCGCCGCACTCGCGCCGAGCATCGGGGCAAGCATGCTCAGGCTGTCCACCACGCTTCCGACGTAGACCTTGGGATCCATGTAGAACCGGGCGAGGGCGTCGCCCGAGAGCGACTTCATGGCCGCCTGGTAATTGGCGTTGTCGGCCAGCGAACCCTTGGACTTCGTGTCGAGAGCGGCCTTCACCGCAGTGGGCGTGCCCAGAATGAGATCCTGGTTGGTGAAGGCGTAGGCACCCTGCTCACCCGAGTCGGCAAGCGTGTACATCGTCTCGCCGGCGTAGGTCTGTGAGGTGGCGGTGACGTGGTTCCGGCTCAGCTCGTCGCTGACCCAGGACTCCGCCTTGGCGCGGTCCTTGAGGGCCACCAGGGCCACCGCGTCCGGAACCATCGCGCTCATCGGCGCGGTGCCGCCCATCATCGGAGCCAGGCTCGGCAGCGTCATCGACTGGCCCCCCGGCAGCACAGCGACCGAGACCTCGCCTTCCATCCATGGTTTGAAGGCGGAGGTGTAGGCCAGATCCGGCGAGATGCTGCCGGTGATCCGGTTGAAGATCTCGTCCAGGGCGTTGTCGAACTGGGCTCGATCCGCGAAGCCCGGGAAGTGGCTCAGGAAGTCGGCGAGCTTCTGATGCTGGTCGCCCGGCAGGTCCGTCCGCAGCTCCACGAACATCCAGGTGTTCTTGGGCGCCATGCTCGCGGTCAGTGACTTGGTGCCCGAGGCGCCGGAGAGGACGAATGCGCCCGCGGCCGTGACCAGGGCGACGCTCATGACGATCGCGCCCGCGATTGCCCAGCGGAACTTGTGCGTCCGCGACTTAGCGACGACCGGCTGGAGAGGCAGTTCCGAGCCTGCGGGTGCGTACATGCCAGCCGGGTAGGGCTGCTGATATTGCGGCGCGTACCCCTGGGGCGGGTAGGCGTAGCCCTGCGGCGCGGCCTGCTGGTCGTACGGCGGCTGGCCGTAGGGCTGCGTCGGATACGGCTGCTGGGGATACGTCTGCTGGGGATACGGCTGGCCCTGGGCGGGTGCTTGCCCGTACTGAGGCTGGCCGTATACGGGCTGAGCCCATTGAGGCTGAGCGTCTTGAGGCTGGACCGGTTGCGGGGCCCAGGCGGGGACGGCGGGCTGCGCGGCCGTCTGGTTGTCATCAGCCGGCAGACCCGCCGGTCGTTCCTGGCCTTCGAATGGATTCATGGTCTTCCCTCTTTACCTGCCGAGCATGCCGGGCATGCGCCGGATTCCTCGGGCTCCACCCATCTGCTTCATCATCTTCTGCAGTTCGCTGAACTGCTTCACGAGCTGGTTGACATCCTGCAGTCGAGTGCCCGAGCCCTGCGCAATTCTGCGCCGTCTGGCCCCGTTCAGGATGTTCGGATCGCTGCGCTCGGCCGGCGTCATCGATCGGATGATCGCTTCGACCCGCTTGAGATCGCCCCTGTCCACCGACGCCTGCGCCTGTTTGGCCATTCCGCCGAGTCCCGGGATCATCTCGATGAGGCCGCCGAGCGGGCCCATCTTCTGGAGCTGCTGCATCTGGTCGAGCATGTCCTGGAGAGTGAAGCTGTTCTTGCGCAGCTTCTCGGCCATGCGCGCGGCCTGCTTCTCGTCCAGTGTCTCCTGGGCCCGCTCGATGAGCGTCAGGACGTCGCCCATGCCCAGAATGCGGCCGGCGAGGCGGTCCGGGTAGAACGGCTCCAGGGCGTCGGTCTTCTCGCCCGTGCCCAGGAACTTGACGGGCAGCCCGGTGACGGCGGAGATGGACAGGGCCGCGCCGCCGCGTGCGTCGCCGTCGATCTTCGTCAGGATGAGGCCGGTGACCGGGACCGCGGCGGCAAATGCCTGGGCCACGTTGACGGCTTCCTGGCCGGTCATCGCGTCGACGACGAGGACGGTCTCCGAGGCCTTGATCCACGTCGAGAGATCCGCGATCTCCTTCATGAGCGGCTCGTCCACGGTCAGGCGGCCGGCCGTATCGAGGATCACGGTGTCGCGGACGAGCCTGCGGGCGCCATCGAGCCCGCCTTTGGCGATGTCCCTGACGCTCGTTCCGGCGGGCGCCCGGTGGACCGGCATGTCGAGCGCTTTGCCGAGCGTCTCGAGCTGGTCCGCGGCCGCCGGCCGGTACGGGTCCGCGGCGACGAGGAGAGGCCGGCGGCCCTGCTTGTGGAGATACCGCGCCAGCTTGGCGGCGCTCGTGGTCTTGCCCGAACCCTGCAGTCCGACGAGCAGGACGACCGCCGGGTTGCCCGTGAGGTGGAAGGTTCGATCCCCCGCCGAGAGGAGAGCGACGAGCTCCTCATTGACGATCTTCACGACCTGCTGGCCGGCCGTCAGGCTGTCGAGTATCTCGGCGCCGGTCGCTCGTTCGCGCACGCGAGCCACGAAGTCCTTGACGACCTTGAAGTTGACGTCCGCTTCGAGAAGCGCCAGACGCACTTCGCGCATGGCCGCGTCGACATCGGCCGCGCTCACGCGGCCCCGGCCGGTGAGTGTCCCGAGGGTCTTACGCAGCCGCTCGCTCAGAGCGTCGAACATGGGTGGTTGGACTCCCGATCCGTATCGCCGCCACGGTAGCTTGAAGCGGCGTTGGGCCGCGGATTCTGGCGGCACCGAAGGCGCGGGGAGCATACCGCATCGACGTGGCGAACGACAGATGGCCCACCCGGCCTATCGTCGAGCGACCGATATCCGCTCGGCCGGGCTCGGTCCGGCGGGCGGGACCACACGGCCGGAGCGGCCCACTAACGACCCATCGCGCCGGGCCTGGTGGTGGGTTAACGTTCGCCCGTGGACGTTCGACCCGACTTTCCGCGCCGGAGCAGCGCCCGGACCGACCCCGGGGATTCGAGGCTCAAGCACGGCTCGGACCTCCTCGCTCGGAACAAGCCCGAGACCGCCGAGCAGGTCTTCCGTACGGTGCTCGAGGAGTTCCCCGATTCGGCGATGGCGCACGCGATGCTCGCGATGGCGCTCTCCGATCAGGGCCGCGGCCGCGACGCCCTCTTCAGCGCGGACTTTGCCGTGGCCCGCGACCCGAACCTGTCCATGGCCCACGCGGCCCGCGCCTGCGCTCTCGAGACGATGGGCATGACCTGGGAAGCCGAGATGGAGAGCCGCCAGGCCGTGGCCCTCGCGCCCACGGATCCCAATCGCCACTCGGACCTGGCGGGCATCGTCGGCCGCGCCGGCAAGTATCAGGAAGCGCTCGAGATCACGAGCCGCGGACTCTCCCTGAACCCGCAGCACCTGCCTTCGCTCCACTGCCGCGCTTTGGCGCTGGTGTCTCTCGGGCGTACCGAGGAGGCCGGCCAGGTTCTCTCGTCGGCGCTTCTCGAAGACCTGGACCTCGCCCAGCTGCGCGCCAGTATCGGCCTGGCCCTCGAGAGCAAGCACGACACGAAGGGCGCGGCGGCCGAGTATCGCGAGGCCTTGCGCCTCGATCCATCCGTTTCCGCGGCCCGTGACGGCCTGCGCC
>DAHXON010000200.1 GCA_027364875.1 Chloroflexota bacterium
CGAGGGGGCGCCCAGCTTCTCTGTGCCATCGCCGTGAGGCAATTCGCCTCCCGACCGCCGCCGTCACCGATCGTGGACGCTATCTAAAGCCAACGATCGACCGCCCGATACCTTGCCTGTCGCGCCCGCACCATCATTGCGACCAGCCCCCCGCCCCCACCAGCTGCGGCATGGACGCCGCACTTCGAAAGCCAGGGAAGGCTACCTATGTCAGTTCGTATCAACACGAACATCGAGGCACTGAACGCTCAGCGCAACCTGAGCGCGACGGCGTCGGTGTTCTCCAAGAGCGTGGAAAAGCTCTCGTCGGGTTTGCGGATCAACAGGGCCGCGGACGACGCGGCCGGCCTCGCGATCAGCGAGAAGCTGCAGGCGCAGGTCACCGGCCTCAACCAGGCCCAGCGAAATGCCCAGGACGGCATCTCGATGGTCCAGACGGCAGAAGGCGCGCTCAACGAAGTCCACTCGATGCTCCAGCGCATTCGCGAGCTGGCCGTCGAGGCGGCGAACAGCACCCTGAGCTCGGGCGACGCGGCTTCCGTGTCGACCGAAATCACGGCCCTGCGCGCTGAGATCGACCGCATCGCCAAGTCCACCACGTTCA
>DAHXON010000201.1 GCA_027364875.1 Chloroflexota bacterium
CCCTGCCAGAGGCAGACCAACCGTTGCGGCGAAATGTTCGCGGATGATCGCATCGTAATCCCGAAGAACAAGGATACCAAGGTAAATGGCGGTGAAGAGCGATGCGCCGCTGACGACGATCCAACTGGCAAACCTGACGAATGTTCTCCTCTCCATTTTGCAAATCCTCCCCGGAGCCGACCTATCGCTCCGACGATTCAAAGCAAGACGGCTAAAGAAAAAGCACCTCTCGCGGCAAGGCGCTCTTGCCCCAGCCGTCAGGTGCTATTCTTTCGGTTAATCACACTCACAGGTTGATTAGAGTATACAAACCATCCCGCCAAAAGTCAATGGTCGATTTCTGTTGCTGGTGTGGCAGCCGCCGCCCTCCCATTAACAAAAAGCGATTCTCGCCACGAGAATCGCTTCCACCTTGTACCGACGAGTGGAGTCGGACCACTGACCAAGGGCTTATGAGTCCCCTGCTCTACCACTGAGCTACGTCGGCGCACTTACACTGCTGATTATATTCGTTAAGAATCCGATGTCAAATGAACTGGCGTGCACCTTCGCGCATCCGTTTTTTCGCTTTGCCTTTCAGCTTGCCGCTTGAATGATAT
>DAHXON010000202.1 GCA_027364875.1 Chloroflexota bacterium
ACGCACACCCGGTGCGCTCGCCTCGCGGTGCTCGGTCTCGCCTTGCGCTCGAACCGCCTGAGCGCCGACTCGGTTACGGGGGCGCTGTCAAGACGGTCTTCCACAGACCTGTCCACAACTCACCAACATGGCTTCCCAATTCGGGGAAAGCTTCGGCCCGCCGGCGCGTCTTGGAGGATTCGGCGACTCGCGTCCGGCCCACCATACCGGTCAGAAGAACGAACGCCCAACCGCCCTGAGGCGCCCATTCCGTGATCGATCGACTACCGCCACAGAACATGGACTCGGAGCAGGCAGTCCTCGGCTCCATCCTCATCGACCGCGACGCGATCATCGAGGTGGCCGACTTCCTGCACCCGGAGGATTTCTACCGCCAGGCCAACGGCCGCATCTTCGCAACGATGCTGGAGCTCTTCGAGCATCGCGAGCCGATCGACGTCGTCACCGTGGCGGAAGCGCTCGAGCGCGCGGGCGATCTCGAGTCAGTCGGCGGCGCGGGCTACCTCTCCGCCCTCGGCAACGACACGCCCACGGCCGTCCACGTGGCCCAATACGGTCGCATCGTGGAGCGCAAG
>DAHXON010000203.1 GCA_027364875.1 Chloroflexota bacterium
GCGCTATTCGTGTACCTGTAGTTGAAAAAATCATGTCCGCCAATGACCAGGTTGCTTCAATCAATCGCAAGCGGCTGGATGACAATGGCATCTTCGCCATTAACCTGATGGCCTCGCCCGGAGCGGGGAAAACCAGCCTGATCTTGCAGACCATCCAGGCAATCGCTCCGCGGCTGCGGGTGGGTGTGATCGAAGGCGACACTGCCCCGGTAACCATCGACGCCGACAAAGTCATTGCGGCCGGCATGCCCGCCGTGCAAATCAACACCGGCGGTGAATGCCATCTGGACGCGGTCATGATCAATGATGGCCTCGACCAACTGCCCCTGTCCGAGATCGACCTGCTAATCGTCGAGAACGTCGGCAACCTGATCTGCCCGGCGGCCTTTACGTTGGGCACGCATGCCAACATTTTGATTGCTTCGATACCGGAGGGCGACGATAAACCTTACAAATATCCCAATATATACCGGGGGTTGGAGGTTCTGATCATCAATAATATCGACCTCAGGCCCTACGTACGCTTCAATATGGACTACTTCCGCCAGGGTGTGGAAATGCTCAACCCGGGGC
>DAHXON010000204.1 GCA_027364875.1 Chloroflexota bacterium
CCGTGGCCCCGGTCGTGGCCCCGGCCGTGGCGCAGACCCCCGCCGGAGCGGGCGGAGCGGCCGGAGTGCCCGCGGCCGGAACGTACCGGAAGCCTTCGGCGTCGCCGCTCGAAAGGCTCAACCCGGAGATGCCCGACGTAGCGAACTGCCACGTTCCGCCGCCCCGCGACACGAAGATGGCCCAGTAGTTGTCCTTGCCGGGACACGTGGAGTAGTGGGCAGGCTCGCCGTCGATGGAGCACGCGGCGGTGCCGAAGCCTCCGAACGTCTGCCCGACCCATGCCACTCCCGACGAGTCCAGCAGTTGCTGGCCGGTTATCTGGGCCGTCTCGAAGGCCACGCAGCGCGTCACCACGGAACCGTCGCCGTGCTGGATCACGAGCGCGGCGTGGTTCGGCCCAGCGCCGGCGCATGAGCCTACGGCGGGAGAGACGGGCGCGAGCGAAGCGAGCGCCGCCCCTCCCAGCGCGACCGCCAGGGCGATCGCCAATCCGCGGAACCGGCCGCCGCGGGTCATGGCCGCAGCCTCGGCCGGAACATCAGAAC
>DAHXON010000205.1 GCA_027364875.1 Chloroflexota bacterium
CCTCTAGCCCTTCTTCTTCTGGCACCAGTCGCCCAAACGTCTCTCGCAGCGACGGACAGTCAAGCAGGGACCAGCCCCATCCAGCACGTTGTGGTCATAGTCCAGGAGAACCACACCTTCGACAACTACTTCGGGGCATTCCCGGGGGCCGACGGGATAAAGAACGACCCAAGTCAGGTGCACCCGTTCCACCTCTCGGGAGCGATCAATGACCTGTGTCACTCGACCGCCTGTGCCCATGCGGCCTACGACAACGGAAAGATGGACGGCTTCCTCCGATCCGAGGGCTCGAACGAGACTTTCGGATACTACGACCAGAGCGACATCCCCTACTACTGGAGCCTGGCGCAGAACTATACGCTGTTTGATGACTACTTCACCTCGGCGATGGGCCCCTCCCTCCCCAACCACCTCTACGTTGTGGCGGGACAGGACGACGGCGTCAACGACTCGGTGTCCAACCAGCGTTCAAACCTCAATATCGGCTCCATAGCGGCCAACCTCGAAGCCGCGAACGTCCCTTGGGCATACTAC
>DAHXON010000206.1 GCA_027364875.1 Chloroflexota bacterium
GTCGAGGTATTCCGCTCGAACGACGACGGCAAGGCGTGGGTCGGTACCTGGGATGGCGTGACAGGCGATCTCAGGGACTACAAGACCACGGACACTCTGATGGACCTGGACACGTGGCACCAAATCACGCTCCACGCGGTTCCGAGCCCAACGGGAGGCGCTCTCGCAACCGTTGAGGTCTGGATCGACGGCACCTCCGTCTACTCGACTACCACCGCCAACCTCGGCGCCACGACGCATCTCACCCTGGTTCAAATCGGAGCCGAGTACGTATCTATGGGTTCTAGCGTGTAGCCTCGGCCTCTGGAGGCCAGTACTCGGGCGATGGGCTCGATCTGCAGACCAGGTTCCATCGCCCGAAGACCGCCGCCAACGCGGCCGAGACGTTCCCGCGAATCGGCGAGCCATCACCGAAGCCGGGGCACGAGGGTCCAATGACCTCAACTGAGTCGATGGGTGTTGCCGCCAGGATGCGTTCGGGTGTCTCACCCGAGCGTGGCCACAGCAGCTCGGGCCGTATCCAGGCTCGCC
>DAHXON010000207.1 GCA_027364875.1 Chloroflexota bacterium
AACTAACGGTGGAAGTTCCAGCCCCAATAGTTGCGAGGAGCGGATAGGATCGATCCTCGGTTATACTGTCAGGCAACGCGGAAGTGGCGGAATTGGCAGACGCGCCAGCCTTAGGAGCTGGTGGCCGAAAGGCCGTAGGGGTTCGAGTCCCTTCTTCCGCACCATCATTCTCTTTTCTCGGGACATCCATTCGAAATTTTATTTTTGCCACACGCTTGGTGTGAGTTGACGTCGATGTAGGATCTACTCTCTGCGCCAATAGAAGAGGTGTACCTGCACATGAACCTAACCAAAATGAAAAAATATTTCTGCGCCCGATGGAACCTGTGGCTATTGCCTGTAGTCCTGCTCGCAGCGCTGCCCCTGGCGGCGGCCACCGTGCGAGTCTATGTCGCCAATCGGGGCGGCACCACCATTTCTGTGATTGACGCCGCGACGAACAAGGTGGTCGAGGTAATCCGAGGCATCGAGTCGCCCGAAGTGGTGCGATTCTCGCCCGACGGAAGCCGCCTCTATATCACC
>DAHXON010000208.1 GCA_027364875.1 Chloroflexota bacterium
GCCAAGATCATCGTAGGCAAGATCATCGATGCTGCACGGGCCAGAGAAGCTGCCCGAAAAGCCCGTGAGATGACGCGGCGCAAAGGTGCGCTGGATGGTCTGGGGCTACCTGGAAAACTGGCAGACTGTCAGGAAAAAGATCCTGCGCTGTGTGAGCTCTACCTGGTGGAAGGAGACTCTGCAGGCGGGTCGGCAAAACAAGGGCGCGACCGAAAATTCCAGGCGATTTTGCCGTTGAAAGGGAAGATCCTGAACGTGGAGAGAGCACGCTTTGACAAGCTGGTTTCTTCACAGGAAATCGTGACCCTGATCACGGCGTTGGGCACAGGAATTGGCAAAGACGAATATTCCCCTGAAAAACTGCGTTACCACCGCATCATCATCATGACAGACGCGGACGTGGATGGTTCACACATCCGTACGTTGCTGCTGACTTTTTTCTATCGGCAAATGCCCGAACTTGTGGAGCGCGGTCACATTTATATTGCGCAGCCTCCGCTC
>DAHXON010000020.1:0-29555 GCA_027364875.1 Chloroflexota bacterium
TCGTCGCTTCCCTCCGCCCCCGACCCCGCTGCCGAGACCCCTGACTCGGAGCCTCAGCGCTCGTGAAACGGAGCAGCAAGTAGCGATGGCGCGGGCAAGACCATATCTGTTGCTTGCGTGCCTGGCACTCGTGTGGGGCATCCACTGGCCCGTGGCCAAGACCGGTCTCCGCGATCTGCCGCCCTTCACCTACGGCTTCTTCCGAGTCGCGACCGCGCTCGTCCCGCTCGCCGCGATACAGGCGGCGAGAGGTGGCCTGCGCCTGCCGGACCGCCGCGACTGGCCGGTGGTCATGTCCGTGGCACTCGGGCAGATGGCCGGCGGCATCGTCCTGATGAACCTGGCTCTGCCGATGATCTCGGCGGGACGCTCCTCGATCCTGGTCTACACCATGCCCTTGTGGGTCGCGGTGATCCAGATGGCGGCCTTCCGGAACAGGGTTGGGGCGCGTCAGATCGGCGGCCTCCTGGTCGGCCTGGCGGGCATCGGCCTGCTGCTGAACCCGTTTGCGATCGAGTGGGGCTCTTCCGGCCAGCTCCTTGGCAGCGCCGAGCTGATGGTCAGCGCGGTGATCTGGGCCGTGACCACAATCCACATCCGCCACCACGTGTGGCACTCCGCGCCGCTGGACCTCGAACCCTGGCAGCTCCTCGCCGCGCTCGTCCCGCTCGCCATCGCCGCGGTCGCACTCGACGCCGGCAAGCCGATCCACTGGACACCGACAGCCATCGCCGTGATCGCCTACAGCGGACCGCTCGCCACCGCGCTCGCCTTCTGGCTGAGCCAGTCGATCTCGCGGGCGCTGAGCCCCCTCGGGGCCACGATGGGGTTCCTCGCGGTGCCGGTAGTCGGGCTGCTGTCGTCGGCCGTCCTGCTCGGCGAGCCGCTCACGCTCCTCGATCTGGCGGGCTTCACAGTGACTTTCGCCGGAATCTTGATTGTCTCCCTTGCCCCCGAGCGCGAGGCGATGCGTTCTCCGGAGCCCGAAGCTGCTCTCGCTGCCGAGACGGCAGGGGGTTAGCGCTCGCAACCGCCCGGATGCTCGACCGAACCCATTGACACCGGCTGGCGTCCGGCGCACATTCGTGGAGTCGCACCTTTGTGGGGGGTGGTCGATGTCGTACGGCGGGGCTGGGCCGGCGGAAGAGTTGGTGCTCCGTATTGGCACGTTCCGCTTGCCCGAAGTCAGCACCGCTCGCAACTCCGAGTTCCGGGCGCTTGCCGTTCCACCGTCGGGCGAGTGCCGCTGGATCGGTCGCCGGCTGCTCGACTACTCCGAGGGCGAGGAGATCGTCGTGGTATCGCTCCGGCCGGACATCGCGGGGGCGTGCCTCGAGGACGCCGCGGGGCAGCTGCGACTCGGCGACGACCTGGGGGCCGCGGCGCGGACGGGAGCCACCGAGGCCTACCGCTGCCGCGCCCATGGAGCCTGGGACCGTACTCGCCGGCCCTCCGTGGTGCGGCTGTTTCGCGGCACCGTCGTGGAGGGCGACCCGGACAGGTTCGATTCGCGGTCCGCGGAGTTGTACCTGGCCAACTTCGAGGCCAATCCGAGCTGCGTCTCGATCGCGGCGGGGGTCCGCGGCACGGACGTCATGCTGGCCACTCTCTGGACCGACTGGGACGCGATCGTGACGGCGACGGACGGCGACCTCAGCCAGGTTCTGCCGATCAGGCTGCCCGGCTGGGTCGTGGCGGGCAGCGCCGTCCACTACGAAGTACTCGCCGCGGAGAGTCGGCTTGGCCTCCAGCTGACGGTTAGCGGCAAAGCCGTGCCATGATGGCGGCATGACAGCGGCGCCTCGATCCGGGCCTCAACGCAAGGCGGACACGCTCGCCAGGCTTCAAGAGGTAGGCGCGGACACATGGGTGGCCACGGCAGCGCCGTCCGGTGTCGCGCACCTCGTCCCGCTCTCGTATGCCTGGGACGGGCAGCAGATAGCGCTGGCCGTCCTGGCCGATTCGCTAACTTTGCGCAACCTCGTGGCGTCGGGTCGGGCCCGGCTCGGCTTCGGCCCCACTCGCGACGTCGTGCTGATGGATGTCGAGCTCGCCGGCCAGCTCGACGCCGGCGAGGCGCCCGAAGAGGTCGCCGGCGCGTACGCCCGGCAGTCGGGCTGGGATCCCCGGGCCGAGCGGGACGCCTATCGTCTCCTGTTCCTTCGGCCGGTTCGGATCCAGGCCTTGCGGGAAGCCAACGAGCTGGCCGGCAAGCTGCTCATGCGCGAAGGATCGTGGCTGTTCTAGGCGGGCCGGCCCACGAGGACCCGTAGCGGAGGACGGATCGGCCGGCGTCCGGGGCGTGCCGGACGGCCGAAGGGCCGGATCATTTGCCCGGCAGAAACGCTGCGCCGCCGTCCCCCACGTCAAGGAGCAGCTATGGCGAAGATCACCCCGAACCTCTGGTTCGACGGCAACGCCGAAGAGGCCGCCAGCTTCTACGTCTCGCTCTTGCCCGACAGTCGCATCGACAACGTCTACCGATCGCCCGCGGACAATCCGAGCACTCCGGCAGGCGCGGTCCTCCTGGTCGATTTCACCCTGGCCGGTCAGCACTTCACCGCCATCAACGGCGGGCCGCAGTTCCAGTTCACGGAGGCGGTCTCGTTCTTGATCGACTGCGAAGACCAGGCCGAGGTCGATCGGCTCTGGGACGCGCTCATCGCCGGTGGCGGGTCGCCGAGTCAGTGCGGCTGGCTCAAGGACCGTTTTGGCCTGTCGTGGCAGGTCATCCCCCGCGAGATGGGGGAGCTGATGTCGTCCCCGGACGCCGAAGCCTCGAGACGGGCGATGGAAGCCATGCTCCAGATGTCCAAGATCGACATGAACGAACTGCGCCGCGCCTTCCACGGACAGCTCGTTCGCTGAGCACGGGCCGGGGCGCGGCCCGGATCGGCCGCTAAGCCGCCGGCACGAAGGTGACGAGTGGCCCGCGCCCGAACATCGCCCGAGTGGGCGTCAGGTTCAGGTAGACGAGCATCCCCAGCATCACCACCAGCCCCACGAGGGAGAGGGGGCTCGCGCCCCATATCACGATGCCCAGGAAGTTGAGGCCGGACCACGCGGCGACGATCTGGTTGGCTGTCCGCCACGACCACGGATTCATGGCCCAGAGCTTGGGCGCGACCGTGAACCCGTACACCGAGGTGGCAACGTAGGAGACCGCGAAAGCTCCGTCCACGACCGCCCAGGCGAATTCGTCGTAGTTCAGGCGCCAGTTGCACCAATAGGCGTAATCCCACGCGACGAACAGGCCGACGGCAGCCGTCGCGACCATCGCAATCGCCAGGACCACGATGCCGAAGGGCTTGGCCGCGACAGCGAGCTGGCCAGGTGCCGCCGCGGAGACGGGCGCGGACCACGACCCGGAAGCCGGCCCGGCGAAGGTGGGCGCACCATACGGCGCGGAGGGCGCGGCATACCCCGCCGGAGCGGGCGCGGCATACCCCGCCGGAGCGGGCGCGGCATACCCCGCCGGAGCGGGCATTGCCTCGGGCCGGACGCCGAAGCTCGGCGGCGCCGCGCCGAACATCGAAGGCGGACCGCCCGGAGAGAGCGGAGGGCCGAACACACCCTGCTGCACCTGCGGGGCAGGCTGGATTTGCGAGGGCGGAGCGGCGTAGGACGGGAAGGGCAAGGACGGGGCGATGGGCTGCGCCGGCGGGACGAACGGTGGGACGGGCTGTTGGGAGGGCGTCGTCGCCAGGCTCTGACCGCACGAGCTGCAGAAAGCAGCCTCCGGCGAGGCCGTGGCGCCGCATCGCCAGCAGCGGTAGACGTCGGTCATGGAGTCCCTCCCTACCAGTCCGTTCCGACAACGCCCGTGCGTTCATGGGTGGCCGGCCCGATCCCGGACCGGGGAGCCTGCCACGAACGGGCTGTCAGGGACGCCGATCAATCCTAGCAGGGCCTCCGGTCCGTCCGGCGCCCCGTGGCGCGTCCCCCGAAGCGGCCTACGCGGAGAGCTCGGTCGGCTCGACCTCGGGTTCGTCGGGCACGCCGTGCGCCAGGGAGATGGGCTCGCGGCTCCGGCGCGAGGCCGGTGCGGTGGCCATGGCCGAGCCCAGGATCACGAGCGCGAAACCCGCGACCATGCCCGGGGTGAATGCCTCCCCCAGCACAGCCACGCCGAGGATCGCTGCCACCGCGGGATTGAGGTAGGTGATGACGGTGGCTCGAACAGGTCCGATCTCGTCGATCAGGGCCCAGAAGAGCAGGAATGCGGCAGCGGTGCAGACGAGGCCCAGGACGACCATGGCGACGAGCGCGTGCATGCTCGGGACGGTCGCGGGCCGCTCCACAAGGGCGATCGGCGCATAGACGAGGGCGCAGACCGACAGCGAGGTGGCCATGACCGCGACCGTCGAGAGGCCGCCCAGACGCCTGGCCATGATCGCGGGCCCAACGGCGTAGCCCGTCACCACGACCGCCATAGCCGCGATCGCGGCCACGTTCGACGTCTCCAGGCTGACCCCGACGATCGCCGCCACGCCGACGATGCCCACGAAGAGGCCGAGGATCCCCATCCCGCTGATGCGGTCTCGTCCGCGCGTGACCAGGGCCAGGACCGTGGCCACGAGCGGGACTCCCGCAACGAGCAGGCCCGCCAGCGAGCTCGTGATGTGCTGCTCGGCCCAGCTCAGGAGGACCCAGGGCACGCCGATCTCGGCGATTCCGAAGGCAGCGACCCACCGCCACCGGGCCACCACGGGTCGCCAGTCGGAGCGAAGCGCGATGGGCAGCAGCACCGCGCCGCCGATCGCCGTCCTGGCGAAGACGAGGGTGGCCGGGGACACTTCCTCCACGGCGACGCGGATGAACAGATAGGGGATGCCCCACACGAATGCCATCACGCCAAAGAGGATCATCCCCCGGCGCGTCATGCCGCCCCCACGATCTCGAAGACCACCGCTACCTCCGGCCTCGCTGCCACGCCCGTTGCCTGGCCCCGACATCGACCTCCGGCGTCGGTGCCGGCCTCCGGGCTTGCCTGTTTCCGACCCGGGAGGTCGGTCTCGAACCTGCGCCACCGACGTCGACCTCCGGCGTCGGTGCGGGCGTCCGGACCACGCTTTCGACCTCCCGTGTCGGTGCAGGACTCGGGCGTGGGAAGCGCCATCCCGCCGCCGGTCGAATGTTGGCAGCATCGGGCCGGATCGGCTGGGCCGGCGTCCGGCTCGGGCTCCAGTCGCGCGTATCGGGACCTCACGGGCCGCCGGCTTGCCGCTCGTCCGGGGCTGGCCCCCGGTGCGAGAATCTCCGCATGAAGGCTAAGCTCGTTGCCTTCGGGCAGCTCGAGATCGAGGGCGAGCGGTATCGCCGCGACGTCGTCATCGAAGGCGGGAAGATCCGGAAGCGGGACAAGGGGCCGTCGAAGGCCCTCTACGCCGGCTCCCGGCACACCCCGCTGTCCGGCGCCGAAGAAATCCCCTGGGGAGGCACCCGCCTCATCGTGGGAACGGGCGCGCGCGGCCAGCTTCGCCTGACGCCGGAACTTCGCGAGGAAGCCGCCCGCCGCGGCATCGAGATAGAGGCAGTGCCGACCGAGGAAGCCTGCCGCCTGCTCGCCGGCATCCACTCGAAAGACGTCTACGCGATCCTGCACGTAACCTGTTGACGCCGGCAGTCGACCCCGAACGGTCGACCTGAGACGGCAGGCGGGCTAGAGTTGGTCGAGCCGATTTGCCACGAGGGAGTCGAACATGAAGGCGAGCAGTCGATCGTTTCTGGCCGGGGCATTGGGAGGCGTGGCCGCCCTCATTTTCGTGGCGGTCCTCGCCGCGGTGCTGCTGCCCAGGATCATGCCCAGGATGATGGGCCGCATGATGCAGGGCGACGACATGCCCGAAGTCATGCGCGAGTGCATGAAAAGATGCGGCTGCGGCAACTCGGGTAAGGAGTAGGGGCCCCGGGGCGCCCGCGGCTTGATCCGGGCCCTCGTCCGCACCGCCGGCGCGCCAGACGCCGCCGACGCGGTCGCTGAGCGTCAGACTTTCGGCTGGTCCTTCCGAAGCGCGAGCACCCACGCAACCAGTCCGACCACCATCCCCGCGACGACGAGCCACGTCCAGCTTGCCGACATGGGGAAGGCCGCGATCAGCACCCATGCGCCGACGAGGCAAAGATAGCCGGTAAATGGGCCATATCGGCCGACGGCGGGCGTTCGCAGCTTCCGCCAAACTATCGTGCTCGAGCCGTTTCGGGTGAGATCGACCGCTGTCACGATGGTCCCGAGCAGGCAGAGCCAGGCGAAGAGCTGCAGACCCAGGTCCGGGGTGGTCTTGCCCGCGAATTCGGTCCCGCCGCTGTTGATGCGCTCGATGACCCCATCCGCGCCAAACAGCGTCGCCACGAAGGCTACAAGGGTGGTGACGGCAAACCCACGCCAGGGCAGGAGGAGCGACAGTCCCGCCGTGACGACGAGCAGAACGGGCGCGATGGCCACGATGATCTTCGCGGTGGTGATCCCGTTGTCGGCCAGTCCGAACCAGCTGGTGGACCACGCGGCGGCACCGGTGGGGACTTGATCGGGGGTGACGGGCGTGACCAGGAACCAGGGCAGCCACCACGAGGCCACCAGCAGGACGGCGATCACCACTTCCGCGATGGCGAATGCGCTTCGATCGCGCTCGGATGCCATGCTCAACCCTCCAGCCGGTAGACCTCCTCACCGGCCCTCAACTCAGGATACGTCCTGCGCCGAACCCGGGAGCAGTCGTGACGCCTGCTCGCCCCTCGGCAGGTCCAGTGCCAGAGCCGTCTCTACCGCTGCCTCGACTGGTGTCACACAGGAGGCGCCGGCTCTTGACCTTCAAGTGGCTTGAAGGTGTAGCCTGGCGGCATGAAGGTTTCCGAGCTCGCGGCCCAGGCCGGCATCGCCCCATCGGCGGTCCGTTTCTACGAGGAGGTGGGCGTCCTGCCCGCCGCTGCGCGGCGCGAGAACGGCTACCGCGAATACGGTCCGGAGGCGCTGACGCGATTGCGGCTGGTCGTCTCGCTGCGGCGGCTCGGCCTCGCTCCCGTGGACGCGGGCCGGCTCGCAAGCCTGTGCCTGGAGCGCGGTCAGATCGACGCCGATCTGGCGCCGCTGATCGAAAGCCAGCGAACCGCAATCGCTCGCCAGAGGACGGATCTCGATCGTCTCGAATCCGAGCTGACGGACCTGGAGTTGACAGTCGCAGCCGCCGGCCGTGCCCGGCGCTCAGAGAAGGGCGAGAAGATGCCTGACGATCCCATCCGAGTCCTGTTCGTATGCACCGGCAACTCGGCCCGAAGCCAGATAGCGGAGGCGCTCCTCCGGGACTTCGGCGGCCCCGACTTCGCGGTCTTCTCGGCCGGAACCGAGCCGAAGGGCGTCAACCCGTTCACCATCGAGGCGCTCGATGAGATCGGCATCGACTGGTCCGGGGCGCGAGCCAAGTCCGTTACGGAGTTCCTCGGCCAGCCGTTCGACTATGTGATCACGGTCTGCGACCGCGCCCGGCAGAGCTGCCCGGTATTCCCAGGCACGCACAACACCATGCACTGGGGTCTCGAGGATCCCGCCGAGGTCGAAGGCTCCGACGCCGAGAAGCTCGAAGCCTTCCGGCGGACGCGCACGGAAGTCGCCGTTCGCCTTCGCCCCTTCGTGGAGCTTGCCCGGAACGCCAGGCGGAGCCAGGCCGCCGCCCGCCCGGTGTAGCGGCGGCCACGTTCAGAAGCCCGCCACGTTCAGTGGCCCGCCCGGTGTAGAGCCCGCGATCAGGCCGGCCTGATCCTGTCCATCACGGCCGGGAGGCGCGACCTGTAGGCATCGAGGAAGGCCGGCTCCGCTTCGCCGAGCGGATGAACGGGCACCAGGTCCATGACCTGCTCGGGGCTCAGGCCGGAGCTCGCGATGGTGTCGAGCGCGCCGCGGGCCATCCGATCCACCGCGGCCGCGGCGGCCTCGTCGCTAAGACCGAACTCGGCCGCGAGACGGCGCAGCTCGTAGAGCTGGAACCACAGGTAGGTGGGGCCCATCGCCGCCGTCACCGCGTAAGCCTCCAGTGCAGCCTCGTCCACGACGGGCGACTGGCCGAGGGGCGCGAAGAGCTCGAGCACGGTCATGCGGGCGCGCTCGTCGAGGTTCGGACCGAACGCGATCGGGTTGTAGCCGGATCCGACGATCGACGGCGCATTTGGGATTGCCCGGGCAATCCGGTCGAAACCGCCGAGCAAGGTGCTCATCGCCTGGAGCGAAATCTTGGGCGCCAGCGAGACGACGATCGAGTCCGGTCGGACGGCCGCCGCCAGCGCCGGCAGCGCTTCAGCGAAGGCAGCCGGGTGGAGGCCCAGGAAGACGACCGACTGTTCGGCCGGTTTGCAGTTGTCGCCGAGGCACGTTTTCACCGACGGAAAGCGGGCGGACAGCGCGTCGAGCGTCGCCTGGTTCGGGTCGCTGACGACGATGTCGCCAGGGAGGGCCGCGGCGTGATGCCAGCCCTCGACCATGATCCGGGCGATCCTTCCGCCCCCGACGAATCCCACCGAGTCGATGCGCATTTCTCGAACCTTTCCGTGGCCGCGATAGACAGCGACGCGGTGCCCGCCACGGCCGCAGCCGCCCGGCGCTCACCTTCCCGTTCAGGGATAGCCAGCGGCGATTGTGTCAATATCGGCTGATGTATCTGAGAGGCGGCCGGCCCGAACTCCGAGTGCCGTTCGGCCCGGCTCGTCGAGGTGGACCCGAGCGGGCGGCCCGTACCTCCCGGACGCGGGTTTGCGCCGCCCCCGGCTAGACTGCCGACCATGAAGGACCTCTATCCGCCAATCGAGCCTTTCAAGACCGAACGGCTGCGCGTCTCGGAGTCGCACGAGCTGTACCTGGAGCAGAGCGGCCGGCCGGACGGGCAGCCCGTCATCTTCGTCCACGGTGGCCCGGGCGCCGGCAGCGGGCCGAGGCACCGGCAGTTCTTCGACCCCGAGACGTACCGAATCGTCGTCTTCGACCAGCGCGGCTGCGGCAAGAGCATGCCCGCGGCCTCGCTGGAGCAGAACACCACCTGGGATCTCGTCCAGGACATGGAGAAGATCCGCAAGCACCTGGGCATCGACCGCTGGCTCGTCTTCGGCGGGTCGTGGGGCAGCACCCTCTCGCTCGCCTATGTCGAAACCCATCCCGATCGAGTGTCCGCACTCGTGCTGCGGGGCATCTTCCTGCTCCGTCCCCACGAGATCCGGTGGTTCTATCAGGAAGGCGCGAGCTTCGTCTTTCCCGACATCTGGGAGACGTTTCTCGCCCCGATCCCGCCCGAAGAGCGCGGCGACCTGCTGGCAGCCTATCGGCGCCGGTTGACGGGCGACGACCCGGCCGCTCGAGACGCCGCGGCCCGTGCCTGGGCGACCTGGGAGGCGAGCACGATCAACCTGATTCCCAACGCCGAGACCATCGCCGGCATGGCGGCTCCCGACGCCGCCCTCAACCTTGCGCGGATCGAGTCGCACTACTTCGCCAATGGCGGCTTCTTCACTCACCCGGACCAGCTGCTCGACGGCGTCTCGGCGATCCGGAGCATCCCGTAGGTCATCGTCCAGGGCCGCTACGACATGTGCTGCCCGATGACGAGCGCCTGGGACCTCCATTGCCGCTGGCCCGAAGCCGCCTTCGAGGTCGTCGCCGACGCGGGCCACGCCGCCTTCGAACCCGGGATCGTGGACAGGCTCGTGGAGGCGACCGATCGGTTCAGGGGCGTCCGCTGAGGGCGAGGCGGACCGTGCGGGCGAGATCCGCGGCGCTGAACGGTTTGGCCAGGAAGACGGCCCCGGCTTCGATCTCGCCGCGCTCGATCAGCGCTGTCTCCGCGTAGCCCGAAACCAGCAAGACACGGAGGTCGCGCCGGGCGTCGGTAAGCCTGGCCGCGAGAGCCGGCCCGCGCATGTCCGGGACGCCCACGTCGGCGATCAGCAGGTCGATAGGTTCGCCCGACGCGGCGAACTGGACCGCCTCCGACGCCGTCCGCGTCACTACCAGCCGATAACCGAGCGGCTCGAGCACCCGCCGCATGAACTCCCCCACGGCGGCATCGTCCTCGACCACCAGCACTGTTTCGGATCCGCCCTGCGTGCCCGCCGATTCGACCGGGACCGGGCGGCCGGCCATATCGCCTGCTCTAGGCAGGTAGATCGTGAAATCACTGCCTCGCCCCGGCTCGCTTCCGACATACACGAACCCGCCGGACTGCTTGACGAACCCGTACACCGAAGAGAGGCCCAGCCCGGTCCCGGCCCCGGGCGCCTTCGTGGTGTAGAAGGGCTCGAAGGCGTGGGCGAGAGTGTCGGCGTCCATGCCCACGCCCGTGTCCGAGACCGCGAGGGCCACGTACTGGCCGGCCGGGATCTCCGGGCGCAGCGCCGATACGTCCTCGCCGAGCTCGGCGTTGAAGAGCTCGATGCTCAGGCTCCCGCCCGCCGGCATCGCGTCGCGGCCGTTGACCGCCAGATTGACGATGACCTGCTCTATCTGGCCCGGATCCGCAACCACGTGCCAGGTTCCCGGCGCGGTGGAGATGATCAGCTCGATGTCCTCGCCGAGCAGGCGGCGCAGCAACGGCCCTATCTCCTCGATGGTGGCGGCGGGATCGATTACCCGCGGCTCGAGGGCTTGCTGGCGGCCCAGGGCCAGGAGCTTGCGCGTCATCTCGGAAGCCCGGTCGGCGGCGCGGAGGACCTGGTCGAGATCCTCGCGGCGGGGATCGTCACGAGCGAGAGTCCCGGCGACGAGCTCCGTGTAGCCCCGGATGGCAACTAGCAGGTTGTTGAAGTCGTGGGCGACGCCGCTGGCGAGCCGTCCGAGCGCCTCCATCTTGCTGGCGTTGCGCAGCTGCTCATCGAGGTCCACCACGTACGCTACGGCCTGCCCCGCTGGACGAGCGCTCTCGGGCGTTTCCACCGCCCCGTCTACCGCCATCCGGACCTACCTTCCGAGCGAGGCGAAGTCAACTGGTATTGTACCCGTCCGTCTCGCCCGTCGAGTAGGAAGATGTTGCCAGGACGCGCCGCGGACCACGCTCCATCGCGATGCAGCCGAGGGTCCCTCAAGGCACGCCGGCCCGGCGCCCCGTCCGCCTGGCCCGGTGCGCCGGCGCGTCAGTTGATCGTCAGCGCCTCGCGCATCACCGCGAACGCCTGCTCATGCTGGCCGGCCGTCGCGAGTGCCTCGGCGAGCTCGCTCAGGGCCTTGCGGAGGAGCGAACCGCCGCCCAGGTTCCGGGCGATGTCCGCGGCGCGGGAGTTGGCTTCCAGCGCCGCTTCGGTCCGGCCGAGGGCGCTCTGAGCTCGGGCGAGCGTCAGGAGGGCGTCCACGGTCGCCTTGCCGTTGTCCATCCGTTCGGCCATCTCGACGGCCTTGAGGGAAGCGCTGACGGCCGCGTCCATCTGCCCGCCGGCGAGGGCGATCCGTGCCTGCGTGTCCACGACGTGAGAGAGAAGCCAGTCGTCGCCCAAAGATGCGAGACGATCGTGCGACGTCTTGGCAAGCTCGGCCGCCCGTCCGGTATTTCCCAGGGCCAGGTAGGAGAGGGCCAGGTCATTCTCCAGATTGGCCATCTCCCGGTCGACCTGGCTCTTGCGGTACAACTCCAGGCTGGCCATGCCCGTTCGGACGGCCGCCTCGAAGTCTCCGGTCTCTCTATAGCTGTAGGCCAGGTCCTGAAGATAGGTTGCCCGCCTCCGGTCGTCGAACGTGTCGGCGAGGCCTCGGACCTCTTCGAGATAGGCGAGTGCCGCGGCGTGATTGCCCATCCGCGATTCGTTGCTGGACAGGGCCATCACGAGGCGAAGCTCGAAGTCGGGTTCCACCTTCATCCCAAGCCGCACCCGGGCCAGCAGCGAGTGAAGGATCGCCTTGGATTCGGCGTAGTTCTCCTGGAGGTACTGGGCGGCCGACAGCCAGTACTGCGCCATCGCCGCCTCTTGCTCTCGGCCGCTGGCCATGAACGCCTGCGCGGCTTCCGCGGCGGGGGCGATCGCCTCGCGACCGCTTCCCCGGCGGACCAGGGCTTCGGCGAGGCCGCCCAGGATTTCCGCCCGGGCTGAACCGGCGATGGCGGAATCGAGCAGCTCGCGGTAGCCGGTGATGGCGTCGCCCCAGCGGCCCGAGGCTAGGGCAACGTCCGCCTCGAGTCGACCCCAGCCGGCCGGTGCGTCGCTGAGCAGAGTGCTCGTGGGCAGGCCGAGGCGGTTCGAGAAGAAGTCGAGCGCCACCATCGAGGGCCTGCTGAGCCCGTTCTCGAGTGCGCTGACGTAGGCCTTGGTGTAGCGGCCCTCGGCCAGCTGCTGCTGGGTCAGGCCGGCCTGCAGCCGAGCCTTCTTGAGGCGCGCCCCGATCTCCTGGGCGAGTCTTGGATCTTCGACGCGCGGACGGGTTCGACTGACTCTGGCCACATTTGCCAGTGTACTCGGCCTCGGCCCGAAATGGCAGGGTGGCCCTATCCAACCGCCGCCGGGTTCACAAATAGTTGACCGCAGGCACCAGGCGAGCCTACGATCTCCTCGCCGACGAGCCGTGCCGGCATGTGCCACGGGCGGACGGACCCGAAAGGAGCCGTCCGATGTCCGCTCGCCGGAGCAGCCTTCGCAATCTGGTCGTAGCCAGCGTCCTGGCCCTGGTTCTGGGGTTGATCCCGCTTGCTTCCGCGCTGGCAGGCGGAGGAGGAACCCCCTTCCCGCAATAGGACTCGTCAACACCCATCATCCCGCCGGCTGTAGAGCCGGTACAGTCCCCTCGATCCACCACCCGTCCGCTTGTGAATCGTTGCCGGAACGGCCGTCGGCCAACGGACGCCACGCCGATGGATCGACCGTGCAATCCTCATGGCGTTCTGCAGTGCTCGGCTCCGGAGCGGTTCAAACGGGCGTTCGCGAACAGGGCGTTGCTCCTCAGTCGCGGCAGACGCCACCCGCACGCGGCCGGTGGCCCGGCTGAGGGTCTTGCCGTAGCCTCGCCTGACAAGGACGAAGCCATCGGGGTTCGCATGCTCACTGACGGACCCGAACCGGTCCGAATTCGGCTCGGCAGGCCCTACCTCAAGATCGCGGCGGTGGTCGCTCTCGCGGCGGGCATCCTCGGCCTGGGCTATCTCGGGCCTCATCCCGCGGCGCAGTCCACGCCCGCGGCGGGGTCGCCTTCGCCGACACGGTCGCCAACCAACCTGGCGGCGATCAAGGAGACGCCCTCGCCGGCCCCGGCCGCTTCGCCATCCGCCGGCATCAACGATCCCGCCCTGCTCCAGGACGTCACAGGTCTACCTCTCGTCGCCCACGTCAGCGGCGAGAGCATCACCTGGCTTCCTCTCCAGCTCACCAGCCAGTCGCCCGGCGTCATCGGCAATCGCCTGTACTACGTCGTAGGCGGCGATCGGATCGAATCGAGCATCCTCGGATCGACTGCGGACCCCCTGACGCTCGTTGGCGTGCCTCACTGCCAGGCGATCGTCCAGCTCGCCGCGGCAGGCGGCAACCTTGCCTATGTGGTCGTGTCACCGGGCCAGCCTCCGGCGAGCCTCGGCGGCTGCGACGGGTTCGGACCGGCCAGCTGGAGTCTGCACATCATGGATCTCCGAACCCTCAAATCCCGCGAGCTCGCCACCGGGCCGTGGCCGACGGTCGTCGTGGGCGCCGCCCCTCCTCCGGTCAACGTCGCTCTGACTCCAACCGTGGTGGCGTTCGACCGCAAGGACGCTACCCCGAGCTCCGGTGGCGAGACGATCGAGGTTCACTCGATCGACGGGCGAACGCTCTGGACGACTAGAACCGAGGCTCCCGTCACGAAACTCATGCTCGGCGGCGACAGGCTGGCCGTGGTGACGCACGATCAACCGCCGGCCACGACGAACACTCTGTGGCTCGCGGACGCGTCCGATCCTCACCTGCGGGAGGTGGCTCACCCGGCGTCGTCCGCCTCCCTCTCGGCGGATGGTGCCTACCTCACCTGGGACCTGAGCGTCCGCAACGGGCTCTCGGCCGCGTCGGTCGTGCCGGATATCGGGATCCAGGACATTGCCACGGGCAACGTCGCGTTCCTCGGCCCGCACGTCACGACCGACCTGCACTCTCCCACGGCCCCCGTCGTAGCCACTACGCAGCACGGGCCGGTCGTCGCCTGGTTCGCGACCAGCCCGAGCGGCATGGTCTACCCGGCGTTTCGGTCGCTTTCGGGGGGCAGGTCGGGCTTCCTGGAAAGCATTCAGCAGCCGGTCTGGATGGCGATGGCCGGCAACTCGCTGGTGTGGATGACCGAGGGCGCCGACGGCTGGTCCGTGGTGGCCTTTGCCGCCGATCTCTCGAGCCTCTGACCGCTGACTACTCGACCGGGGTGCCGACGCCTCCGGTGCACGGCCCGCCCGGCTCGCCGCCCTGCCCGCCCCCGGCGAAGTGGTGGATGAACTGGACGAGGCGCGAATCCGACGCCGTCTGGAGGCGCAGCTGCGCACCCCAGGCGCTTGCGACGATCGGCGACGGCAGGTTCAGATAGGGGCTCAGGATGATGTAGCGCTCGGTCCCGACGTAGTTGGAAACCGCGAGCTGCTGGAGCTGGGCGACCTGGTCCGCGGCCAGGCCTGGCTTGTAGGTGATCCAGACGGCGCCGTGCTCGAGCGAATGGACCGCGTTCTCGTTGGGGACCTGCTCGGTGTAGACACCGCAGTTGAGCTGGACCGGGTTGTGGGGACCGCCGGCCGGCGGATTGTGGTCGTAGTTGACCGTGCCCGTGACGTGGGTGTGATCGTTCTCGGGAAAGACCTGCGTGCCCGAGGGAAGACCAGTGGAGTTGCCGCCGTTGACGGCGGCGAACGTGATCGCGGCCACGACGAGCCCTGCCCCCAGTAGCACGCCCACGCCACCGAGGACCGCCAGCATGCGCCGGCCCGGCCGGCTCGTCTGGGACGTCTCTGTGGCCCGTGCGGCCAGTCTCTGGCTCCTGTGAGCCTGTTTGCTCATCTCGCGCTCGCTCCGGGTTCGGTCACCGTGTATGCCGTCGAGTCTGGCGGTACCTGCTCATTCGGCTGGTGGGCCGGCCGTCGTGCCGCTGCCCGGGACGAAGCGTCCTCCTGTCGCGCGGTGCGCCTCTTCGCCGCCGGCGCTACGCCACGGGTCTCACTTCTCGGTTCCCGGCGTCCCGACGCGTCGGGGCGTATCGTCGGAGTTGAACGGCAGGGAACTGGGATAACGGAGGATTTCGAATGGTGGTCTGCGTTCCGGTGACGGCGGACGGACAGGTCGGTGGAGGCTGGGGCAGGGCGGATCGAGTCGCCCTCGCCGAGGTCGTCGGAGGCCGGATCGCCAGCTGGCAGGAGATCGAAGTCGGCTGGGATCGCCTGCACGAGGAGGGCACCGAGGGCAGCCACCACGCCCGCATCGCCCGGTTCCTGACCGAGCACAGCGTCGACCGGGTGGTTGCCGGTCACATGGGCCCGCCGATGCAGCACATGCTCGAGAAGATGGGCGTGAGCGTGCGGACCGGTGCCGCCGGCGACGCCCGCCACGTCGTGATGGCAGAGCAGAACTAGCGCCGGCTCCGCTCCCACACTTCCGCCCCCGCGGAGGTAGGTCCGTCGAGCACGCCTGGCCACTCGAACGTCCTCGTCCCGGCACGTGCCGGCCGACCCGGGGAGGGCAGGACGGGCCAGTCTTCCCTGGTCCGGATGGCCCTGTTGCGTCGGCGCGAAGACCCCGTACGCTCCTGACCTAAGCCGTGCATCATGCAGACCCCGTCACTGCGCACGCCTGCAGAGAGCACGGCCTCCGTTTGGGAGGCCTCGATGACCACCGCACCGGTGACAGCGCTGCCCCACCCGGAGGACCAGGAACTGATCGACCGGATCATCGGCGATCAGGCCGGCCGGCCGGGGGCGCTGCTCGGCATCCTCGAGAAGCTGCAAGAACACAACCGCCACAAGTACCTCCCGATGGAGACGCTCGAGTACGTTGCCGCGCGGACGGGCGTGCCTCAGTCGCAGGTCTACGGCGTCGCCACGTTCTACGCCCTCTTCAATCTGGATCCGCAGGGCACCCACACCATCGCCATCTGCCGTGGCACGGCCTGCCATACCCGTGGCTCGCGAGCCCTGCTCGAGCGGGTCAAGCTCCAGCTCGGCCTCCAGGAGACGAGCGACGGCGCCGACAAGGTCAGCCTGACCACTCCTGACCACCGCTTCACCATCAGGACGGTGGCTTGCTTCGGCCAGTGCGCGCTCGCGCCGGTGGTTGAGGTGGACCATGCCATCCGGGGGCACGTCAAGGAGCAGGCGCTGATCCGCGAGATCGAGCAGCTGCGCAAGGAGAGCGCTCGATGATGATCCAGGACTTCGCCGCGTTCTCCGCCGTTCGGGAGGCCGGCCTGGCGAAGCTGCTCCCGAGCAAGCCGCGCATCGCCGTCGGCATGGGAACGTGCGGATCGGGCAACGGCGCGGAGGCCGTCTACCACGCCTTCGCATCGGAAATCGACGCCCGCGGCCTGGCGGTCCAGCTCGTGCCGGTCGGCTGCTTCGGCTTCTGCGCCGAGGAGCCGCTCGTGAGCGTCTGGGTCCCCGGCCGGCCGCTGCTTATGCTGCACCGCGTCCAGCCCAACCACGTGGACGAGATCCTCAACGGCCTCGGCAACGGCCGCATGCCTCCGGCTGAGATCGTGCTCTGCAAGATCGAGGAGTGGGACCACCTCACGGGCCACGTGAAGTACGGCCTGGGCTACCCGGACGTTCCCAGCTGGAACGAGATCCCGTTCTTCAACGGCCAGGTCAAGATCGTCCTGCGGAATTGCGGCCTGATCAACCCGGACGACATCGAGGAATACATCGCCATCGGCGGGTACCAGGCCCTGTACAAGGTCCTGATCGACCAGAACCCGGCCGCTGTGATCGAGCAGATCAAGGCCGCCAAACTGCGCGGCCGCGGCGGCGCCGGCTTCATGACCGGGACCAAGTGGGAGTTCCTGGCCAAGGCGCCGGGTCCGGAGAAGTACCTCATCTGCAACGCGGACGAGGGCGACCCGGGCGCGTACATGAACCGCAACGAGATCGAAGGCGACCCGCACGCCCTCATCGAAGGCATGGCCATCGCCGGCTACGTGACCGGGACGGCCAGAGGGATCATCTACGTCCGGGCCGAGTACCCGCTGGCGGTCATGCGCATCGAGCGGGCGATCGAGCAGGCGCGGGCCTACGGCATGCTCGGCGAGAACGTCCTCGGCCGGGGCTTCAGCTTCGACCTCGAAACCGTCGAGGGCGCCGGCGCATTCGTCTGCGGCGAGGAAACCGCGCTGATCGCGTCCCTCGAAGGCCAGGCTGGCCGGCCGCGGACCCGGCCGCCGTTCCCGGCCCAGAAGGGCCTCTACGGCAAGCCAACCAACATCAACAACGTCGAGACCTGGTACAACGTCGCGCCCATCGTCTCGAAGGGCCCCGCCTGGTTCACGGAGACCGGCAGCGCCAAGAGCGCCGGCACCAAGGTCTTCTCGCTCGTCGGCAAGGTGCACAGCACCGGCCTCGTGGAGATGCCCCTCGGCACGCCGCTGGCCAAGTTCATCTACGACATCGGCGAGGGCGGCACCAACGGCCGCGACATCAAGGCCGTGCAGACCGGCGGCCCGTCGGGTGGCTGCATACCGGCGGACATGTTCGACACGCCGGTGGACTACGAGACGCTCGCGCAGCTCGGCTCGATCATGGGCTCGGGCGGCATGGTCGTCATGGACGAAGACAACTGCATGGTGGACGTGGCCCGCTACTTCATCGAGTTCACCCACTCGGAGAGTTGCGGCAAGTGCGTACCGTGCCGGGTCGGCCTGGACAAGGCTCTCAAGATCCTCAACGGCTTCACCACCGGCACGGCCACCCGCGAAGACATCGACGCGGTGGACGAGCTGAGCCGGATGATCCGCGACACTTCTCTCTGCCAGCTCGGCATGAGCGCGCCCAACCCGGTGCTCACGAGCCTGCGCCACTTCCGGCACGAGTTCGAGGACCACATCCTGGCCAAGCGCTGCCGCGCCGGCGTCTGTGAGGATCTGGCCCTCAGCCCGTGCGAGAATTCCTGCCCGCTGCACATGAACATCCCGCGCTTCCTGCAGCTCTACAAGGAGCAGCGAGTCGAGGACGCGTTCCTGTCGGTCATCCTGGACAACCCGCTGCCGGCGTCCACGGGCCGGGTCTGCCAGCACCCCTGCGACGACCGCTGCCGGCGGGCGGGCATCGACGCCCCGGTCAACGCCCGCGACGTCCACCGGCTGATCGCTGACGAAATCCTGCTCACGGAAAAGTTCGAGCCGATGATCCAGAAGGTGATCGAACGCCAGCAGCCGACCACGGACCACCAGGTGGCCGTCGTCGGCGCCGGGCCGACGGGCCTCGCCTGCGCCTACTACCTGGCCCTCCTCGGCCACTCGGTCACCGTCTTCGAGTCGCGGCCACAGGCCGGCGGCATGCTCAGGTACGCGCTGCCGGAGTACCGCCTGCCCAAGAAGGTCCTCGACAAGGAGATCGAGCTGATCGAGCGACTGGGCGTCAAGTTCCAGTTCAACGTCAGCGTCGGCGACGGCGTCAGCCTCAACGACCTGGCCAACCAGTTCGACTCCGTCTTCCTTGCCATCGGCACGTGGAAGGAAGGCTGGGTCTACCTGCCCGGAACCGAGCTGACGGGCGTGATGCCCGCCCTGCCGTTCCTCGAAGGCGTGGCCCGCAACGACAAGGTGCCCGTCGGCAAGAACGTGGTGGTCATCGGTGGCGGCAACGCCGCCATCGACTCGGCCCGGACGGCCCGCCGCCTTGGCGCGGACGTGACGATCGTCTATCGCCGCGAGCGCAAGGACATGCCCGCCATCCCAGAAGAGATCGAGGCGGCCGAGCACGAAGGCGCGAAGGTCGTGTATCTCGCGGCTCCGCACCGGATCGTTGGCGACAAGAACGGCAAGGTCCGCGCCCTCGAGGCCGTCAGGACCAAGCTCGGCGAGTTCGACTCGTCGGGCCGCCGCCGGCCGGTCCCCACGGACGAAGTGATCCGGATCGACTGCGACACGGTGATCCTCGCGGTCGGCGAGAAGGTGGACCCGGACTTCTGCAAGGCTTCGGGCCTGAAGGTCAAGGAAGACGGCACCATCGAGGTGGACCGCTACTCGCTCGAAACGAGCCGCGACCGCTTCTACGCCGGCGGCGACCTCATCACCGGTGCCTCCAACGTGTCCAACGCGATGGGCATCGGCAAGAAGGCCGCCCGCAACATCGACAAGCGGCTGATGGGCCTCGAGCGGGTCGCCAACCTGATCCCCGATTTCGAATACGAGATGGAGACGCCGGAGGAGCCGGGCGAAAGCCCACGGCACGTCCCCGGTGAGATGCCGGCGTCCCAGCGGGTCCTTTCCTACGCCGAGGTCTCGCTTGGTCTCACGGCCGTAGCGGCGCGCGAAGAGACGTTCCGTTGCCTGCGCTGCGACATTCGCAGCGTCGAGAGATAGGAAGGATCCCCTTGACCGAGAAGGTGAAGGTCCGCATCGACGGCGAGGTGATCGCGGCGACCGCCGGCCAGACGATCCTCGAAGTCGCTCGAGCCAACGACAAGTACATCCCGGCGCTCTGCTACATGGAAGGATTGAGCGCGGTCGGCGCCTGCCGGCTGTGCATGGTCGAGGTCGCCGGCGTGGCCCGGCTGCTGCCGGCCTGTACCACTCCGGTTCAGGAAGGCCTGTCGGTAAACACCACGTCGCCGCAGCTTCACTCCTATCGGAAGATCGCCCTCGAGCTCCTGCTCGTCGAGCGCAATCACACCTGCGCCGTATGCGTCTCCTCGGGTCACTGCGAGCTGCAGTCCCTGGCCCAGGAGCACGGCGTCACCCACGTCCGCTACCCGTACAACTACCCCAAGCTCGGCGTCGACACGACGCACCCGCGCTACGTCCTGGATCACAACCGCTGCATCCTCTGCTCGCGCTGCGTCCGGACCTGCGCCGAGATCGAGGGCGCCCACGTCTGGGACGTCGCCGGCCGGGGGATCCAGTCGCGGCTGGTGTCGGAGCTGCAGAGGCCCTGGGGTGAGGCAACGAGCTGCACGAGCTGCGGCAAGTGTGTCCAGGCCTGCCCGACCGGCGCAATGGCCGAGAAGGGCTGGGGCGTCGAAGAGATGACCAAGCGGCGAACCGTCGTGAGCCGCCTCAGCTCCATGCGCGAGGGCATGTGATGGACAAGGTGAAGATCGGCACCTGCTGGCTCGACGGCTGCTCCGGCTGCCACATGTCCCTGCTGGACATAGACGAAGGCATCGTGGCCGTGCTCCAGAAGGCGGACATCGTATTCGGGCCGCTCGTGGATGCCGACGAATGGCCGGAGGGCGTCGACGTCGCGGTGATCGAAGGCGCCGTCAGCAGCCAGGACGACCTCAAGCTCGCCAGGACTGCGCGGGAGCGGAGCAAGGTCGTGGTCGCGCTCGGCGATTGCGCCGTAACCGGCAACGTCCCGGCGATGCGCAACGGCATTCCCACGCGGAAGCTGCTCGAGCGCGTCTACGTGGAGGGCGCCACCGCTCAGCCCGGCATCCCCACCGACGGCGTGCCGGCCCTGCTCAAGCAGGCCGAGCCGCTCCACGCGGCGGTCAAGGTGGACGTTCACGTCCCCGGCTGCCCGCCCAAACCCAACGCGATCCTGTTCGTGCTGGGCGAGTTGCTCGAAGGCCGCACGCCGGATCTCGACTCCAAGCTCAGGTTCGGGTAGGCGAGCATGGCGACGAAGAAGATTGTTCCGCCCGCAGTTGGAGCGGCCACGGTCGAAGCGCCCGCGGGGCAGGCGTCGGAGGCGACGAGACCGGCGATGAAGAAGATCACGATCCACCACGTATCTCGGATCGAGGGTCACGCGCGGATCACGATCAAGCTCGACGGCGCGGGTAAGGTCGCGGACACGCAGTTCCACGTCACCCAGATCCGCGGCTTCGAGAAGTTCACCGAGGGCAGGCCTTACTACGAGATGCCCTCCATCACCTCGCGGATCTGCGGCATCTGCCCGATCAGCCACGAACTGGCCTCGTCGAAGGCCTGCGACGCGATCATGGCGGTCCGCATCCCGGACACCGCCGCGAAGCTGCGCGAGCTCGTCCACATGGCCCAGTTCGTGCAGTCGCACGCGCTCTCGTTCTTCCATCTGTCGGCGCCGGACCTCCTCCTCGGCTTCGACTTCGATCCGGCCAAGCGCAACATCGCGGGCCTGCTCGAAGAGCATCCGGACGCGCTCCGAGACGGGATCGCGCTTCGAAAGTTCGGCCAGACGGTCATCGAGAGGCTGGCCAGGGAGCGGATCCACCCGTCGTGGGCGGTCCCGGGCGGCGTCAACGAGCCGCTGGACCCCCAGGCGCGCGAGAAGACGCTGGCCGAGTGGCCGACGGCGATGGCCATCGTCAAGCGCACCCTCGAGCTGTGGAAGAAGACGGTCGACTCTTACCCCAACGAGATCGACTCCTTCTCCAACTTCCCGACGATGTACTGCGGCCTAGTGGGACCGGACGGCTCGCTGCGCCTGTATGACGGCAACCTCCGGTTCGTCGACTCGGACGGCTCGATGATCGCCGACCAGGTGAAGCCGGATGACTACGCCGCGTACATCGGCGAGGCGACGCTCTCGGACTCGTACCTGAAGGCGCCGTACTACAAGCCCGTGGGATTCGACGGCGGCATCTATCGCGTCGGGCCCCTTGCGCGGCTGAACGTGGCGGATCGCTGCGGCACGCCGGAGGCGGACGCCGAGCTGGCGGAGTATCGGGCGAGGTTCGGCACGGGCGCCGCGCACCGCATCGTCCAGAGCGGCTTCCACTACCACTACGCCCGCCTCATCGAAGCCACCTACGCGATGGAGCGGATGCATCAGCTCCTCGACGACCCGGCCATCCTCGGGGCCAAGGTTCGCGCGCACGCGGGCGTGAACAACCTCGAGGGCGTCGGCATCATCGAGGCGCCGCGCGGCACCCTGATCCACAACTACAAGGTCAACGACGACGGCGCGATGACCTGGGCCAACCTGATCGTCGCCACGGGCCACAACAACCTGGCCATGGGACGGGGGATCCGGCAGGTCGCGGAGCGCTTCGTGGACGGCAACCACATCCAGGAAGGGGCGCTGAACCGCGTCTCGGCCATCGTCCGCGCCTACGACCCCTGCCTGAGCTGCTCCACCCACGCCCTGGGCACGGTGCCGCTGGTGCTGGAGCTGCACGGCCCGGACGGCGCGCTGCTCGACGAGATCCGCACCGAGTAGCTCGGTCCACATCTCGAAGCCCGCGGTTTCGGCCCGGTCCACGTTTGGTGGGCCGCGTGGTCGCGGCCTCGGGCCGGGAACCGGCTGCCTGGACGTTTGCCGCTGGGCGTTGCGCCCCGCCTGGTGGCCGGATAGTTTAGCAATTGCTTAACTATGGACTCCCAGACGGCCTCCACCGCCTCCTTCGACCTTGTGTTCCAGGCGCTCGGCGACCCGACTCGTCGGGCCATCGTCGAGCGGCTGAGCCGTGGACCCGCCACGGTGAGCGAGCTCGCCCGACCGCTGCCGATGTCTCTGCCGGCGGTGCTCCAGCACCTCGGCGTGCTAGAGCAGAGCGGCCTGGTCCGGTCGGAGAAGGTCGGACGGGTTCGGACGTACCGCATCGAGCCGGCGGCCCTCACGGGCGTAGAGCGGTGGGTCGCCGAACGCCGGGCCGCCTGGGAGCGACGACTCGATCGCCTCAGCGATTTGCTGGCCGAGCAGCGTCCCGCGGATGACAAGGAGAAACGACCATGACCCAGCGATCGATCAGCCACGCCGATTTCACGATCGAGCGCACCTACGAGGCGGAGCCCGATCGGGTGTTCGACGCCTGGGCGGATCCGGCGAAGAAGGCACGCTGGTTCGCCGGACCGAGCGAGGTCGGCAACGAGCGCGCCTTCGACTTTCGCGTCGGCGGGCACGAGCGTGCGGTCGGCACCCTTCCGGACGGCACGACGTTCACGTTCGACGCCGACTACCGCAACATCGTCGCCAACGAGCGGATCGTGTACGAGTACTCGATGACCATGAACGGCGAGCCGATCTCGGTGTCCGTCGCGGCGATCGAGTTCAGGCCGGTCGGCGGCTCGCCCAACCGGACGCGCCTGGTCGTGACCGAGCACGGCGCCTACTTCGAGGGGCTCGACAACGCCGGCAACCGCGAGCAGGGCACTCGCGAGCTCCTCGAAGCGCTGGGGCGTGAGCTCGAACGGGAGGCCGCGGTCGCCTGAGCGGCGGGCGATCCATCCCTCCGGCGGCGCCCCGACTTCGCCCTGTCGCACGTCTCGGGTCTGAGTCCCGGGACGTGCCACGACTTCTCGCTGCCCCTCCAGACGGCGGCAGGATAGTGACCCAGCCCACACTCTCGGACGGTCACAATGAAGCCAACGACACTGCGTCTCCTCACCCTGTCGGTAGGTTTGGCCGTCGCGCTCGGCGCGTGCGGCTCGTCCGCTTCGACCTCGCCGCCGGCAACCCAGGCCCCCCAGACGGTCCTCGCGGCCACGGCAACGCCCGCGGCGACGCCCGCTCCCACAGCGGTGTCCACCCCGGCGCCCGCGGCCACTCCGACACCCGCGGCCACGCCCGCGCCCGCCGGACTGGCTGGTCAGTGGAGTGGCAAGTGGCAGGACACCTCGCCTGATACCGGAGGCGGCACGTTCGCCCTCACCTGGACGCAGAGCGGCAACACGCTGGCAGGCAGCATCACGGTCCACGGAGCGCCGTGCCTCACGACCGGCACGGTGACCGGCACGCTGAACGGCAGCGCCATCAGCTTCGGCGCCGTCTCGGGTCAGGTGAAGATCACGTACGACGGAAGCTACTCCGGCAACACGATGCAGGGGACGTACTCCGCCCCGGGTTGCGGCAACGCCAAGGGGAACTGGTCCGCGACCAAGAGCTAGCTCCGGCGGCGCGCCGGCCCGACGTCCGGCGCGCATGCCCTGCCCTGCGGCGGCGCGCCGGCCGGGCGGCGGAGGTACAGGGTCAGGCGCGCTTGTCGACGACCTCCAAGTCGAACGGTCCGAGGTCGGCCCACACGACCAGACCGCTCGTCGCCACCGTCCGGCCTCCTCGCCCGCACCTCGAGAGCGCTCGACGCCGCTTGCGGGGCTAGGTAGTTTGCTACGGAGATTGCCGCAGGTCAATTAGGTCGTTCGTCCTTGACTCACGCTCCGTGACGGTGTTTCCTTTTCGCAACTTCGGTGCGCTCTCCGAAACTTTCGAATGGACCGCCCGAGGGTAGCCGTCATGGGAGAGTAGGGATGACCCGTCGAGTCTCGATTTGGAGGAGTCTCTTTGCGATCGGCGCCGCGCTCGGCCTGATCGCCCCGGTCGCCTTGACAGCACCGCCGGTCGCGCGCGCGGCCGACACAGTCGTGTCTTCGGTCAACTTCGACGATTCCACGCTCGGCACCTGGTCGCAGAGCGGAGCTCCGACCCTGGCCTACGTGGACGACGGCAAGGGCGGCAAGGCCCTCAGCTTCACCAGAGCAGCCGATTACGAGGGGATCCAGTCGCCCGCCGGCATCCTGGCGTCCGACACCATCTACACGTTCTCCATGCGGGCGATGCTCGACCCGGCCGGCACGGCCACCTCGGCCGACGTCCGCTTCGTGGTCAAGCCCAAGTACAACTGGGTCGCCAACGCCACGATCAACAACACCGGCTGGACCACGCTCACCGGCACGTACACCTTGCCCGCGGACGCGGCGCCGGCGGACGCGCAGATTTACATCGGCAGCACCGACGCCGCCGACGCAACCCCCTACACCATCCTCGTCGACGACATCCTGATCACCGTGCCGCCGGTCAAGCCGCCCCAGGTGACGATCGATTCGGTCAACTTCGACGATTCCACGCTCGGCACCTGGTCGCAGAGCGGGGCTCCGACCCTGGCTTACGTGGACGACGGCAAGGGCGGCAAGGCCCTGAGCTTCACTCGCGCGGCCGACTACGAGGGGATCCAGTCGGCTGCCGGCATCCTGGCGGCCGGCACGGAGTACACCTTCTCGATGCGGGCCATGCTCGACCCGGCCGGGACCGTGACCTCCAGTGACGTTCGCTTCGTGGTCAAGCCCAAGTACAACTGGGTCGCCAACGCCACGATCAACAACACCGGCTGGACCACGCTCAGTGGCACCTACACCGTTCCGGCCGACGTCACGGATCTGACGCAGGTCCAGATCTACATCGGCAGCGCCGACCAGACCGGTCCCTACGCGATCCTGGTCGACGACGTCCTGATCACCGGCCCCAAGCCGGCGCCGACCGTCCAGACGATCAGCGCCGTCAACTTCAACGATTCGACCCTCGGTACCTGGTCGCAGAGTGGTTCCCCCACCCTCACCTATGTCGACGACGGCAACGGCGGCAAGGCACTCAGCTTCACTCGCGCGGCCGACTACGAAGGCATCCAGTCGCCGATGGGTCTGCTTCAGCCGGACGTCGAGTACACCTTCTCGATGCGGGCCATGCTCGACCCGGCCGGGGCCGTCACGTCGAGTGACATCCGGTTCGTGGTCAAGCCCAAGTACAACTGGGTCGCCAACGCCACGATCAACAACACCGGCTGGACCACGCTGAGCGGCACCTACACTCTGCCCGCCGACGCGGCGCCGGCGGACGCGCAGATCTACATCGGCAGCACCGACCTGACGGGTCCGTACACGATCCTCGTCGACGACATCCTGATCACCGCGCCGCCCTCGACCGGCGGCACCGGCGTTCTCAACAGCGACTGCAGCGGGGGCTACGTCGCCCTCACCTACGACGATGGTCCCTACGCCGGCAACACTGACAAGCTGATCGCCGCCCTCGACGCGGCTCATCTCCGTGCCACGTTCTTCGATTGGGGCGAGCACGTCGCCGGCAACGAGGCGCTGGTCACCGCCCAGGCCGCCAACGGCTGGATCGGCAATCACACGTGGGACCACCCGGATCTGACCACCCTGACGCAGGACCAGATCACCGCCGAGCTCAGCCAGACCCAGAACGCCCTCCAGGCGGTCACCGGCAGCGCGCCGGTCCTCATCCGCCCGCCCTACGGCTCCACCAACGCCACCGTCAAATCCGTCGAGGTGAGTCTCGGGCTGACCGAAGTCACCTGGGACGTGGACTCGCAGGACTGGAACGGGGCCTCCACCGCTCAGATCGTGGCCAAGGTCCGCTCGGCCACGGCCGGCCAGGTCGTCCTGATGCACGACAACCTGGCCACGACCCGCGCCGCGATCCCGTTGATCGCCGACGCGTTCACGGCCAGGAAGATGTGCCCGGGCATGATCAACCCGGCGACGGGCAAGGCAATCGCGCCGCCCGCCCAGATGTTCCTGAGCACCGACTTCGAGAATGGCCTGGACGGCTGGGTCGCCCGTGACTCGCAGGGCACGCCCACCGTCGCCGTCACGACCGACGAAGCCCACAGCCCCACCCACGCTGCCCTGGTTTCCAACCGCGCCGGTCAGGGCGACGGCATCGGCCACGACATGACCGGCCTCAAGCAGGGCACCACCTACGTCATCACAGCCTGGGTGAAGTTCGCGGCCGGGTCGCCAACTGACTCGCTCTGGCTGAGCATGCGCCGCACCAACGCGAGCACGGACACCTACGACACCGTCGCCCAGTTCACCAACGTCTCGGGCGATACGTGGAAGCAGGTCACCGCCACCTACACGATGGCGGCGGCCGAGACCGCGTTCATGTACTTCGAGACCAAGTACCCGGACGGCACGGCCGCGTCCTTCCTCATCGACGACGTCAGCATCGCCACCCAGGCCGGTCCGAGCGTCCAGAAGGATCTGACGAACCTCAAGGACACCGTCACCTTCCCGGTCGGCGTCGCCATCGACTCACGCGAGACCACCGGCGCCTATGCCGAGCTGCTGACCAAGCACTTCGACCAGATCACGCCCGAGAACCACATGAAGGTCGAGGCTTGGTACGACGCGGACAAGAACTTCCGGATCAACCCGGAAGCCAAGGCTCTCATGGACTTCGCCGCGGCGAACAACGTCAGGGTCTACGGGCACACGCTCCTGTGGCACCAGCAGACGCCCGACTGGTTCTTCCAGGCCGCCGACGGCACGGCGCTCACCTCGAGCGACGCGGACAAAGCGATCCTGCGGGCCCGCCTCCACGACCACATCTTCAACGTCGCGCAGACGCTGAGCTCCTTGTACGGGCCGTTCGGCTCCGCCACGAACCCGCTCATCGGCTTGGACGTCGTCAACGAGGTGATCTCCGACAGCTCGTCCGACCTGGACGGACTGCGCAAGAGCGCCTGGTACAACGTCCTTGGCGAGGAGTACATCGAAGACGCCTTCAACTACGCCGAGCAGGCGTTCAACGTCCAGTACGCGGCGGCCGGGGTCACTCGCCCCGTCAAGCTCGCGATCAACGACTACAACACCGAGCAGCCCGCGAAGCGGCAGCGCCTCCACGACCTCGTCTCGCTCCTGCTCAGCCATAGCGTTCCCGTGGACATCGTGGGCCACCAGTTCCACGTCAGCCTGTCCACGAACGTGCAGACGCTCGACGACGCGCTCTCCGCGTTCGAGGATCTGCCCGTCATGCAGGACGTCAGCGAGCTCGACGTCATGACCGGCACCCCGGTCGACGACGCCAAGCTCATCGACCAGGGCTACTTCTACCGCGACGCGTTCCGCATCTTCAGGGCCCACGCCTCCAAGATGTTCTCCGTGACCATCTGGGGTCTCTACGACGGCCGCAGCTGGCGCAGCGACAACGATCCGCTGCTCTTCACCGACGCTCTTCAGGCCAAGCCCGCCTTCTACGGCGCGATCGACGGGCAGCTTGCTCCGCCGGTGCGGACCGCCAACGTCTTCGCGGCCGACGTTCCTCTCGACGGCGCGGCGACCACCAACCTCGAATGGAAGAAGCTGCCCCTTCACACCTTCGGCGACAGCGGCAAGGATGGCTTCCAGCTCCGCTGGCAGGCCGATCACCTGAGCGCCTACGTCACCGTCAAGGACGCCAGCGTGGACGCCACGGACGCCGTGACGTTCAAGGCCGGCACCGCCACCTACGCGTTCAAGCGTGATGGAACCGGCGACGTGCCCGGCCAGGTCACCGAAGTGGCCGGCGGCTGGGTTGCCGTCGTCCAAATACCGCTCACCGCGGCGAAGGCCAACGACCAGGTCCAGTTCGACGTGGCCGTGACGGATGGTGCGGCAACGACCGGCTGGAACGACGCCGGCGCCACCGGCACTCTCACGCTCGTCGAGCCGATCTCGTTCGTCGAGATCGCCCCGACTCCGACCGCTCCGACGATCGACGGTGAGGAAGACCCGGTCTGGGCGTTCGCCAATACCGTCTCCACCGACAAGCAGGTCAGTGGCACGGCCACTGCCGGCGCCACGGCGAAGACGCTGTGGATGGGCAACACCCTCTACGTCCTCATGCACGTAGTCGACCCGACGCTGGACAACACGGGTTCGGACCCGTGGCAGCAGGACTCGGTCGAGATCTACGTCGACAACGTCAACGCCAAGAACGGCTCGTACCGCTCCGACGACACGCAGATCCGGATCAGTTACACCAACCTCACGTCGTTCGGCACGGGCGATGAAGCTGCCCAGAAGGCTCGCCTCGTCAGCGCGACCCGGACCGTCTCCGACGGCTACGTCGTCGAGGCCGCGATCAGCCTGCTCGAGGCGGGCGGCGCCGACTCGTACGTCGGGGTCGATTTCCAGGTCAACGATGCCTCCGCCGGAAAGCGGGACGGCATCCGCAACTGGGCCGACCCGACCAACGCCGGCTATCTCAACACCGGGCACTGGGGCGTCGGTCGGCTGGCTCCCGACATGACCGTTCCGGCGCTCCAGTTCTCGAGCCCGCTGTATCTGACCGCCACCGCCAAGGACGGCTACCACGGCCTGACCGCGGCGATCGCGGGAGTGACCGCGACCGATGCCTTCGATCCACCATCGGCTCTGACGATCACCAGCAGCGCCCCGAATGTTCTGCCGATCGGCACGACCGTCGTGACCTGGCGCGTGACCGACGCAGCGGGGAACTCCTCCACCGCCCAGCAAGTGGTGACGGTTGCCCGCCGAGTCCAGACCGACCTCGTCTATCTGGGCGAGCGCCTGGAGCGGGTTGCCACCAACAGCACATTCGCCACCGGCGCAATCCTGCTGTCCTCCAAGTCCACGTGCCGGGCGGGGATGACCCTGACCGTCACGCTCAACCGCGATCCCATCACCGGAGCCACGACCCCGGTCCAGCTGGGCACCGCCACGACCGATCGGTTCGGAATGGCCGCCCTTCGAGTGCCGTCCGGCGACTGGAAGTCGGGCAGGTACCTCGTCACCGTTGCCTTCGCCGGCAACAACATGGGCTGCCTGGCGTCCTCCGACTCGGCCTGGATCACCGTCCTGGCGCCGGTGCCGTGGCACCACGGTCGGATCGCTCAGGCCGGCAATGGAACTCCATCCTTCGGCGCGCCGGCCGATCTGCCCCGGCAGGTCGTCCTGTAGGCCTCTAGATCGCACCTTCCTCTGACGAGATCGGGGGGGGGGGGGGGGGGGG
>DAHXON010000020.1:29565-44100 GCA_027364875.1 Chloroflexota bacterium
GCCAGTCGCAGAACCAGCCTGGCGGCGGTCACGGCCATCTGGACGAGCGGCTGCCGGATCGTCGTCAGCGGGGGAGTCGTCCACCTCGCCGAGGGTATGTCGTCGAAGCCGATCACGCTCAGGTCGTCGGGGACGTGCAGGCCCAGGTCGCGGGCGGCCAGATAGACGCCCAGGGCCTGGAGATCGTTGAGAGCGAAGATCGCGGTGGGGCGCTCGGCCGGATTCCGGTCGAGGAGCTCGCGCCCGAGCTGGATCGCCTCGTTCACGTAGAAGTTGCCGTAGCGGATCAGGCTCGAATCCACCTCGACCCCGGCTGCGTCCATGGCGGCCCTATAGCCGTCGAGACGGGCCCGGCTGCACAGCAAGTCCTGGGGGCCGGCGATCACGCCGATCCGGCGGTGGCCGAGCTCGAGCAGGTGGCGCGTGGCCGTGAGACCGCCGCTCCAGTTGGTGGCCCCCACCGACGGCGTGTCATGGAGCGGCTCGCCGGTCGGGTCGACGACGACCAGCGGGATGCCGCGAGTGCGCAGCTGGGCCCGCAGCGTGTCGTTGAGGTTGGAGAGCACGACGATGACCCCGGCCGGCCGGCGTGCCAGCACGGTCTCGATCCAGCCCCGGCCGTCCGTGGGCGTTTCCCGTATCTCCGAGAGCACGAGCCCCAGATCGTTCTGGGTGGCCACCTGCTGGACGCCCTTGATGAACTCGCCGGCCCATTCGCTCTCGAACTCGTGGAATGCGAGCTCCAGAAGCGGCGCAGGACCCGGAACGCGCCGGCGAGTCTCGACCGAGACGTCGATCCGGCCGTTGATCACCTTGGACACCGTGGGCACGGACACCCCGGCCCGTCGCGCGATGTGCGCGATGGTCATGGGTTCGCCGCGAGGAGGTTGTGCTTTCCCGTCCAGCGGGTTGGTGGTCACGGTCGGAGTGTAACCAAAGCCAGAGCAGGCAGGCGTCGCCTCGTGGTCAACTCGCCAGGTCTCGGCGCGAGATGCCCCACGCTCCTACCAGCAAGCAGGCGATGGCCAGCACCACCGCCAGAGCCATCCCGGGCCAATCGTAGATGCCGGCCATCGGCTGGCCCAGGTGTCGCGTCGGCGACAGGTCCAGCATGCCGGAGGGAAGCCGAAGCGAGGAGCCCAGGAGGTCGAGCACGGTGAGGCCGACCGCGAGCGCGGCCGTCACGCCGGCGGCGAGACTTCCCCGGCCGAGGCCGAACAGAGCAAGACCGATCCCGGCCAGCGCGGCGGCGTACAGACCGCCTGGGAAGATCCCCAAGAACGGTTTCAATGGGTCGCTGCCGCTCTGGATCGCCCCGAGCGCCGTGGCGGCGGCGACCACCAGGCAGAGCGCCGCCAGGGCGGCATAAACGCCCGCTCCGGACGCGACCAGCCAGGCTCCCCGTCGCAGCGGCGTCGAGAGCAGCAGGTCCAGCCGTCGCTCCGACTCGTCCGAGGCGACCCGGGCCACGAGGACGGCGCCCGCGAGGGCGATGAAAGGGAGTGCCAGATCGAAGAACACGATCTGCAGCATCCCGCCGGTCGTCCGCCAGTCGAGGCCGGGGAAGAACGTATCCATTAGTCGTGCGGCGTTCGAATCGCCACGGAACTGATCCGCGAAACCCGGAGCCGAAAGGCCGATCAGCCAGGCATAGGAGCCGATGGCAAGCCCCCAGACGAGAGCCGCCGGTGTGGCCGCGAGGAACGCGGCCCGCGCGGGGCCGCGGATCAGGAACGGGCGGCCCGGCAGGCCGAGCCTGGGCAGCCGGATCGTCGCGCCGACGTCGCGCCGCTCGAAGCCGACGGTTCCGATCGCGAGAAGGCAGGCGATCAGGACGGCCAGCGGCAGCAACGAGGCGTTGTCCCAGCTGCGCGCGATCGGCCGTTCGGCGGCGGTCCACGTCAGCCACGAGACGTCCTTTATCGAATCGAACGCCGGCACGGTGCCCGAATAGGCGTCGATCAAGTAGGCAGCTGCGAGCGAGATCGCCCCGATGCCGGCCGCAGCCCCGCGCCCGACCCATGGGGCCGCGGCGAAGGCGATCGCTCCGCCGGCGAGCCCGCACAACGCCATGGCGGCGAACTGGACGAGCGCGGCGCCGAGCCCGATGTCGTCGCCGGGCAGCCGGGCGAACGCGACCCCGGCGAGCCAGGTCAGAACTGCGATCAACACCACGGCTGTGGCCAGACCGACCAGGTGAACGGCAACCTTCTCGAGCGCGATCCGGCGCCGCGAGAGGGGAGCGGCGCCAAGGACCTCGAAGCTGCCCGATCGGACCTCGCCCCCGAGAGTGCCCGACAGCGCCAGGATCGACCACGCGCCGAACAGGAGCGGCATCAGGTTGGCAACGCGCCAGCTCAGGAAGCCCCCGAGCGTCGTGGCGTTGATGGGCTGGCCGGTCATCGATCCGATCGCCGCCACCGCCTGCGTGGATTCGATGGCATCGAGGCGGCTGGCCAGGGTCGCGTAGTTGGTACCGATCGAGCTGCCATAGAAGAAGACGAACAGCCCGAGCCCGATTCCGGCGATCAGAATGGAGCGGCGGCTGTCGCGCATCCCCTTGGCGAACACGCTCGATGGACCGTGCAGCGGCCATCGCACCGGCGAGGCCGAGCGCGGCGACCGTTCGAGACGAGACCGGAGCCCGAGGCCCGGGAGCCTAGCGGACATCGACGGCCTCCATCCCGTACTCGGCCAGGAAGACGTCCTCCAGAGACGGCTCGCGGCTCAGCAGGTCGACCAGATCGAAACCGGCGGCGGCCCTGACGACGGGCGCGATGGGACCGGCCACGCGCATCCGGAGAACCGGCCCGTCGGCCGAGAGCTCGCTCACGCCGGGCATGGATTCGAACGCCTCGGCGGGCGCCGGACCCGCGAAGCGAAGCTCGACCCGATGGCCCGAGAGATCGCGCAGAGCTTCGACCTTATCCACCCGAACCAGGCGGCCCTCGCGGACGATCGCCACGCGGTCGCAGCTCCGCTCCACCTCGCCGATGACGTGACTCGACAGGAAGACGGTTCGGCCGTCCGCGCGAGCCTCGGCGAGCAGTCGCAGGAACTCCTGTTGGACCAGCGGATCGAGTCCGGAAGTGGGTTCGTCGAGGATCAGCAGCTCCGGCCGGTGCTGGAAGGCAACGACCAGGGCCACCTTCTGCTTGTTGCCCTTCGAGTACTCACGGTACCGGAGAGAGGGGTCGAGCCCGAGCCGCTCCACGAGGCTGCGCTGGTACGCCGGCTCCACCCCGCCTCGAAGGTTCGCGAAATAGGCGATGGTCTCGCCGCCGCTGAAACGGTCGTACAGACTGAACTCGCCGGCGAGATACCCGGTTCTGGAGTGGATCGCGACGGCCTCGGCATCGGTTCGGAGGCCCAGAACCTCCGCCGTGCCGCGCGTCGGCCGGATGAAGTCGAGCAGCAGCCGGATCGTCGTCGTCTTGCCGGCGCCGTTGGGTCCAAGGAAGCCGAAGACCTCGCCGCACTCCACCTCGAGGTTCAGGTCGATGATGCCGCGTCGCCGGCCGTAGTACTTGGTCAGCCGCTCGGTGTGGACGGCCAGGGCCATGGCGGGACCTCCGTTTTCCAGCAGCGCCGCTGGCGTACGTGTCGGTGGCGCCGGGGTTCCCGCCTTTCCGACGATGCCCGAGACTAAGGTCGTGACACGCTGGCCTATAGTGCCAAATGTCACTATGTGACACTTGACACAAGATGACGACGCTCTCTAGACTCCGGCGATGACCGGCCTCCGAGAGCGCAAGAAGGAGCGGCAGCGTCTGGCGCTGGTTCGGGCCGCATTCCGGTTGTTCGAGGAACGCGGCTTTGCTCAAACGACTATCGAGGCGATCGCCGAGTCCGCGGACGTTTCGCCGCGCACGTTCTTCCGCTACTTCGACGCGAAGGAAGACGTGATCCTCGTCGACCCGGCCGGGAAGCTGGAGCTCGTGAACGAAGTGCTCGCCGACGCTGCTCCGGACGAGCCAGTCCTCGAGACGTTGCGCCGCGGCTGGGCTCGACTCTCCGACGAGTACCTCTCGGACCGCGACATCACCGCCGGCATCTACCGGCTGTCCCGGAGAGAGCCCGTGCTCGCCGCCCGTCTCTTCTCTTTCCAGACACAGTGGTCGCACGCCATCGCGGGGGCAATCTCGCGCCGGCTCGGCGTCGATCCGTCGACCGACATCCATCCCGAGATCATCTCGACGACGGCGCAGGCCGTGGTTCGTTCGGCGTTCAACCGCTGGGTCGAAGCGGGTTGTCCCGGCGAACCGCACGACGTCGTCTACTCGGCCTTCACGGCCATAGGGCCGGCTCTCGAAGTCGTGCTCGCCCAGGTCGGGTCCGCGGGACCGGTGGAGCTGCCGGCGGCGGTCCCCGGACGCGAGCCCCGCGCCTCGTAGCCGCCGCGCAGCCGCTACGCGTTCACGTCGCGGCGGCGCATTGCCGCCCCGGCGACCACGATGCCCACGACCGCGATGGCCACGCAGGTCGCCATCCCGGGGCCGTCCCAGGCGCCGATCATGGGCTGACCAACGTGAGCGCTGAGGGCCAGCTGGTGGACCCAATCGGGCCAGTTGAGCGCCGGCACGAGGAAATCCACTAGGAACGTGGCCAGGGCGAAGAGAGCCACGCCCGGTCCTGCCCACGACGGCCGCCCGATGGCCCCGAAGGCGCAGCCAATCCCGGCAAGGGCCATCCCGTAGATCCCCAGCGCCGCCGTACCGATGGCCGGCGTCGTGGCGTCACCTCCGGCGATGGCCGCGCCGAGCCCGATCGCCCCGGCGAGCAGGAGCGTGGCGAGCAGCATCTCCAGGCGCCCGGAGGTTTCGTCGGAGGCCCAGCCGGCCACGAAAGTCGCGGCGGCAAGGCCGACGAGCACGAAGCCGAACTCCGTGAAGGCCATCTCCAGAAACCAGCCCGGCGAGGTGATGTCCATTGCCGGGAAGAACTGCTGGACCACTTTCAGGATGTCCGGAGAGTCCCGGATCCCCTCGGCAAACGACCGGCTCGCGGCCGCCATCACGAAGCCGAACGCTGCCAGGCCGAGGCCCCAGGCCAGGCTCGTCGGCAGCAGCTCGCCAAACGACCTGGCGCCCGGGCCGCCCAGGCCCAGCAATCGGCGCGGCGAGTGCGGCAGGGAGATCCCATTGGCCGGAAGGATGTCGCGCCGGACGAAGCCTTCGACCCCAATCGCGAGAAGAACCGCCGCGGCAATCGCGAGCGCTATCTGCGATGGCCAGTCGTATGAGCCTGCCAGCGGGATGTGGTTCTCGGCCCAGGAGAACCAGGTCAGACCGGCGATCGAGCGGAATGCCGGAATGGCCGTTTCCCAGCCGTGGACCACGTAGCTGCCGAGCATGATGGACCCGGCGACGCCGGCTGCGCTCCGGTTGCCCAGGAACGGGGCAACGGCGAAGGCGATCGAACCGGCGAGGAGCGCCATCAAGCCCAGTCGAAGAGCGAACGCGAGGGCAGCCGGCGGAGAGATGCCATCGCCGGGCATCGTTCCGAAGACGAGTCCGGTCAGCCAGGCACTCGCCGCCACGATGGCCATCGCCGCGGTCAGAGTGGTCAGGTGCGCGGCGAGCTTCTGAAGGGCCACCGCGCGGCGGGTCATAGGCGAGGCAAGCACGAACTCGAGGCTGCCGCGCCGGACGTCCGAGGCAAGAGTCGCGGACAGCGCCAGCACGCACCAGAGGCCGGTGATCAGGGCGAATAGACCCGCGTAGTGCCACGACACGAACCCGCCGAGAGTATCGACGTTGACGGGCTTGCCGTAGACGCCAACGAGGGCCGACGGAATCTGGCTCGCGTAGTCGGCCATCTGGGCGCGCGTCTGGGGAGTGCCGTACGCGCTCGACATGGCGCTGCCGCCCGCGACCAGGGTGAGGCTCACGAGCGCGGCCACGCCGAGGGTCACGAACCGGGAATCACGAAGCGTCTTGGCGTAGACGCTCCCGAAGCCCCAGAGCCGCTCGAGAAACCCGAGGTGGTCGAAGAAGGCGAGCGGTCGCCGGAGCCGATGGGCAAGCCCAGACCGACCACTCAGCACGCCGCCCATGGCGCGCCTCCGCAACTCACAGGACCTGTCCGCGAGCGCGGTCTACGCCGGTCCGACCCGCGCCGAGCCTAGGATCGCGTCCGACTCGCTCCAAGGGCCGAACGTCACGTGGCGCTCGGGGCGAGCGCGACCGGGATGGGGGCGCCATCGAAGCGGGAGCGCGACGGGGCGCGACGCCTGGGGCCGAACGACTTCCAGCCCTCGCCCTGGCCGGCAGGCCCGGAGTTCCGCCGCCCGACGACATCGTTCATCGCGTCGCGCCAGGTGGGCCGATAGTACTTCTTGGCCAGTTGTGATCGGGCCTTCGATCGCACTACAAGATGGATTCGGATGAGCCTCTCAACCGAGCTTCTGCGCGATGCGCGAGCCTGGCGTTGGATAAGGGGGCGCTGGTTCGGATCGGCTCCAAACCACGCCGGACCCCTTGCCTTCGCGGCGATCCTGTGTGCGCTCGTGACGGGCGCGCTACTGCTGGTCGAGCTGGCGGCTGCCCCGGCCGGAAGTCTGCCGATGGTCATGATTGCCACGGCCGCGTGCGGTGCCTCTCTGGTTGCCGCGGCCTCGATACTCCGGATCAATCGACCGTCCTACGGCCTGACGATCGCCGGCGTGGCCCTGATGGGGCTGGGGACGGAGGCGGGGGCCCTCATGCCCTACGGCCTGGACGCGGCCGCGATCCTGCCCCTGGCCGGCGCGTTGCTGGCTCTGCCGGAGCATCGGGGCAAGCGACTGGCGGGCATGTTCGTTCTCGCGTTCGTCGCGGGCATGTTGGGCGAGGCGGCGGCGTACGTCCACGGCGATCTGACTCGCGTGGTCGGCGTCGTGGACTGGCCGCAGTCGCTCATCGAGTCGGGAGTCATGCTGGCCCTCGTGTACGCACTCGTCTGGCGAGTCGGGGACAGCTGGTGGGAGACGACGACGAACGCGCGGCGAGCCCTTGACACGCAGCGCCGGCTCCTCGAGATCAACGAGCAGCTGCTGTCGACCCTCAATCCACAGGGCGTGCTCGACCTCGTGGCCGACTCGCTCAAGACACTCCTTGCCTACGACAATCTCACGATCTACAGGATCGATCGGGCGGCTGGTCTGATGAGGCCGATGGAAGCGCGGGACCGCTTCGCACAGCTGATCCTGGGCACGACGTTTCCGATCAGCACCGGGGTCACGGGCTGGGTGGTCGAGCATGCCGAGGCCCAGTGCGTGAACGACGCTCATCTGGACGCACGCGCGACCACGATCCCGGGCACGCCCGACGAGCCCGAGTCCCTGATCGTCGTTCCACTCGTGGTCCACGGTGAAATCGTCGGCACGCTCAACCTGGGTCGCATGGGCAGAGCCGAGTCGCATTTCACCGCTGCCGAGTTCGAGCTCGTGCGACTCTTCGCCGTCCAGGCGTCGATCGCGCTCCAGAATGCGGAAGCCCACCGCGCGGTCTGGAACCGGGCCGAGAAGGATTCGCTGACCGGGCTGCTCAATCGGGGCGCCTTCGATTCCCGCCTCGAGACGCTCGGGAGAGACGAAACCCGGTCTTGCGCCCTGATCATGCTCGACCTCGACGGCTTCAAGAGCTACAACGATCGGCACGGCCACCCGGCTGGGGACACGGTGCTGCAGGCCGTCGGTCAGGCCATCGACTCGGCAATCCGAGAGCGAGATCTGAGCTTCCGTCTGGGCGGCGACGAGTTCGCGATCCTGCTGCCACGAACGCGCGCCGGCGAGGCGGTCCGGATCTCGGACAGAATCCGGCTCGCGATCAAGACCCACCCGATCGTGGCCGGCACGCTTGCCGCCAGCGCGGGCGTGGCCTGCTATCCGGGTCACGCGTCCGACAAGACAGGCCTCGTTGCTGCGGCAGACGTTGCCCTGTATCGGGCCAAGGCCGCGGGACGGGACCGCACCGAGGCATTCGGCCGCGGGCCACGCGGAGCCCAACGCAGGGGGCCCGTGGCCTCGTAGAGCTCGCAAAGGCAGGGAATGGCGCGATCCCCGTCTGCGTCCGACATATGATCCGACGATGGACAACACCGCGCCGGCCATCCTCGAGCTCGGACTGGTGCTCCTGGCCGCCGTCGGCGCGGGCTGGGTGGCTCGCCGGCTGAGCCTGCCCGCCGTGGTCGGCTACCTGGTGGTGGGCCTGGCCGTCTCGCCATTCACTCCCGGCTACATCGCCGACCGGGACCGGCTGCAGCTGCTCGCCGACCTTGGCGTGGTCCTGCTGCTCTTCGAAGTTGGCATCGAGGTGGACCCGATCAGGCTCCGCCGCGACCACGCCCACCTGATCCTGGCGGCGCCGTTCCAGGTGCTGCTGTCCACGGCCATCTCGGCGGGAGTGTTCGTCGCCCTGGGCGTCGCCACGATTCCCGCGGCGGTGCTGGGCCTGTGCGTCGCGCTGTCGTCCAGCGTGGTCATCGCCAACATGACGAGAAGCGTCCGCCGGACCACGGATCCGCAGACCGAGGCCGCGCTGCTCGGCTGGGGCATCCTGCAGGACCTCACCGGTGTTACCCTCGCCGCGATCCTGCTGTCCGCGGTCGGCGGCAACGATCGGGGGCTGTTCCTCACGATCCTCGGTCTGATCGCCTTCGGCGCGATTGCGCTGGCCGTCGCGTGGATACTGCCCAGAGTGCTTCGGGCGGTCGCGAATACGCCGGACTTCTTCCTCATCGTTTCGGTCGCGAGCGGCTTCGCCCTTGCCGGCGCGGGTTCGGTGGTATTCGGCGTCCCCCTGGCGCTGGCGGCCTTCGTGGGCGGCCTGGCCATCGCCGAAAGCCCTGAATCGGCCGAGGCTCGGAAGCGGCTGCTGCCGTTCCGGGATCTCCTGGCCGTCCTCTTCTTCGTCGCGATCGGGACGCTCGTCGACCCCGCGGCGCTGAGCCGGGGACTCGGCTGGCTGGCACTCTTCGTCGTACTGATCGTGCTGGCCAAGGGCGTGCCGTCCTACGTCCTGGTGCGACTCACCGGAGTCTGCTCGAGGCCGCTCCAGACGGCGGTAGGCCTGGGCCAGATCGGCGAATTCAGCTTCGTCCTGGCTTCGGCCCTGGTCGCCGCGGGTTCGCTGGCCGACGAGATCTACGCCGCCCTGCTCACGGCGCTCGCCCTCTCGATCGGCCTGAGCAGCGTTCTCGTCAGGGTTGCCGGCAAGCGACCAGTCGAGGAGGGGCAGCCCGAGATCCCGACCGCGTCGAAATCCCCGGAAGTCTCGACCGCGATCGAGAGTGGCCGGTAACGGACTACAATCGCTTCGAATCCCGCTAAGGAGCCTGCCCGTGTCCCTCGTAGCGTCCGCCGTCCCGCTCCGGCAGTCCGTCCTTGGCCTTCGCGATCTGCGCCTGTACGGCTTTGCCGCGGCCTTCACCGCCGGCAACCTGCTCCTGCCGATGGCCGTTCATTCGGTGCCGCAGGGAGGGCTCATCTTCCTGCCCATCTTCTTCTTCACCCTCGTCGCCGGGTACCGCTTCGGCTTTGCGGCGGGCGCGCTCACGGCCGTGGCCTCGCCCCTGGTCAACTACGCGCTGACCGGCATGCCGCCCTCGGAGATGCTCGCCACCGTCCTGGTGCAGGGGCTTCTGATCGCGGCGATCGCCGCGTCGCTGGGCAGCCGGGCGCGCCTCAACCCCTGGCTGCTGCTGCTGGCCGCGATCTCGATGCAGCTCGTGGGCTTCGGGCTCGACCTGGCTCGCGGCGGCAGCGTTGGCGCCGGCCTCGACGTTCTGCGCCTCGGCATCCCGGGCGTGGCGATCATCGCTTTCGGCGGGTACGCGGCCATCCGGCTGCTCGAGCACTTCGAGATCGGCCGAACCCGCGGTGAGGCGGACGCGGCTCGCTGATGCTCCAGCGCGGGGCAGTCTGGCTGCCCGGGTCACCGGCAGCCTTCGCCAGTGCGTGAGTTACGCGTGAGATACCGGTGAGCGACCGCGCGGCCGGCCCTTCGAGCATTCCGCCCCTGCCGGAAGGGGCCACCATGGCCCTCTGGCCGCTGGCGGTGCTGGGGCCCGCGGGCGAGGATGGCGAGGCGGGTGAGGCGCGCGACGCGCCGCCGCCGCTCTATTGCAGCCGCGGCAAGTGGCTCCATCCGCTCTTCGATCTGCTCGGCCTGCTTTCGGTGGACGGCCCGGCGGCCGACTCTGACGAACGTGCCGCCCTCGCCTCGGCCGGAGAGCTCTTCCTGCGCGACCGGGTCATCGGCCGCGCCGCCGCGTTCCTCATCCTGCGCGCCGGCATCCGCCACGCCTGGGCGGACCTGGTAAGCGACGGCGCTTTCGAGGTCTTCGAGGCGGCCGGCGCCCGGCTCGGCGGAGGAGAACGGGTTCCCGCCATCGGCTGCCAGACCGAAGCGCTCCTTCTGGGCGTGGGCGATCCGGACGCCGCCTGGACGCTGCTCGTGGAGCGTCGCGCGGCGGGCAGGTCCAGCTAGAACCTCGGAAAGGCTCCGCGCGTGGCCGATTGGTACCGGGGCCGGCCTGCCGGCGTCCGTCTTCGGTCCTCCGGGGCCCCTGACCTGCCCCCGCCGATGGTCAGGCGCAGCGGCGCAACGCCATCGGCAAGGGAGCGTTGACAGTTAATGGGACTAACGTACCAGCACGTCACCGCTGGTCGTCCCGTTGTGGCCTCCCCAAACAGGGGGTTTGATGGTCCTACCGTCCTGGGGCGAGGTACGGAGAGCGGTGCCGATCGGCACCGGGCACCTACGTAGTTCCTCGCAGACCGGCGATCGAGATCGGAACCGTCACGTCAGGACCTTCGACCTCGGCCACCGGGTCGCACTCATCTCGCAGGACCAACACAAAGGGAGCATCCAGATGAAGAGGTTCAGCAGGCGACGTTTCCTTCCGATGGCAATCGGCCTGGTCGCCGTAATCGCCGCGAGCGGCGTGGCGATGGCGTACTGGACGGCCAACGGCAACGGCTCCGGGACCGCCGCCGCCGATTCCGGCACGGACGCCGTGACCGTCGTCCAGACGAGCGTTCTCGCTCCCATGTATCCCGGCGACAGCCCTCAGACCATCAGCGGCAACTTCGACAATGGGAACTCGGGCCCGGTATTCATCTCGACAGTGACGGTCAGCATCTCTTCGGTCCAGAAGGCCACCGGCGCTCCTGCCGGAACCTGCGACGCCACGGATTTCGCCCTCGCGAACGCCACCATGACAGTCGGCGCCGAAATTCCGGTGGGAGTCGGCGGTTCCTGGAGCGGCGCGACCATCCAGTTCGTCAACAAGCCGGTCAATCAGGACGCCTGCAAGGGCGCAACCGTCAACCTCGGCTACTCGATCCCGTAGTCAATCTGGGGCAGGTGGGGCGGCGCCCACAGGCGCCGCCTCACGAACAGGGCGGCACCCAAGTGCGCCGCCCCCACGAATGACCGGCAGTGGCAGCGAGAGGACTTGACTGACGTGATCGGCGGATCGGGCGTGGCTCCGTTCGGCGCGGCGCCTTCGGGCGCGGCTCCCAGGAAGGACAGGCGGCGGCGTGGCCTCCTGTTCCTGTTGCTGCTGCCGCTCTTCTTTGCGTTCGGCGGACTCACGGTCGACTACCTGCACGGCAGCCCCAGCCCCACTCCACCATCTCCGACTCCGACTCCCACTCAGCCCGCCATCGCGGCCGGCTCCGCGACACCCAAGGCCAGCGCCTCCGAAGCGGTCGCCGGCGTGGACGTCGCCGCCTCTCCCACAGCGGCTTCCACCAACAACGCCAGCACCGCCGGCCCGGACTTCTCGATCACCGGCGGCGCGGCACATCTGGCGCCCGGCGCGCTCGTGCCCATCAGGCTTACGCTGACGAACCCGAACGACACGCCCATCTACGTCACGGCGCTGACGGTGGCCATCGCGCCGGATAGCTCGCCTCCGGGCTGCAAGAGCGCGGCCAACATCCGGATCACCCAGTCGAACGCCAGCACCGCCAATCCGATCCTGGTTTCGGCCCGCGCCCGCGTGACTCTGACCACCGCGCCGCGGGCCCCGCAGATCACGCTCCTCAACCTGCCTGACGTCAACCAGGACGTCTGCAAGGGCAAGAGCTTCGTCCTGACCTACGGCGGGAGTGCCCATTCGTGAGGGTCTCAGCCGACCGACCGCTCCGCCGGCGCCTGTACTCGATGCGCAGGCGCCTTGCCGGCCTGACCGGCTTCGCGGTTGCGCTCGTTGTCGGCGGGACCGCCAGCGCGTACTGGTCCGCCGGCGGCGCGGGGGGCGGCCTCGGCGGAGCCGGAACACTCGCCGCGTCCGCGGTCGCGGGCAATCCCGGCGCGGGCACGGCGACGCTGACCTGGGCGGCGATCACTCCCCCGGGCTCCGGCCCGGTCATCTACTACGTGCGACGCGATGGTGCCAGCCCGTCCGGCGACTGCCCCACGTCCGTATCTCCGGCGGCAGTCCTGACCTGCACGGATACCGGACTGGCTCGAGGCACCTACACATACACCGTCACGGCCCTGTGGCGTTCGTGGACGGCCATCAGTGCGCCGGCCCAGGTCGTGCTCGTTTCGGGGCCGCTCGACCACTTCGCGATGAGTGCCGCCACGACGACGCCAACAGCGGGGGCCGCGGACAACCTGACCATCACGGCCCTCGATTCCGCCGGTAACACGGTAACCGCCTACGCCGGCGTCAAGTGCCTGAGCTTCTCCGGCCCGAATCCCAGCCCCAACGGAACCGCGCCCGCCTATCCCGACCGCGGATCATGCGCTCCGGGTCAGAGCGCCGTCACCTTCTCTTCCGGGGTGGCTACGGCTCCCGCGACTCTCTATCGGGCCGAAACGGCGAGCATCCTCGTCGCCGACGGCGGCGGCCACACGAACGGCGCGGGCGTGTCGGTAACCGTGAGCGCGGCCGCTCTCGCCTCTTTCGCGATCCCCACGCCCGCCAGCCAGACTGCCGGCGTTCAGTTCGGCATCTCGATCACCGCCAGGGACGCGTACGGCAACACCGCAACGGGCTACACGGGTGCGAAGTGCCTGGTCTTCTCCGGGCCCGCCTCGAGCCCGAACGGTACGGCGCCGACCTATCCGGCGCGCGGTGGGTGCGGAGCGAACCAGAGCAGCGTGACCTTCTCCGGCGGATTCGCGACGCCCGTTCCGATCACTCTCTACAACCCCGCGCCCGCCACGATCCTCACCGCTACCGACGCGCCGACGGGCATGAACGGCGCCACTGGAGCTTTCAGCGTGGGCGTCGGCGCGGTCGCTGCCTTCAGCGTCGCGACGCCGTCGAGCCAGGTCGCGGGCGTGTCGTTCTCGGTTTCCATCACGGCCACGGACGGCTACGGCAACCCGACAACCGCGTACTCCGGAGTGAAGTGCGTGGCCTTCTCGGGTCCCGAGCCCAGCCCCGGCGGGACCGCCCCCGCATATCCCGCCCGAGGCGCCTGTGGCATCGGCCAGAGCTCGGTCACGTTCTCCGGCGGGGCGGCCACGGCCACGGTCACCCTCTACGACGCCTCCGCCACCACGAAAATCACGGCAACCGAGGGAACGCTCACCGGCACCACCGGTGAGTTCGCCGTCGCCGGTGGCGCGATCGCCGGTTTCGTCCTTTCGGCCGCGACCACGACTCCGATCGCCGGCGCCGCGGACAACCTCACGATCCAGGCCATCGACGCTTACGGGAACGTCGCGAGCGGCTACACGGGAGCTCACAACCTGACCTTCTCCGGCGCGACGGTCGTGCCCAACTCTCCTTTCGGGCCTACGGTGAGCGACGGCGCGGGTGCGGCCCAGCCGTTCGGTGCCACCACGAGCATCAACTTCACGGCCGGAGTGGCAGCCGTCGCCGGGTCGTCGAACGGCGCCATGCGGCTCTACGGCGCGGGTCAGCAGCACATCGTGGTCGGCGACGGCACGCACAACAACGGGGCCGGGCTCCTGGTCACCGTCCGGGTCGTCGCGACGGCGATCAGCACCGGTGCCAACCACACCTGCGCAGTGCTCTCCTACGGCGGAGTGGAATGCTGGGGCCAGAACACCTACGGTCAGCTCGGCGACGGGACGACCACGAACAGATCTACTCCGGTCGCCGTCGGCGGGATCACCAACGCAGCTTCCATCAGCGCGGGCATGTACCACACCTGCGTCGTCACGACGACCGGCACGGTGATGTGCTGGGGCCGCAACAACTACCGTCAACTCGGCGACGGAACCACCACCCAGCGGACCTCGCCCGTCCTCGTGGACAACCTTCCGGCCGCGTCCCAGGTGACCACCGGCCAGTACCACACCTGCGCGCTCACCCTGACCGGCACGGTGATGTGCTGGGGCCACAACGACTACGGCCAGCTCGGCGACGGATCCAACGCCGAGCGCCACGCCCCCGTCGCAGTCGACACGATCACGACGGCCACTCAGGTGAGCTCCGGCGGCTTCCACACCTGCGCGCGCCTCTCGAGCGGGTCGCTCATGTGCTGGGGCAGCAACAGCTACGGCCAGCTCGGCGACGGATCCAACACCGACCGCAACGCCCCGGTCGCGGTAAGCACCATCACGA
>DAHXON010000021.1 GCA_027364875.1 Chloroflexota bacterium
GCCTTCTTCGCCGTGCCGGCCGCGCTGTTCGCCATCCTGGTCCTCTACGAGATCGGCACCGACCCGGTTCTCGTGGCGACGAGCCTCTGGGACCAGACGTACGTCGTCGCCGTGATCCTGGCCATAACCATCTTCGGGGCCTGGCGGATCGCGTCCGTGCTGCATGCCTTCGGCCGGTTCGACTTCAGGCGCCGCTGGCGCTCGTTCGAGTCGGCAGTGGCCATCGGTCTCGTGGCCGCGATCGTCGGCATGCACGGCCTCGCCGCGAGCGGCGCCTGGATCTGGTACCAGCTGTCCGTGGACGTGCAGAACAACGACTTCTTCGCCGTCTCCTCGCCCACGCCGGCACTCTCCCCGACGGCGACCGCGAAGCCCACACCCACGCCGCCGGGCTATCAGGCCACCGCGGCCCCGGTCTGGGCCGTCAATCCCATGCCCGCCAGCTCGCCCAGCAAGCCCCCCAACCCCAATCGGATCACCTTCCTGCTCGTCGGCATCGACTTCATGGCCGGCCGGACTCACGCCCTCACGGACACGCTCATGGTCGTCAGCGTGGACACGCAGACTCGCAAGGTTTCGATCATCAGCGTCCCGCGCGACACCGCCGGATTCCAGATGTACTACGGGCCCTGGGTCGGGTCCATCTTCAAGCTCAACAGCGTCCTCTCGTACGTGGACAACGGCAAGCTCAAGTCGCCGGACGATCCCATGACGACCCTCGAGAAGGAGATCAGCTTCCTCATCGGGGTGCCCATCAACTACTACGCCGCCGTGGACATGGACGGCTTCGCCAAGATGGTCGATGCGATCGGCGGCGTGGACGTGTACAACCCAAGGAACATCAACGACCCGGACACGGGCATCATCATGACGAAGGGACCGCATCACCTGGACGGCGCCACGGCCGTGCTCTACGCCCGATCCCGCGAGAACGGCGGCAGCGACTACATTCGAGCGGACCGGCAGCAGGGCTTGCTCGTCGCCCTGGAGCGGAAGGTCCTGAGCGCCTCGGCCGTGCCCAAGCTCAACACCCTGCTCAATCTCGCGTCGCGCAGCATCGCCACGGACTTCCCGCTCAAGACGGCCAAGAACTACGTCAAGATCGGCCAGACGTTGACGTCGATAGAGAACTGCGTGCTGTCGCCCCCGTACAGCTGGCACCCCGATTCGTCCACGACCCGCGGGACCTGGACGAGCAGGCTGGACCTCAACCAGGTCGCCGGACTCTCGGTCGCGTATTTCGGACAGGACAGTTTGTACTATGGTCAGCCGGGCGTGAAGGCGACACCCTGCCTGACGTAGCGCCCACGGCTCACACCCAAGTCCTCGTCTGCTAGAGTCAGACCGCATCGTTCGAGGACGCCGAGGGGCGAAGGTCGAGGGACCAATGACAACGGATACGTCGCGCCACGTTGACCAGTCGAGCAGCCAGGCCGTGGGTCTAGACGTCGTCATCCTGGGCGGCGGAGGCCACGTCGGCCTGCCTTTGAGCCTCGCCCTTGCCCAGGCCGGGTTGCGCGTCGGGATCGTCGACATCGCGGCCTCGACAGTCGAACGAATCGGACGCGGCGAGATGCCGTTCCTGGAGTCCGGCGCCGACGAGCTGCTTGCCCAGGTCATGCCGACCGGACGGCTGGAGCTGACGACTTCGGCGGACATGCTCGACCGGACGAAGATCGTCGTCGTGGTGGTGGGTACGCCTATCGACGAGTTCCTCAATCCCTCGATGACGGTCTTCCAGAAGACAGTCGACCAGATCGCCCCACACCTGCAACCGGGCACGCTCCTGGTCCTGCGCTCGACCGTCTACCCGGGCACCACGGAGTACATCGCCAAAGCCCTCGCGGACCAGGCGTGCGAGGTGGACGTGGCGTTCTGTCCGGAGCGTATCGCCGAGGGTCACGCCCTCGAAGAGCTCTCAGGGCTTCCCCAGATCATCGGTGCGGACGAGCAAGCTGCCGGCGACCGGGCCGAGGCCCTCTTCCGCAACGTCACTCCGCACATCATCAGGACCACGACCAAAGAGGCCGAGCTCGCCAAGCTTTTCACGAACGCCTGGCGCTACATCAAGTTCGCGGCCGCCAACCAGTTCTTCGAGATCGCCCACGAGGCGGGCGTGGACTACACGAGCGTGCTGCGGGCCATCAAGACGGACTACCCACGTGCGCGCGACCTGCCGGGTCCGGGCCTTGCCGCCGGGCCGTGCCTGCTCAAGGACACGATGCAGCTCGCGGCCTTCACGTCCGATCATTTCGGCCTCGGCCAGGCGGCGATGCAGGTCAACGAGGGCATGCCCGCCTATATCGTGAGCGCCATGGAGAAGAAGTACGGCGATCTTCGGCGCCGCAATGTCGGTCTCCTCGGCATGGCATTCAAGGCCGAGTCGGATGACATCCGGTCCTCGCTAAGCTTCAAGCTGCGAAAGCTCCTGCTCTGGTCCGGGGCACGCGTCCTGTGCACGGATCCGTACGTCTCTGACTCTCGCTTGCTGCCTCTGGACAAGGTTCTGGCGGACTCCGAGATCCTCGTCATCGGCGCGCCCCACCAGGTATACCGGCAGGCCGATCTCCGGGGCCGCAAGGTCGTCGACATCTGGGGTCTCGTGGACGGGATCGATCTCTAGGCCCACCGTCACTGGAGGAGATGTGAAGGTACTCGTCACCGGAGCCGCAGGCTTCATCTGCGGCTACCTGGTCCCCGAGCTTCTCGAAGCGGGGCACACCGTCGTTGGGCTGGACAACTTCAGCAAGTACGGCGACACGGCCAAGAGCTACGACTCGCACCCCAACTACGAGTTCGTCCGGGGCGACGCCAAGGACGAGGCGCTGATGCGCGAGCTTGCCGCCGGCTGCGATCAGGTGGTCGCCGCTGCCGCGATGATCGGCGGCATCAGCTACTTCCACGAGTTTGCCTTCGATCTCCTCGCCGAGAACGCGGCCATCCTGTCAGCCACCTTCCGGGCCGCGATCGATGCCCGCAAAAACGGCCACCTCGAGCGCATCACGGTCTTGTCCTCGTCGATGGTCTTCGAGTCAACGGACGTCTACCCGACGCCCGAAGGTGCCCAGCTGACCAGCCCACCACCCGTTTCCACCTACGGCTTCCAGAAGCTGGCCTCTGAGTACTTCGCGAAGGGCGCCTGGGAGCAGTACCAGCTCCCCTGGACGATCCTGCGGCCGTTCAACTGCGTCGGCGTGGGCGAGCGGCGGGCACTTCGCGACGCGGAGATCATGTCCGGCAACGTCAAGCTGGCCATGAGCCATGTCGTTCCGGACCTGGTTCTCAAGACGCTCAAGGGCCAGGATCCGCTCCACATCCTGGGCCAGGGCAACCAGGTCCGCCACTACACCTACGGCGGCGATCTGGCCCACGGCATCCGGCTGGCGATGGAGAGCCCGAAGGCGGTCAACAACGACTTCAATCTCTCGACCGCACAGAGCACCACGGTTCTCGAGCTGGCCCACACCGTCTGGCGCAAGATCAACGGCGAGCGGCCGTTCAGCTACGTCTCGGACCCGCCGTTCGAGCACGACGTCCAGAAGCGAGTCCCGGACGTCCGCAAGGCTCGCGAGGTGCTCGGCTTCGAAGCGGCGACGACACTCGATCAGATGCTCGACGAGGTCATCCCCTGGATCCGAGCCGAGATGGAGGCCGGAAGGATCTAGGTGGGCGGATCATCGGGCAGCATCCGCATCCGCGTCCTGGGGCTGGCGATAAGCGTAGTTGCGCTCCTGGTCGTGCTGCATTCGGTGGACCTCAACGCCAGCGCGGATCTGCTCCGCCGGGCCAATCCCGCGTATCTGGTCGCCTGCCTGGGCGCCATCGTCGCCCAGGTCGTCCTCCGCTCCGTGCGCTGGCGGTTGCTGCTGCCACGCCATCGGGATGGCCGGCTGATCTCGCTGACCCGGATCCCTCCGGTTCTGCTCGTCGGATACCTCGGCAACGCCGTCCTGCCCGCCCGGCTGGGCGAGCCGATACGCGCCTATCTGATCGCGAGGCGCGAAGAAGTGCCCGCCCTCGAATGCTTCGGCTCGGTCGTGCTGGAGCGCATCGTGGACACCGCGACCCTGGCGATCGTAGCGTTCGTCGCCGCCCTGGCCGTGAACGCCCCCGACTGGATCGTCCGAGCCACCGCTCTGGTGGCCGTGGCATGCTCCGGCCTCACCGTGGCCTTCGTGGTGGTCGGCCTGGCCCCGTTCGTCCGGCTCGGTCGCGCCGTCAGCGCGCGGCTGGCGCCGCTCAGACGGCTGGATCCGCTTCTGGGCCACCTCGACGACTTCGCCCGGGGCGTCGATCGCCCGAGCCGGTCGTTCGCGATGGTGGTCGCCGTCGCCGTGAGTGCCATCTGCTGGATGCTCGACGCCTCGATCTTCTGGCTGGTGGCGCGCTCCATGGGCGTGGAGATGAGCTTTGCCGCGGCGTTGCTCGTGGCCGCCGTCACGATCCTGGGGACGGCCCTGCCATCGGCACCGGGCTACGTCGGCACGTTCGAGCTGGCCGCCTCGGCGACGGCGCAGACCCTCGGCGTCGGATCGGCCGCGGCCCTGGCGCTTGCTATCCTGGCCCATGCAATGACCGTTCTGCCGTCCGCGGCGGCCGGAGCCGTGAGCCTCGTGGCCATGGACGTCCGGCTCGGGCGGCTTGCCGCGGACGCCGCCGAGGCCGAGGCGGTGCCGGCTCCTGCTGAGGTGTAGCCGATGATCGAAGAGATGGCCCGCCCCGAGCTGTCGGTCGTGCTGCCCGTCTACAACGAAGGCGAGTCCGTCGCGCCCGTCATTCGGGGACTCCTGGACGGCATCCATCTGCCCTGCGAGCTCCTCGTGGTCTACGACTTCGACGAGGACACGACCGTGCCCGTGGCTCGGGCCCTGGCCGCCGAGCTCCCGGAGATCCGACCGATCAAGAACGAGTTGGGCAGGGGAGTGCTCAACGCCATGAAGGCGGGCATCGCGGAATCGCGCGGCAATTTCGTGCTCGTGTCGATGGCGGATGGCTCGGACGAGCCGCAAGTCGTGGACGGGATGGTGGCGAAAGCACGCGAGGGTGCCGACGTGGTCGCCGCGAGCCGCTACATGCGGGGCGGCCACCAGGTGGGGGGACCGTTCATGAAGCGGTCGATGAGCCGGGCCGCCGGTCTGAGCCTGCACTGGTTCGGCGGCGTGCCCATCCATGACCCGACGAACAATTTCAAGCTCTACAGCCGCGGGTTCCTGGACACGGTGACCATCGAGAGCACGGCCGGCTTCGAGCTGGCGCTCGAGCTTTCGGTCAAGGCGACGCTGGCCGGCCGGCGCCTCGCCGAAGTCCCCACGACCTGGCGCGACCGGACCGCGGGCAAGAGCAACTTCAAGCTCCGGGCGTGGCTCCCTCACTACCTCCACTGGTACTTCGCCGCTTTCCGAGGGCGGTTCCGGATCCGCCCGCGCCGCGACGAGTCGGCTTGACCGGCGATCGGTCGGGAGCGCCACTCGGAGCCCCTGTGGCATACTCGGGGACGAGGTAGTACTTCATCAGGGCCGCCTGCGTTGTGCCAGCGCAGCGAGCCTGTCGATTCGCAGTCGAGGTAGTCAGCCAGGATGGAGGTCGCAGCCGACACGGCCGCGGTGATGGTCACCCACAACGGCGGGCGCTTCATCCGCCAGCAGTGCGAATCGATCTTTCGCCAGACCCTCCTTCCGGCAGTCGTGGTGGTGGTCGACGACGCCTCCACCGACGAGACCCGGGACGTCCTCCGTGAGATCGCGCGAAACGCTCCCGTCCCCTTTCAAGTTGAGTGGATTGATGGATACGGCGAGTCGGATGTGAACACCAGAGTCGCCTCGAACTTCCAGCGGGCACTATCCGGAGTCGCCGAGTTCCAGTTCGTCATCCTCTCCGATCAGGACGACGAATGGCTCGACACGAGGCTGGCCGGCCAGCGGGAGGTCCTCCGGCACTCATCCAGGTCAATGCTCGTGGCGGGCGACGGCTTCCTGATCGACGAGGGGGGCACTCCTACGGGGGGCCGCCTGCGCGAGGTATTTCCGTTGCCCGAGGGTTGGACGGACCTGGACGCGGCCGGACGGATGCGAGCGGCGCTGCGCCGCTCCTTCGTGACAGGTGCGGCGTCCGCCGTAAGCATGGAGATGGTCCGCCGGATGATGCCGATCCCCCGGGGCTGGCTACACGATCGCTGGGCAACCCTGGTCGCGACCGCACGCGACGGGCTGATCGTCCAGGACGAACCAGTGATCAACTATCGGATTCACCCGGGCCAGGTTCTGGGTGGGAATCAGGCACAGACCGGCGCTGGCAAGGCCCGCTGGCGCCAGGTGCTGGAGAGAGGCTCCAGCCCACTGAACGCAGCTTCGCGCGCCAGGGATGTAGTGCGGCGCCTCAAGCCGATAGCCGTGGATCCAAAGACACGATCGGAACTCTCCTGGCGAGCCGTGCTCAGCTCCGCGATGGATCGCGCATGACCAGCTCCGCTCGACCCAACGCCTCCCCGTGGCGATATCGATCGCTCATCTGGAACTTCGCCCAGCGGGACCTCAAGTCGCGGTTCAAGGGAACTGCCCTGGGCTGGGCCTGGTCGCTCATGCTCCCTCTGGCAACGCTGCTGACCTACAGCCTCGTCTTCTCCGTGATCTTTAGGCTCCAGCCGCCCGACTTCGGCAATGGCCGCGCCGGCTTCTTTCCGGTATGGCTCTGGGCGGGCCTCATTCCGTGGACGTTCTTCCTGATAACCGTCAGCGTCGCCATGCCCACTCTGCTGGCCAGCGGTCCGATGCTCCAGAAGGTCTACTTCCCTTCCTATGCCCCGATCCTCGGCGGGGTGACGGCAATCCTGGTGCAGTCGGCAATCGAGCTCGCGCTCCTCGGCGCCGTGCTGATCCTGTTCGGCAGCATCGGCCCCACCTGGCTGCTGTTGCCGCTCTGGGCCGTCTTCTTTGTGACGTTCGTGGCCGCGCTATCGGTGTCGCTGGCGATCATGAACGTCTACTACCGAGATCTCGCGCACCTGGTGAACGTCGCCCTGCAGCTGCTGTTCTATCTGACGCCGATCATCTACCAGATCAGTCTGGTCCCGGAGTCATGGCACGGCATCCCGCTCCAGACGATCGTCCGCCTGAACCCGCTCGCGCTCTTCGTGGACACCCTGCGTGCGCTGGCCTACGACCTGAAGGTGCCCGACATCTGGACCTGGCTGGGCATGGTCGCCTGGACGGCCTGCGCGATCGGCCTCGCCATCCTGGTCTACAGGTCGCACGGTCTGGATATTGGTGAGTCCATATGACGGACTTCGCCATTCGCGCCGAGAAGCTGTCAAAGCGCTTCTGGCTGCACACCGAAAGGCGCACCGGCCTAAAGGAGCGCTTCATCCGGGGGAAGGCCCCAAAAGCCAAGGAGTTCTGGGCACTCCGCGAAGCTTCTTTCGAGATCCAGCGAGGCACGACGTTCGGCTTAATGGGCCAGAACGGTTCCGGCAAGTCCACCACGCTCAAGGTCCTGGCCGGGATCTACCGTCCCACCAGTGGCCTCGTCGAGGTCAACGGGCGGGTCTCGGCTTTGCTCGAGTTGGGCGCCGGTTTCCACGCCGAGTTGACGGGTCGGGAGAACATAAGGCTCAACGGCGCGATCCTGGGTCTCTCACGACGACAGATCGATTCCTCGATGGATCGGATCATCGATTTCGCCGGCCTCGGCGATTTCATCGACTCGCCGGTCAAGATCTACTCGAGCGGAATGTACGTTCGCCTGGGTTTCGCCATCGCCGTCTCCCTGGATCCGGAGATCCTGATGGTCGACGAGATCATCGCCGTAGGGGACGAGGAGTTCCAGAGGAAGTGCTTCGACTACCTGTTCGAACTGCGAAAGCGGGGATCGACGATCGTCCTCGTTTCGCACTCGCTGGGTCTCATCCGCGACCTGTGCGACCAGGCAGCCTGGCTCGAGCATGGTCAGATTCGCGAGTTGGGGACGGCTCGTACCGTGGTGGACGCGTACCTTGCCGACGTGAACGATCGAGAGGTTCGCGCCCACGAGGTTGATCATGCAGCGGAACAGAAAGAAGTGGTCGAGAATCGACCTGTTGAGCATGACTCGACCGCTGTGCCTGCTGCCGACGCACCTTCAGCGACGCCACAGCGTCCGGGTTCCGGCGAGATCCGAGTGACCCGAATTGAATACGTGGATCGCGAGGGGGCCACAACGTCCGTTCTCGTGACCGGGGAGCCGTGCACAATTCGGATGTACTACTCGGCGAGCCATGAGATCCCGAGCGCCGTCTTCGGAATCGAGTTTTTCAATGAGGCTGGCGTCAACGTAGCAGGGCCGAATTCCGGGCGCGTAGGCACATGGCCCGTCCGGCCCGGGGACGGGTATGTGGATTTCGCGGTCGATGAATTGCTTCTACAGCCCGCTAGTTATCGCGTGAGCACCGCTATCGTCGATCGAGGGCACACGTTCGACTTGGCGGACCGAGAATACGAACTGCGCGTTCGTGGGCGCGGCGATGAGGAGCCGGGGCTCACTCGAATGCCAGGGATTTGGAAGCCACCAGTGCCGACGCAGCCGGTCGTTTCATCGACGACTTTGGACGGGAGATAGCCAGTGCTTAGTCGGGAGACGTTGACCAGTATCCTGCTTGCGATCGCGATAGGAGAGGGTGAGCGCGCGCGCGATCTGGTCGCGACGACCGACGAGGTGGACGACGAGGTCCGAAGAACCCTGGAGGAGGCGCTGGCAGACGGTCTCACCGGATCGGAAGCAGCGGGAACACTCGGAGATGCCCTCCGATCCGTCGGCGCCGAGAGACACTTGGTCAACGAGTGCTACCGGGTGGCGTTCTACGCAGGTGAATCCTGGGCTTCCCTGTCCGACAATCCCTTCTACGCCTTCTTCACGGCCAACAAGAGCGGCCGTCCTCTCGATAAATGGGTCCACTACTTCCCGATCTATCAGCGCCATCTTTCTCGGTTCCGAGGGCGTCCGTGTCACGTGCTGGAGATCGGCGTGTACCGCGCCGGGGGACTCAAGATGCTGAGCCACTACCTTGGGCCTCAAGCATATCTCGTCGGCGTGGACATCGACGAAGCCGCTCAGACCGCCGCCGGTCCAGGCTACTTCGTCGAGATCGGCGACCAGGCCGACCCTCAGTTCCTGCGGGGTGTTGCCGAGAAGCACGGCCCATTCGACGTGATCGTGGACGATGGCGGCCATACAATGCGCCAGCAAGTCACCTCGGTCCAGACGCTGTTCCCACTTCTGGCCGATGGCGGGACGTACATAGTAGAGGACTGTCACACCTCATATTGGCCTGAGTACGCTGATCAAGAACCCGGCGAACCGACCTTCCTCGAATGGACGAAAGGTCGTGTCGACGACCTTCACGCTTACCACTTCTCGAAGTCTCAAGCGCTCGTTACGCCCTGGCAAACGGACCTTGCCGGCCTGCACATATACGACAGCGTCGTCGTGATGGACAAGGAGCATCACGCTCCGCCATTCAGTGAAATTAGCGGAACTCACGAGTACATCAACTATGATCGCCTGGCAGTCGCCGCCGAAGTCGAATTCGTCGCGACCCGCGATCGCGCTCTCCTGCACGCGGCGCAGATAGAAGCGATTGTCCAGGCACGAGCCAGTGACTTGGAGTCGCGGGCGGCAGAGGTCGAAGCGCGGGCGGTGGAGCTGGAGGACGCCGCGGACGACTTCGCCGCGCTGGCATACCAGGCGGATAGGCTGGAACTCGAGTTGCTCCGCGAACGCGACGAGTTGGAGCAGACGAGAAGCGACTTGCATGGTAGCTGGGGAATCATTCGGGAGATGAGGACCAGCAAGTCTTGGCGGCTGACGGCGCCGTTGCGGCGGGCCAAGTGGATCCTTCGAGGTCGGCCATGAGGATCCCCCCCTTGCGACGGGCGAAGCGGTTGCGAGTGCTCGAAGCACAGACCGGCGTCCACGCAGAGGGAGCCGACCATCTGGCGGAGATCGCCGCACCGGAACGGGTCGCGTTCGTGGCTCATTGGACACGCGACAGCCGGGTCAGCCGATCAGTGTTCGAACTCATCGCCGCTCTCATTGCGGATGGCTACTCCGTCGCCCTGGTGAGCGCGGCGCAGGGCGAGGAACCTCTGGCGTGGCCCGCCGCTGCGCCCCAGGGCTTGACTATCCTGCGACGTCCCAACCTGGGTTATGACTTCGGGTCATGGGCAACCGCGCTCGACAGGTACCCGGCAGTCGCCGGCGCGCAGGAAGTCCTACTGATCAATGACAGTCTTGCGGGCCCATTCAGACCGATCGGCCACATCCTGGGCCATTTCCACAACTCTAAAGCCGACGTCTGGGGCTTGACGGACACCACCCAGCACACGCACCACATCCAGAGCTACTGCATCGGTTTCAAGTGCCAGGTTCTCACTGAACCACCTCTCATGGAGTTCTGGCGGAATGTTTGCGTTGAGGCCTCCCGCGACGATGTGATTCAGCGATATGAGCTCGGCCTTAGCAGGCTCCTTCACCGTGAGGCCTACACCATTGAAGCGGCCTTCCGATATCAGAACGTCATCGGCGAGGGGCTCAATCCCACTGTACATGGGTGGAGGCGGCTGCTCGACTTGAACTTCCCATTCGTGAAACGAGAGTTGATCAGGAAGCCGGAGGTGACGCGAGACGGGACTGAGGTCTCGGCCGAAATACAGCGCCGGTACGGCATCGACATCCGAGACTGGATATGAACTGTCCACGGCTAGCAGCCCGTCACGACCGAGATCCCTCGTGCCTCGCCCTCTGACACGGGCTAGGATAAGGTCGGGTATGTCGCGGATTCGGGCCAGCCTGAGAAGCCGCGCTCGACATGCCGTAATGGTTGTTAACCCGTCCGCATTCTCCGGCTATTCGAGGTCGCCCGCCAACTTCGCAGCCTGGATAGATCGAGGAGCCGGAAGACAGGTAGCGGGTTTCCCGGACGTGTGGCGGAACCGGTTGGATCTGCCGTTCGCGTCCCCGGCCCGCGTTGCCGTCGTGTTCCACGTCTACTTTCTCGAGCTTCTCGATGAGATCCTGGATCAGCTATCGGCCATTCCGGTCGGTTTCGATCTGATCGTTACGAATGCTTCGGGAACACCTCTGGCGATCGAGCCTGGCCGTTTGCGTAGCGCCGTCAACGTGACCGTTCTCGACGTCCCAAACCATGGGCGGGACATTTTGCCGTTGGCCAGCGTGGTGAACGCGGGCCTGCTCGACCCGTATGAGATTGTCCTGAAGGTCCACACCAAGAAGAGCGACTGGCGGGCTCAGCATTCGCTGGAGGGAACGGGTGCAGAATGGCGCGCCCGGCTACTGAGCTCGCTACTCGGCAGTCCCGACAACGTCTCATCCATCCTGAGTGCCTTCGCCAGTTCGCCGGAGCTGGGAATTGTCACCGCGGATGGCAGCCTCCTTGGGCCGGAATACTGGGGCGACAACCAGTCGGTTACGGCTTCACTCCTTCGGCGCTTGGAACTGGACACTCCGCATGAGCTGAGGTTCGCGGCTGGCTCGATGTATTGGATTCGCGGTTTCGTGCTGCAGGGCCTGCGCGCCATGGGGTTGTCGGGCGCCGACTTCGAGCCCGAGGCGGGACAGGTTAACGCAACCACCGCCCACGCAATCGAGAGGCTGATCGGAATAGTCGCGACCGAGGCGGGCCTGACTCTGGTCGAGCGTTCCGCGCTCTCGGAGACAGCAGGAGACGGCTGGAAGGGCTACGAGGTCGGCAGTTCTATTCTGCCCCGCTGTCGCGTCATCCCCTTCTATCTTCCGCAGTTCCATCCAATTCCGGAGAACGATCGGTGGTGGGGCCCGGGCTTCACCGAATGGACGAACGTCGCGGCCGCCAGGCCGGTCTATCGCGGTCACGATCAACCCAAGCTGCCCGCGGACCTCGGGTTCTACGACCTACGGATGAAGGATGTCGTCGTCCGGCAGGCCGGCCTTGCAGAAGATGCGGGCATCGCCGGTTTCATGTACTACCACTACTGGTTCGCCGGCAAGCAATTGCTCGAAATGCCGATCCTGGATCGGCTGAGCGGCGACCAACGGCTGCCTTTCTGCCTGATGTGGGCCAATGAGAATTGGACCCGCCGATGGGATGGCCGCGAGTCGGACGTCCTCATCGGCCAGCGCTACGAGGAAGTCCCGGCCACCAGGTTTGTGGATGATGTCTTGCCGATCCTGCTCGACGAGCGCTATATGCGCCTTGACGGTCGGGCGATCCTCGCAATATACAGGCCCGGCCAAATCCCAGACCTTCCTTCGGTCATCGAGGACTGGCGCAAAGCCGCCCGCCACGCCGGGGCGGGCGAGCTGTTCGTAATGGGCGTGGACGTGGAAAAGGAGTTCCACGGCCTGACGGGCAGCCCGGGACAGATGGGCTTGGATGGGCGCCTTGGCTTTCCACCGCACAACGCTCTCTGGGAGTGGGTCTCCTTTGAACGAATCGAAGCAGCCAGACGGTTCGGGGGCCGAGTGCTCGGCTATCGGGCCATGGCCAACGATGCCGTTCGCCGATTGGGCGAAGGAGTGCCGGACGACTACTTTCCGGGCGTAATGGTCGGGTTCGACAATACGGCGCGCAGGCAACAGAACCCGGATATCTGGTACGGATCCAATCCCTACACCTTCCATCGCTGGCTGGCCGCGGCCGTGGCGGCCGTGTCTGGCAGAGAGGTCGACCGGCGCATCGTCTTCGTCAATGCCTGGAACGAGTGGGCGGAGGGAGCGGTCCTGGAGCCTACAGTGCGGTTCGGCAAAACCTTCTTGCTGGCCGTAAAGGACGTTGCCCAAGGATGACTCCGGCAGTCTCTGCTGGCCGGATGAGCTGCCGCGCAGCGAAGCCGGACGTAGACTGCGCTCTCGCCGGTTCGCGTCACCATCAGGGCCTGGGCCCTGCATTCTGTCTGGCGATGATCTGGCGGCCCGGGCGTCCAGCCGCCCCCATCCGCTTGCCCGGCCCAAGCGACTGGTTTCCCATGAGCCTGCTGGGCGCTTGCCCGGAGAAAGGTGGCCGCTGCCAAAGTGATCGCCGCTCTTGCGGCGTATGGGACGTCCCGCGCTGGCCTGGGGGGCATCGATCTCGTGATCTCCGGCACCGCGGCCTCACTGTGAGCGTGGGGCCATCGCCGCTGTGGTGGCCGCGGCTCACTCGGTTCCCGACGACCAGCAAGCGGCCCGGGTGGGAAGTCGCCTACACTGCAGCCATCGTCCACGGTTCCTTGCCTTGGCAAACAGGAGCGTCGTGAAAGTAGTAATCCTTGCCGGTGGTCTCGGCACCCGTCTATCGGAAGAGACTGCCTCCAGGCCCAAGCCGATGGTTGAGATCGGCGAGCGGCCGATCCTGTGGCACATCATGAAGACATACAGCCACTACGGCTTCAACGACTTCGTGGTCTGCCTCGGCTACAAGGGCTACGTCATCAAGGAGTACTTCTCGAACTACTTTCTGCACATGTCCGACGTAACTTTCGACATGCGGGACAACTCGATGAAGGTCCACCAGAACGCTGCCGAGCCGTGGCGCGTGACTCTCGTGGACACCGGGGCAGATACGCAAACCGGCGGTCGGATTAGGCGCGTCGCCGAGTACGTGCGCGACGACACGTTCATGCTGACCTACGGAGACGGCGTCGCGGACCTCGACATCGCGAGACTGCTCGAATTCCATCGAGCCCATGGCAAGCTGGCGACGATCACAGCCGTCCAGCCGCTCGGGCGCTTCGGCGCGTTGCAGATCGACGAGGACCTGGTCGGTGGGCAGCTCTCGGCTCCGGCCGTGCGGGCATTCCAGGAGAAGCCGATGGGGGACGGCGCCTGGGTGAACGGTGGGTTCTTCGTGCTTGAGCCGGCAGTGCTGGATCGAATCGAGGGAGACGACACCATCTTCGAGAGGACGCCACTCGAGGGCCTGGCTGCGGACGGTGAGCTGCGAGCCTATCGCCACCGCGGCTTCTGGCAGCCGATGGACGCGCTGCGTGACCTCCGCGTTCTCGAGTCGCTGTGGGATTCGGGCGAAGCGCCATGGGCGGCGTGGGCCAGCAATCGACGGATGCGCGCTCGGGTCTGACATGCCATCCCGTGATCTACTGAGTTCGCCAATGTGCTTGACTGAGAGCTACGCCGACCGCCGCGTCTTCCTGACCGGCCACACCGGCTTCAAAGGGGCATGGCTCGCTGAGTGGCTCGTGACCCTCGGCGCCGAGGTCACTGGTTACGCCCTCGACCCACCAACTGAGCCAAACCTCTTTTCCGCTCTCGACCTGGGGGCGCGACTCAAGCACGTGGTTGCCGATGTCCGCGACCGAGAACGCCTGGTGGCCGAAGTGCAGGCCGCGCAGCCATCGGTAGTCTTCCACCTGGCCGCCCAACCTCTGGTCCTGCGGGCGTACGCGGAGCCGCACGAGACTTTCGAGACCAATGTGATGGGGACCGTGAATGTGCTCGAAGCGGCGCGGGCCTGCACCTCGGTCAGAGCCGTCGTAGTCGTAACCAGCGACAAGTGCTACCAGAACCACGAAAGCGGTCGGCCCTTCCGCGAGACGGACGCCATGGGCGGCCGCGATCCCTACAGCGCCAGCAAGGGCTGCGCGGAGCTGGTCACGGCTTCATATCGCGACGGCTTCTTTGGTGATGGGGCGGCGGTGGCATCGGCCCGCGCCGGCAATGTCATCGGCGGTGGCGACTGGGCGGCTGACCGAATCATCCCCGACTCCGTGCGAGCCCTGGCGGCCGGCCAACCCATCGTCGTGCGCAACCCCGATGCCGTCCGCCCCTGGCAGCACGTCCTCGAGCCGCTGGCTGGCTACCTGTGGCTCGGAGCTCGCATGTTGAGCGGGGGCCGTAGCTACGAGGGTGCGTGGAACTTCGGACCGACCGACGACGCCGGTGACCATCAAGTGCGCTGGGTGGTCGAGCGCTTTCTCGGGGAATGGGGCTCGGGCTCCTGGGTAACCGCAGGTGTGACGGGATCGAAACCCCACGAGGCCCATCGACTGAGCCTGGATAGCGCCAAGGCGCGGGAGCAGCTCGGTTGGGCTCCCGTATGGGACGCTCAGACAGCGGTGCGCCGTACCGCCTCCTGGTACCGCGACTACTACCGCTCGCCTGCGGCCGCCCGCGACCTGGTCGATAAGCAGATCCGCGCCTACCAGGACGATGCACGCACCGCGGGGCTCCCCTGGGCCGAGGCAGAGACTGACACTGTCAGATGAGGGCGATCTAGTGACGGACGCGCGACACGATGGAGCAGACACCCGCAACGGGATCCTTGAGCTGGTGGGCCGGTACTACCGAGAGCGCCACGCCCAGCCGCCATTCGACCCGGACCGCGATTCCGTGCATTACGCCGGACGCGTGTTCGGCGAGGATGAGATGCGCTACCTGGTCGACTCCAGCCTCGATTTCTACCTGACGGCCAGCCGCTTCACGGAGGAGTTCGAGGCGGGCGTCGCGGACTACCTCGGTCTGTCGGACGCCTTGTTCGTCAACTCCGGGTCGTCGGCCAACCTCGTGGCCCTGACGGCGCTGACATCGCCCAAGCTTGGCGAGCGACGCCTCAGGCCCGGCGACGAGGTCATCACCGTGGCCGCCGGCTTTCCCAGCACCGTGGCGCCGATCGTGCAGAACGGCCTGGTGCCGGTATTCGTCGATGTCCGCCTGGGCGACTACAACGCCGACCCGGCCCAACTGCGGGAAGCAGTCTCGCCGCGCACGCGCGCAATCATGTTGGCCCACACGCTCGGCGCGCCCTTCGACCTGGACACGGTCGCCGAGCTCGTTGAGAAGCACAACCTGTGGCTGATCGAGGACAACTGCGACGCCCTGGGCTCGCGCTACCGGGACCGCCTCACTGGCACCTTCGGCCATCTGGCCACCATCTCGTTCTATCCCGCGCACCACATCACAACCGGCGAGGGTGGAATGGTGGTCACCGATGACGACGAGCTGGCCAGGATCGCCCGGTCCATCCGCGACTGGGGTCGCGACTGCTACTGCGCAGGCGGCGAGAACAACACCTGCGGCAAGCGCTTCGCGCAGCAGTTCGGCACTCTGCCCTACGGCTACGACCACAAGTACGTCTACAGCCACCTCGGCTATAACCTCAAGGCTACGGACATGCAGGCGGCCATTGGCTGTGCACAGCTTGCCCGCCTCGAAGGGTTCATCGCCGCGCGCAAGCACAACCACTCTCGCCTGCTCGAGGCGCTCCGCCGATATGAGGACCGGCTCGTCCTGCCGCTGGCACCGCCGCACACGGATCCGTCGTGGTTCTGCTTTGTTATCACGGTCCGGGACGATGCCGGTTTCTCGCGCCGGGAGCTCACGGGCTTCCTCGAAGCCAACCGCATCGAGACGCGAACACTGTTCAGCGGCAATCTGCTCCGGCACCCCGCGTTCCAGGTCATCGATCGGCGAGTCGTCGGAGACCTCGCGAACACGGACGTCGTGATGGAGCGCACCTTCTTCGTGGGTGTCTATCCAGGCATCGATGATGCCCGCCTGGATTACATGATCGGGGCCTTCGACCGCTTCATGGCCGGCGAGCGGGTAATCGGAGGCGGACCCCGGAGCGCGTCGGCGCCTGCCGACCGCTGAGGGCCCCTATGGCGGTAGTTCGCAAGATCCCCTGCGTGGTCCGGGCCGTGACCGATCACGGTGAACGCGTCTACACGGTCGAACTCAGGCCGTCCGTTGCGCTTGCGTCCTTCAAGCCCGGGCAGTTCCTGCATCTGGCCCTCGATGCCTACGAGCCGGGCGGCTTCTGGCCCGAGTCGCGGGTGTTCTCGATCGCCAGTTCGCCCCGGGAACGGGGCATGCTCGCGATCACCTACGCCGTCAAGGGCGCCTTCACGACGCGAATGGAGCGCGAACTGGCCCCTGGACGCAGCGTCTGGGTCAAGCTGCCGTACGGCGAGTTCGTGGTCGATTCGAGCACGGACGCGGTGTTGTTCGCCGGCGGCACCGGCGTCACCGCATTCACGGCGTTCCTGCAATCGCTCCGGCCCGACCAAGCCACGCGCGTCCTGTTGGTCTACGGCGCTCGCAAACCGAACCTCTTTGTCTACGGTCCGCTGGCAGAGGCCTGCGCACGCGACGTGCCGTCGCTGGAGTGTGTGCTTGTCTGCGAAGAGACCGACGGGCCATTACGGGTGGCCGACGAATGGCCAGCGATCGAGGCACTTCACAACCCGGTCTTCTACTTGAGCGGTCCGCCGCAGATGCTCCGAGCGCTGACAACTCAGCTATGTGAGCACGGCGTCTCGCCTGACGAGATCAGAACCGATGCTTGGGAGTGACGTGTGGGCGCGAGGGGGGGAAGGGCGCGGAGTCGAGCTGATGTGTTGCGACCACATTAGGGGTCGATCATTGATCGATTTCTAGCTCATTGCGATGGGCGGTTCCCAACGAGGCCCTTGCGCTGGCGTTGCTCGCAGTTGCGTCAATTCCTGCACCGCCGCGGCGGAATCACCGGAACGTGCAAAAGAGAAGAATCCGGACTGCGCTCCAGTTGCGTGCTCGGGCGGCTGCAGGCAGACAGGTTGCCGCGTGCACTCGCGAGGACAAATGCCAGCGCGCTACACGTGCAGCGTGTTTCCAGCCGATTTGATCCATTTTCCGGGCCATCGCCAAGGAAAAGCGGCGCTCCTCGACAAACCGTGTTCCTGCGAGAGCCCGCCAAGACGATTCGCTCGCGCGATGGCGGCGATAGTCGAACACGACTTGGTCATCCACGACGAGGGTTCCACCAGCCATCGTTATGTCGAGCGCTAGAGCCAAGTCTTGGACGACGTGCAGTCCCTGCCGGAAGCCAGCCGCCAGCATCCGATCCGCTCGCCATGCGAGGGACGGAAAGTACATCCAGTTGCCCCGCAGGAGACTAGTGGCAAGTTCCTCGCCAGTTAGCGTGCGGCGGCCCGTTCCCTTCGGTCTGTAGCGCCGCTTCGCTCTCTCGACCCGGCCGTTGACTTCTGCGCCGTGCTCATCGATCACATGCACGCCTGGGTGGAACATGGTTCCCTGTGGGAACTCCGCGACGGCCGAACGCAGCCATTCTATGTAGTTGGGACGCATGACGTCGTCGGCGCCCATCATGACGACAAGGTCGTGCTCAACCAAGGTAAGGCATTTGCTGAAGTTCCCAACGCCGCCAAGGTTCCTGTCGTTGCGGAAGTAACGCACCCTCGGGTCGTTCAGAGACTCAAACCAACCAGGGATCGAGCTGTCGGGGTAAGCGTTGTCCACGACCGTTAGACGCCAGTCTCGGTCCGTCTGGGCAACAATGCTGCGCACGGCGAGTTGCATGAGGGAGACGTCGCCGTAGAAGGGCAGCATTATGTCGACGGTAGCCATAGGAATCCTCGTTCTGGATCTTACCGGCGTCGAGGAGTGTCGATGCCGGCAAGTATATTCCTGCAACATTGCCCTTCAGCGTCCGCCGATCTGCCGTTGAAGACACGCCCTTCCGCCTGGAAGGTGGAGCCCCGGAGCGAATCAGCGGCCGCTCGGTCTCTGCCCCTGCCTGCGCGACCGGACCCGAACATCGTGTCTGGCACGATCAATCGGGCACTCTGGCCGCCGGTGAGCATCCAAGTCCCTGCCCGATACCGACCGGGATCATCCCGGGTACAAATCGGCGCCCGAGAGGCTGAGGCATGGTGCCCAGCGGCGACTTCTACGATGTGTTGCCGTGCTTTCGCCGCCTGATCGTCATGCAGGCGTTTCCCAGAGGCTCCGATGTGTTTTGTACCAGTCGAGGGTTTTCGCCAAACCAGACTGAAGGTCATGTTGCGGCAGCCATCCCAGAGTCTCACGGGCACGGCGACAATCGCCCAGGAAGACTGGACGGTCGCCCGGATTCTCGGCACGTGAACCGCTGTGTACCCCCGCACCAGATCCGGCCAACTCGACGACACGCAGCGCGACATCCAGCAGAGAGTGCACTTCAGGTCCAGCGAAATTGACAGTCTCGGGGAGCGGCCCCTCATGTGAGGCTAGTCGAACCAGACCTTCCGCCATGTCTGCGACGTAGAGGTAGTCGCGCGTCTGGCGACCAGATGACATTTCAATCGGGCGTCCGCTGAGAGCCGCGGTGATAGCGGATGGGACGAACCGTGTCAAGCGCTCGCGAGGACCGTAGACACTAAACGGACGTGCAACACACACGTCAAGAGCGGCAAAGTTCCGAAAATAGTGTGCCACCACCGACCCTGAAGCCTTCGTAGCCCCGTAGAGAGTGTTCGGACCGATTGGTGAGTTCTCGTCGAGCGGTGATGCGGCCGGCGAGTACTCAAAGCCCGAGCCGATAACGATGGCCCGGCCTACGTTCGACCGGACGCACGCGTCCAAGACGACAGCAACCGCCGTCACATTCATGCTTCCGTACGCCCGCGCGGCGTCGGCTACCCAGGTCGGGTTGGTCGACATGCAGTTGATCACCACGTCGGGACAATGCTCGGCCAACACCCTGGAAATGGCCTCGCCATCGAGAGCATCAGCCAGAGTCACTACCTGCGCACCCTGGACGGCGTCGAGCACGGGGGCAATGGAACTCGGGTCACGAATCGTTGCCGCGACTTCCCAGTTGTCGTCAAGTAGCTGTCGCACGAGCTCCGACCCGACAAGACCAGTCGCCCCCAACACGACCGCCCGGCCTGGCCCGCTCATCGTTGTCGCACTCCCCATTCGTACGGGATCGACGGATCGAAGGGGTCCATGCGGTCTATCTCTGATGGATCATGCGGGAGGGTGGCGCAGTTGGCGACGATGGCCGCAGTGGTCCCAATGCCCTTGAAGCCATTCCAAACAAGTGGCGGCACCGTCACGAGGACGTAGTTGTCATCGCCCAGAAAGTGCTCCTCGAGGTTTCCACGAGTCGGAGATCCGGGTCTGTCATCGTACAAGACAAGCTTGATACGACCGACAGGGACGGCGTAGTTGAGCGTCATGGCTCGGTGGATGTGCCATGCTTTTACGATACCGGGATAGACAGTGCTGAAGTAGATCTCGCCAAACCCCAAGAAGTGTGGGGCGTCGGCGCGGAGCATGTGCATGATCGTCCCGCGCTCGTCTGGGATGCGCGCCAGCGGATTGACTAGGACGCCGTCGATTCGGGAATTCACGCCAACACCTCGCGATAACATTCGACCGCCGTCTGGAGACTCTCTTGTGGCGTGCACGCGGGGCCCACGCGTATCTCGTCCATGGCTCAGTCGCATCGAGCCACTGTTCGAGATCTCGCTTGGCGCCTCGACAACAGGAGCAAGATCCGACGGTCCCACCGGTCGGCCGACTCTCTGGACGACGTCGAAGACCAGCACGGCCTTGCTGCGCCCGCATTGAAGCCGGCAACATCCGCTCTCTCTTCCGAGGAGGGCGCACAGCTGAAGCGACGGAGCCCTCTACCGGGACAACTTATTCGTTGATGATGCGGTGAATAGCAGCCTGGCGCTCGAGAAGGCTCGGAGCGGCGGTGGCGAGCACAACGAGCCGTTCAACCTCGATGCCAATCCAGTTCGCCATCTCCGAGGATACACACCCACCGGGCGATGCCCAGATCAACAGGTCATCTCTCGTCATGAGAGGTCAGGTCCAAACGCTGAACTGAGAAAGCGCGACCCTACAACTCGAGAAGCCCTGCCGGCTCGGATAATATACTGCGGAGAAGCTCGCCACATCTCTCTGGGGGTTGGGCATTCCGATCAGTCGGGAGACACGAGACGGCGGCGCCCAGAAGTCAATGACAGGCAGGCGTGCGATTCGGCGAAGGGAAGCCCGGCCATGGCAGTGGCCGAGAGTCTTTCTGCGATCGCGAACGGCGCGCTCCGGTCTTGCCCTAGGAGCGCGCGAAGCGCGAGGGCATTCCCTGGAGCTGCGACCCGTCGCTCTTCGTCCCGGTGCAAGCCGCGGTACTCCCCAGCGCCACCATGGGTCCGCGGTCCGGGCCACCCTCCTGGACGATCCCACGTGCTCGCGTCCGACGAACCTCGGCCAGTGCCCGCCGGGCGGGCGACTGTTGGGCTACCCGCGCCGGCCCAATGACTAGGACTCGTTCTAGAAGGGCCAGCACTAGATCGATCTCGCTTGCACCGTGGAGCGCGGGCCCAGCACTGGACGGAATGTCGGTGCCGCGGATCAGGTCGACGGGAGGGACCTACATCTGCCGCGAGATGTGCTCTGAACACTGGACATCGTTTATCCTAGCCGGGCACGTGCTACTACTCTTGCGGCCGCTGCAGAAGTACTCTTGCGGCCGCTGCAGAAAGCCAACGGAACGGCCAAGAGCGCCGTCGTCGCTTCCCTCCGGCCCAACCACATTGGTGGATACATGCGCGAGCAGCTCAAGTACTGGGTAATCCTGCGGGCCTGCAGTCGCCACTTGGAGACGGCGGTCCTTGGCCAGTGGAGGTGACGTCGCAGGTGGGTACACTTCAGCGCTGGGCCCTCGGACACTGGCCTCGTCATCGACAGAAAGTTGCGTACCTCATCGTCGGTGGGTGGAACTCAGCGTTCGCGTATGCGTGTTTTGCCGTCTTGTACCACCTGCTGAGCGACCGACTGGCGCCTTCGTTGATCCTGACGGTTTCATTCGCCGTGGCTTCGGTGAATGGATACCTGACGATCCGGTACTTTGTGTTTGGCCCAGCTCGCCACCCGCTCGTGGAATATCTTCGCTATCAGATGGTCTATCTGCCTATTCTGGCGATCAACGTCGTGGTTCTGCCTCTCGCACTGATCTACACACCCCTGAACGCGTACATCGTCCAGGCGCTGTTCACGGCCGTCGCGGTTGTGCTGGCCTACCTGGGCAACAAGTACTTCACTTTTCGCAAGCCGAAGACGAGCGGATAGCGAGGGCCGATCGACTCAACGCCGGAGCCGAGCGCTTGCTGCCAACCCGCCGGCTCGCAATAGGGGGCGCCTCCCGTCCTGGAGCGCGCCGCGTCTTGCCGATTCTGGCCTACTCCTGCGGACTCGGACTGCCCTGGGCTTCTCTGTGGCGACCTCTAACTCGTGGTTGGCGCTCACGCGCGCGGCATACTTGCCGACGACGACGATCGGCCCGGCGACCCACTCATCTTTGGAGGCCGCCTGATGTCGTCCGTGAGCCAATCCGGAAAGCAGCCATCGCCCAACGAACCGATGCGGTCGGGCTATAGGCGTGGCCAATTCCGACGTGTGCCACTGGGACAAGACCGCGCTCGAACCCGATGCCGGGCTCGTGAGAGCCACCGGTCAGCGTTGGGAACGTCCGGCCGTCACTCTGTCCAGTGCGCCCTGATCCGTCGCGGCCTCAAGGCCCACTGGTGACTGCTCGATGCCCGTGTCCCACGCGCCCGGCCTGTCGTCATTGGCGCGGTGGGACTCTTCGGCCATCAGATGCATGACAAACGAGCTGAAACACAATTGCACTCCCGCCACGACGAGCGTGGCGGCTACGATCGTCGGATGCACCGTGCCTTCTGATGGGCCTCCTCCGGCGGCGATGAAGCCCATTACTACGGCCGACTGGATGGCGATCCCCGCCGCAGCCAGGGTCAACCCGGCGATCAGGCCGTGTTCGAGACGGAATCGGTTGAGCGTCCAGCTCACCAGACGACTACGTATGGTCGGGTGGGTCCGGCTGATCAGCAACTTCGCGATAGTGCCGAATACGAAAAGCGAGATCCCGCACAAGGTCAGCATTGAGCCGAGAGTGAGCCAGTGGACGCCGAGGTAGATCGAACCGATACTGACGGGCCCCGCGGCCAGCAATCCAACTAGGAGTGCCCCTACTACGAGCATCGCCAGGGCGGGGATGAGGAATAGATGGTCAGGGGCGTAGGTGGCGATGAAGCGCACGTGACGCCAGCCATCCCTGAACGTATTGAGGTGTGGCGGGCGGTCTCGGCCGTCGGGGTAGAGGACCACCGGCACCTCGCCGACGCGAAGGCCGGAGAGGACGGCGTTTGCCACCATCTCGGTCGCGAACTCCATTCCGGGTGTGCGTACCTGCATGCGGCGGTACCCTTCCGCCGTGAACGCACGCATGCCGCAGTGGAAGTCACCGACCGGGGCGTGAAAGGCAATGCGGGCGATGAATGAGAGAATAGGATTCCCTATGTATCTATGCGATCGAGTCATTGCGCCCGGCCGGATCCCGCCCTGGAAGCGATTGCCCATCACGAGGTCGAAGCCGGATCGGATCTTGTCGACGAAGACCCCCATGCTGGACCAGTCGTAGGAGTCGTCCGCATCGGCCATGATGATGATCTGGCCCTGGGCCGCTTCGATTCCACCCATCAACGCCGCGCCGTACCCGCGACGGTCGACGTCCACCACTCTCGCGCCAAGGGACCGGGCTATCTCCTGCGATCCGTCGGACGACCCGTTGTCGCCTACCACCACCTCGCCGTTGATGCCCAAGTCCCGGAAGCAAGCTTGCGCCTTCCGAATGCACGTCGCGATCGTGCGCGCCTCATTGAGACACGGCATCACGGCGCTCACTTCCGGACGGGCCGAAGCCGCTTCACCCATGACTGTCTAGGTCTCCTACTCCACAAGCTCACCAGGAACGAATGCTTCCGGCCGCAGTAACTCAGCCGGCCCGCCTGGTCGTCCCCCCTCGTAGTCGGGCCCCTCGAAAGGCCGGCTGCTCATCCGGCGGACCGAGATTAGGTTATGCGGTAGAGGCTGGCCCGGCGATTATACGGTCTGGTTCAGTCGGCTGACATTCGACAACCTGCGATGTCAAAACCGACCATCGCCGCCACCCAAGGTGCGTCGGTAGGGAGCCTGTGGCCGGCCAGTCGATCTATCATTGCACTGCCCTGGTTGGCCCAGAGGACGGCCCACCCAACCGGCAATCCCCGATTGATGCCAAGACCGCAGATGGCAGGTACGCACATGGGAACAGCACGGATGGTCGACAACGGCACGCCGACGGCCCAGCCGACGGAATCGCGAACTCGCGGGGGGGCGCCTGGCGGTTTCCCGTGGCGTACCCTCCTGCTCCCATCTGTTCTGTTTGTACTCGTATTGGGATTGTCGGCGACGGTCGCGGTCAGGCACAAAGCCCTTAACGCGTACGACGAACAGGCCCACTTCGACTACGTCGTACAACTCCAGCAGGGCAACTTTCCTGTGCCGGCCGGCCAGCGATACGCCGAAGAAACGATCCAGACTTGGGCGTGTCGCCCCGTAGACAGTGCGATGTCCGTGGCACCATTGTGCGGGGAGCCCAACTCGGCCAGTGATCCGCGGCTGCCTTTCGGGGGGGTCAACTATGAGGCGACAAGCGGCCCGGTCTACTACGCCATAGTGGCGGGCGGGTCATCCATCCTGAGCAATCTTGGAATCAGCGACCTCACCGGAGCGCGGCTTGTATCTTCGCTTCTCTACGCACTGGGAGCGGCGGTCTTGCTGTTGGTAGCACAGCGGATGGCATTCTCGCCGCTCGCAGCAGGGGGAGTGATCCTCGCGGCCGCTTCGACCGGGTTGCCCGTAAGCGTTGGCGCCGCTGTGACGCCGGACTCGCTGGCGTTCCTCATGGTCGCCGCGGTAATAGCCTCAGCACTCTTGACTCGCACGTGGCGGGCCGCGGTCTTGGCCACTGCTCTCGTCGGCGTAGTCGCCGGACTGACGAAGGGCAACTTCATCGTTGTTGCCATGCTGGGCTCGATGCTGCTGCTCCTTCGCTGGGTCTCCCTCGAGCGGCCCACGTTGTCCTGGCAAACCGCGCGACGACTACTGGCAGTAGGCCCAGTCGTGGCCTTGCCGGTCCTGTTGAGCGCCGCGGGCTCCTTCGGGTGGGCATCTCTGGCCGCAATGCGAAATACGACTGGCGCCCCCTCAGACGGGGGAATGAGCGTGATGCTCAAGAGCACTCTCGGACCTCATGAGCGCGTGGCCGGAGAGCTGTCAACGTTGCTGCACCCCAACGCGCCGGCCGGGTACACGGTACTCAGCAATCCTGTGCTGGACGTGGTGGGCCAATTGGTGGTCCTCGCGGTTTTGGGTGCATGCCTGTGTGCCTGGCTCTGGCGCATCGATGCAGACGTGCGCGGGTTGATCGTGCTCAGGTCGGTCGCCCTCACGATTCCGCTTTCCGCAGTCGCGCTGGTAGCGATCTTCTGGGTCTCCAGTGGCGGGGCGGCCGCCACTTCCGCCCGCTACGGGCTACCTTTTCTTGCGGCGGCAAGTGCGGGCTTAGGTGCGTCGATTCAGCGCCGGGCCGCCGTCCTCGTCGGAATTTTGGGCCTGGCCGTCTGGCTATACCCATGGGTTGGTCTCTTCCTGCAGGGATACCTCTGACCAACCGCCCAAGACCATCAGATCCCGTTCTGGCGCTTGGCGTTGTCTCGAATGATCACAACGCCAACGGCTCCTATTCCAGATCGGTTGGGTAGGAGGTCTGGATCAGCGACCCCATATCCACGGGCCACGTGACCGACGATGGCCCTACCTTCTCCACCATTACGGCCGACATCTCGAAACCGACGGCCTTCTCCGAGTCAAGCTTGCCGTCGCGAATTATGAACGGGAGTATGTACTCGGGGTAGTCCAGGATACGCTGAACGATGCGGAAGCCGGTGGCGGCGTTGAACAGGGCATCCCATGCCGTATCCGAGATTCGCCAGAAATCCCAAGGATTGTCGTGCATGCCAATAGTCTGATGTGTGGAGATCCATGCCTTGCCCCCGAGCTTCAGGACTCGGTTGATTTCGATCGCTACCTTCCACGGCATGAGGAGATGCTCGAACACGCTGGCCGACACAACGTAGTCGAAACTCGACGGTTCGAGCACCTGCGACATGTCGTGGGCGTCGGCAACGATGTCGACGTTGTCTCCCGGCATGATGTCGAGCACTATGTACTCTGCGACTCTGAAGGCTTGGCTGAGATCGATTCGGCTCCTGTCCCTGCCACCGATGTCGAGCACTCTCGCTTCGGCGTGCTGGTTTACGATCTGTCGGAAGCTCTCGTATAGCGCCGTCGCACCGTAGGTCGAGGGGTAGTACGAGATCCGGTCGTCACTGAGCTCTTTGACCGACGCCTCGACCGTCCGTCCTCCCTTCGTTCGGAACTTGACACCCAGATCCCAGGTGAATCCCCGATCGAGCAGGGCCTGCAACTGGAAGCCGGCCTCTGCGCCGATCGCCCCGTAGTCGAGGCCGATGTCGCCTCTCTGTTGGATGCCCTCCTGTCCTATCAGTGAGACTTCGACCAACGGGTCGTTCGGACTCAGGAACCAACCCTTGATGACCAGAGTGTCGTAGAACTTCGTTAGGCAGTCAGCCACGAACTGGTAACCATCGCGGATCACGTTAGCCTCCGGACTTCTTCTGTTGGACCGTCACAAGCGATTCGCGCAGTGATCGTTTTGCTTCTCGGAGCGTCTGAACCGCCCGGGAGATCGTGGAGACTTCCGACGTAGGAATTGGCCGGCAGTTGCTGCTGGTTGGCGATGGTATGCCTCTTCGAACACTGCCGGAGGGCATTTCCCGCGAGGACCCTGACAGGCAAGGGTTCGCATCGGCGAGTTCAGCGGCCCTAACGCCTCAGCATGCGGGTCAGCGCACGCAGTGGCATGGTGCCGCGCCATGACTTGGACGCAAGGACTCCTGCCAAAGTCTTCTCGCAGTCAGAAAGGGCGTGCTCGCGTTCGAGAAGAGTCTCCCCGAAGGCGCGGAGCGTCTGTTCGCTCGCCGAAAGCGCGGCGTTGAGACGCTCGGCCTCGGCCGTGGCCGCCTCCCGGCTCGCCGATAGCGCGGCATTCCAGCGCACATCTTCGGCCGCCAAGATATGACCCTCGGAACGGACCCCGATCTCTGACCGCCAAAGATCCTCAAGCGCCAGGCGTTCGGAGGCAACGTCCCGTCCGCCTGCGAGAGCATGCAATGACGACAACCACTCCATGAATCCAATAGGCGCGTCTGATCCCGCCCTAGTCCTACCAACGAGATCGTCGAGGATCGCAGAGGCGAGGCCGCCACAGGATAGAGGCACCTGCGGTAATGGCTGGGCTACGCTCGTTAGCACCTGTAGGCTGAAAAGAATCCCTCGAAGTGCCACCCAGTCGGTCGCGACGGGTACGGCCCAGATCCACTCTTGGTCGAAGGGCCTAATCTGCCCGCCGTCATCCATGACGTTCAATGGAGTCAACTCTACGTGCTCACCAGAGACGCAGCGGGGATCGTGATCTGATTGCGCGACGAGTGTCTCGTACCAGCCTTGTAGCGCAGCGGCCGCATCGGACACGGACCAGCCTGACCGGTTGACCGACCTAACGAAGAGCAGCCATGCAGAACGTCCTGGCTGTAGGGGCTCTGAGCCGAGCTGTTGTGTCAACGGCGGTACATCGCCAGACATTGGCCGGAGCCGAGGATGCTTGACGCAGACGCCGTCGTCAGAGGTGCACATGATCGTCGCCTTCGCGAAACCTGGAGCGCGCTGCACTGCATACGACCAGGCAAACTCGCGCTCGTCGAGCACAGCCGTGATAGAACGCTCGTCGCGGCTCGCGAGCACCAGGAACGAGTTGGCGAGCACCTCGAACGCGCGCTCGGACACTATTGCAGCCCCGGTTTCCTCGAGCGAGAAGGGGGGAATGCCCCGGTGCTGGGGGTCGTCATGGAATGACGCGGCTACGAGGTGGCCCAGAGACAGAAGTGACGACTCCGGCGCCTTGGAGAACCGAACGACCGATCTGACTACCTTGTAGTCAGGCAGCGGGACGAGGAACTCCGTGACCGGCAGGCCGGCCTCGGCGAGGAGTCCCCTGAGCTCGCCCTTTGTGAAGGTTCTCGGGCCGTTCGGAGCGTAGCCGTTGTTGATCCCGATGTAGGGCTCGCCCGTGTGATCCTCCGCCGCACCGGCCAGATACTTGAGGCCGAGCCGGTTCTCGATCGCCAGTACGAGCACGCCGTTCGGAGCAAGCAGATCGGCGCATCGCCGTAAGAGGGCCAGGTGCGAATCCACACCTGCATCACCATACACAGCGGCATACTCGAGGACCCCCACGAGTACCACGGCATCGAAACGATCATCGAAGTCGATTTCGTCGAGACGCCCCTGGACTACGCGCACGCCTGGAAGGTCGCGGGTTCGCATCGCCGCGATTTGCGCCCTCCTGCTACTGCCCTCGATTGCGACGACCGCGAACCCATTCTCACCGAGATATCTGGTGATGGCACCGCATCCCGCGCCGACCTCCAGGATGCGAGCTCCTGGCCGAAGCCGGAGTGGGCGTACAAGGTTGGCTCGGCCGGGGTCGAAATGGTAGCGGCTGGGCCAATCCGTGATCAGCGCCCGGATCTCTGGGCTAAGTACCGAGAGGTCCGACGCCGCCGAGACCTGTTGGAGCATCCGGTCCTCGACCGTGGCTCCGTCCGTGTAGTCGAGGCCAGTCGTACCTTCGGCCACGAGCACACCGTTTCGCACTGAGAAAGATCCCGGGAAGACAGCGCGACCGCTGTTGACCTCACTCAAGAATCGACCTCCGAAGCGTGGACAAAGGGAACACGCCGGGGAACGGTAGCACCCGGCAGGGTTCCATTCTCCGCGGTCTCGCGGAGACTTCTCTGCCGCCTCGGAAGGGCGGGTTCTGAGGGCGACCAAGGCCGGGTGTGGCTGCCGGACCGGATTCTAAGTGCCTCGGGGGCACTGGGGCATGCCCCGCCTTCTAGGGACCGGGCGGCACGCAACGGTATTGAGTCTGGTCGAGGGCCAGCTGGGTGTGGGCCCCCTCTCGCATGGCCAGGCCATTCGAGGTCAGGGCGACGACTCCCAGCAGCACAGAGGCCGCAATCAGGGCCCAACCGCGCCGGCCTGCAACTCGAAGGGGAAGGATGCTGCCGGCTCCGGTGAGCATGAAGACGGCGGCCGTCGTGACGTAGCGCGGCGGGTAGATGGGCAGCTGGGCGCGGCCCAGACCGATCACGGCGAATAGTGCGATTACGCCGAGTACGGCTCCGACGAGGAGGCCGGACGGCCGCCAGCCTCGCACGAGCGCGACCGCCGCCCCGACCGTCAGGGCAACCAGAATGAGCGGCGCGGCGACATCCCCCAGCCCCGTGACGCCTCCGATGGAGTGGTTGACGCTCCCCAGGATGTAGCCCGGCTCCAGGGCGAGCTGGTCGGGCGCGAACATGCGCTCCGAGGCGGTGGCCGCGCGTCCGTAGACCTCGTACCAGGTGCCGAACGCGGCCACCGGCAGCGCCAGCCAGGCAAGGCCGCGACGCCAGCCGATCATTGCCGCAACGGCCGGAATGAACGCGACTCCGATGTCCGACGAGGCGGCGCCGGCCGTCAGCAGCAGCGCGGCGAGCAGCAGCCGGCCGCGATCGGCCGCCGCCATCGCCCAGACTCCAAAGCCTGTCGCCAGCACAAATCCCACCTGAAAGGCCCAGAACTGGTTCTCGTTTCCGGACCCCAGGAAGAGGAGGAGTGTGTACGCGAATAGCGCGAAGAGCTGGCTTCGGCGGACGAGGAGAGCGTAGGTGCCCAGCGCCATGAAGATCTGTGTGATCGTCAGGAGTAGCAGATAGGGCGCGTACGACCCCGTCCCAACGAGAGCTTTGAGAGTCCCGTACGGGATGAACGCCAGCGTCACCCAATGCTCGTTGTGCGGCCGCAGGAGATCGTCGAGATTGGTCAGGCTGCGCGTCAGGAAATCGCACTCGTCGAAGTAGAACGTCAGCTGACGACCGAGCCAGAGCGTGACGCCGACGTAGACGACCGCGAGGGCGGCCAGCAGAGCGATCGTCTGCCGTGTCGGGATCGTTCGGTTTCGATTCGACGAGGCTGAGGCTTCGGTCACCGATCTACGTCCACGATGGGAGGCAGATTCGGGCCGTACCCGAGCCAACCGTCGCGACGGCTGTTCGCCCGGAGACGGTCTCGAGGCTGGCTGGGGCGCCCGGCAGCTGGAATTGGCGCGCGGCAGAGCTCCCCGTGTACTGCACGGTCAGCGCCGACCCGTGACTCAAACCCACCACGGAAGCCGACACGCCGGCGGCCAGGTTGAAGCTCTGTCCCGACGGCAGATCTCGGCACACGCCCGCCTGCTGCGCCACCGCGACGATCCGCCACTGCATGTTGAGCGAAGCCTGATCGGCATCCGTTGTGGACGCGATCGTCGCATCGAGCTGGCCACTCGCGGCCAGGGCGCGGAGTCGCTCCTGAGTCACGGTGGGAGCAGTGTCGGGAACGGGGTTCTGATCGGCGTAGGTCGGCATGCCCGACTGCAGTTCGGCGGCCGCCGTCTGCAGAAGCCGCTCGCCGTTGCTCTTCCATATCTGGAGCCCGGTGGCGTTCGCCCGGAACGTATTCGCGCCCATCAGCGCCACGACCAGGTAGACGCAGCCCAGGCCTATCAAGGCCGCGCGTGTTCGCGCCACGTGGGCGAGCAGAATGCCGGCGATCGGCATCAGCGTGGCCAGGACCAGATAGGCATAGCCGGCGCCGCCCCAGCTGGTGACGGGCAGAGACAGGCGAGCCACCACGAGGCTCGCCGCGGTCAGGATGCTTGCCAGGGCAAGGGCTATGGTCACCCGTCCCGACATGGCCGTCCTTCGCCATGCCAGGCTCACCGAGACGAGTGCCAGCGCCCCGAGAACCAGCGCGGAAAGCACCACCGGTGTCAGATGTGATTCCTCGAGCGTCAGGCTGATCGCCGTGTCGAAGATGGCGTAGACGAAGGCCGGTCCTTCGCGGAGGATCTGGCCGATCCCGGTGGCGGCGTAGGGGTCCACGGGCGCCCAGACCAGGCGGCTGAAGGCTTCCCAGGCGAGCGGAATACCGGCGACCGCGCAGGCCTCGACCCAGAGCCTCCGGCGCGCGTACACGACCGCGGCAGCCAGGCCGAAAGCGACGAAGGCGCTGCCGTTCAACGTGCCGAGAACCGTCGCAACTATCGCGAACGCCAGAGCGCGGCGGCCGGATCGATCGACCGCTAGCCACAAGACAACCAGACCCGCCGCAATGGAGCCCACGTACTGGAGCTGGCCGCCCCACGTCAGCGTGCCTACGCCCGCTCCCATCGTCAGGACGATCAGCGCTACGCCGGTGGCGGCTACTCGCGAGTGCGTCGCCTTCCAGGAGAGAGCGTAGGTCGCGGCGATCACCACGAGGTGCGCGGCGACCATCGGGAGCATGTACAGCTCGTAGTGCCGCAAACCCACGAGGTTGCCCAGGAGCTCGAACCAGGCTTTCGTGAAGACGATCGTGTGCTCGTTGTGCGGCTGGAAGAGCCACGGAAGCAGCGGCTCGTGGTTGTAGTTGAAGTAGTCGAACTCGTCGGTCACGAACCATTGCTGCCGGGAGAAGTTGAGCAGCCACAGCGCAAAGCCGGCCGATGCGGCCACGACAACGAGGTAGCTTGCCCAGCGGGCGGGATCGGCCCTCACCTGGTCCAGCAACGATGCCGATCGGTCGCGCCAGGTCTTCCGCGGCTCAGCGGTCATCGGGAAACGATCCTCCTCCGTCGGGCGCTGCCGTTGTGACCGGCGGGCACCGAGACCGCATTCTAGACCGAGTCGGCGTCTCGAAAGCGACCGCACCCCGCGCCGAGGTGGCGTGCTCCCGCTACCATCATCCGATGCGCATCGCGATTCTCGGGACACGCGGAGTGCCCGCCAACTACGGCGGGTTCGAGACGTTCGCCGAGCAGCTGGGCAAGAGGCTCGTGGCGAGGGGCCACGAGGTGACCGTCTACGGCCGCGATACGTCCGTGCCGCGCAACATCAAGACCTATCACGGCATGCGCATCGTCCGCCTGCCGGCGCCGCGGTCCAAGTACTTCGAGACCGTCATCCACACGCTGTTCGCGGCGATTCACGCGCTTCGCCAGCACTACGACATCGTCTACGTCTGCAACTCGGCCAACGTGCCGGCAGTCATGCTGCTGCGGGTCTTCAAGCGGCGGATCGTCCTCAACGTGGACGGCCTCGAGTGGAAGCGACGCAAGTGGAGCCCGATCGGCCGCGCGTACTACCGGCTGTGCGCCTGGACGGCGGCCCGGCTGCCCGTGTACGTGGTCACCGACGCCCTCGTCATTCAGCAGTACTACAAGGAAGCGTACGGCCGCCACACCGACTACTTCCCCTACGGCACCGAGCTCGATCCGGTGCCCGACGACGGCACCCTCACACGCCTCGGCCTGGAGGCCGGCAAATACGTCTTGTACGTGAGCCGGCTCGAGCCCGAGAACAACGCCCACGTCCTCCTGCAGGCCTACGCGCGAACCGCCACCGATCTCCCGCTGGCGATGGTCGGCGACGCGCCGTACTCGACCGAATACATCGCCTCGCTTCACGAGACTACCGATCGTCGCGTGCGCTTCCTGGGGGCGATCTACGGGACCGGCTACAAGATCCTGCGCTCCCACGCGGCCGCCTACGTCCAGGCGACCGAGGTCGGCGGCACCCACCCGGCACTGGTCGAGGCGATGGGCTTTGGCAACACGATCCTGGCGAACGACGTCCCCGAGCACCGGGAAGCACTGGGCGACGCCGGCCTCTACTACCGCGGTCCGGCCGAGCTGGCGGTCCAGCTCCAGAAGGTGCTCGACGATCGATCGCTTGCGGGCGACCTCGGCCATCGTGCTCGGGAGCGGGCCCGGCGCCTGTTCGGCTGGGACGCGATCACCGATTCGTACGAGACGTGGATGCAGGACCTCTGCGAGGAGTTCCTGCGCCGGCGACAGCACAGGCGCCCGGTCACTATCGCGGGCATCGAGATCAATCCGCTGGACTTCGACGGCACGGTGGATTGGATCGTCCGGCGGGCAATGTCCGGCGAGGGGGGCTATGTGTGCACCCCCAATGTCGATCACATCGTCAGGGCCGTGCGCGACTCTTCGTTCAGGCACGCGGTGAGGGACGCCGATCTGCGAGTCCCGGACGGCATGTGGATCGTCTACGGCTCGCGGATTGCCGGTCGGGGCTCGCTATCCACCGTCACGGGCCGCCTCCTGCCCGAGGCAGTCGGCAAGGCGCTTGCCGCAAAGGGCGAGCCCATCGGGCTGTTCGGCGGACCTCCGGAGATGGCCAACCGGGCCGCCGCCACCCTTCGGAAGCGCGGCGTGCTCGTCGCGGACGCCTTTGGGCCCTCGATGAATTTCGTGGTCGGATCGGACGAGGATCAGGAAGCGGTCGCCCGGCTGGCGAAGTCGCGAGCCAGGGTGATATTCGCGGCGCTCGGAGCGCCCAAGCAGGAGCTCTGGATGCAGTGCCATGCCGCCGAGCTGGACGGCAGGGTCCTGATCGGCGTCGGCGCCGCCCTGGACGTCCTGGGCGGCCGCGTGCGGGAGGCTCCGCGATGGGTTACCTCGCTGGGCCTGGAGTGGTTGTTCCGTCTGGCCCAGGAACCGCGCCGGCTATCGCGCCGCTACCTCTGGGACGACCCACGCTTCCTCTGGTGGATGGTCCAGACCCGCCGCGGTCACGACCGCACGCCCAGGGATTCGTAGAGCTTCTCGATATCCTCGACCAGCCGGGAAACGTCGTACTCCGCCGCCTTGGAGCGTTCGCGCTTGCCCATCTCGAGCTTCGGCGCGGGTGCCATCGCGAGCATGCCGGCGAGCTTCTCCGACGCCCTGTCGACCGAGCTGAAGTCCACCAGGTTGGAGGCCAGCTCGGTTCCGAGCAGCGCTCGATGGGCCGGAATGTCGCTCGCGAGGACCGGCACGCCGCCGGCCATGGCCTCCAGGAGCGCCAGCCCGAAACCCTCACCGGAGCTCGGGAACGCCGCAACGTCCGCGCCGGCGAGCAGCGGACCGAACTCGTCGTCGGAGAAGGGGCCCAGCCAGCGGACCCGATCCTGGATCCCGAGGTGAGCGGAGATGGCCTCCAGCCGGGCCCGCTCGCCCGCTTCCTCCGCGCCGGCGATCCACAGCTCCCACTTCTGATGGTCCACGTTGGCCAGGGCGGCCATGAGGCGGTCCAGGGTCTTGGAGCCCGCCACCCGGCCGAAGGCGAGAACACGGCCCGCGACGGGGTCCCTTTGCAGCGAGAGAAGACCGGTAAGGCGGATCGCGTTCTCGAGGACGATGACCCGCTTCGACAGATAGGGGGCCAGCTCCAGTAGCGCTTCGCGATCCGGCCTGCTGCTGGCCACGATCGCAGCGCCGGTGAGCCGCAGGACCGGCCCGTAGTAGGCCCTCATCAGGAATCGCTTGAGCCTGGCGGCCCAGCGCGTGTGGAAGATCAGGCCGTGTGTGTGAACCACGATCCCGCGCCGCCGGATCCTGGCGGTGAGGCAGATCGTCGCGGTCATGAAGCGGATGTCGTGGACGTGCACGACGTCCGCGGCGGAGATTTCGCCGATCAGGCGCCAGGGCCGGCTGGTTATGGCGAACCGCTGGGCGCCGATGCCGGGCAGCCGGACTACTCGCACCCCGCCGCGCTCCTCGCTCGCCTGCAGGCGCCCCGGAACCACGCGCGTCACGTCGCGATCCAGCGTCAGGACCCTCGCGGCGTGGCCCTTGCGGGCCTGCGCCTCGGCCAGGTCGCGGACGTAGGTTTCGGTGCCGCCGAGGAGCGGCGCGTACCGGCGGACGATGTGGAGGATGCGGAGTGGCCTGGCGGCGGCCTCCGTCGGGGCCGGATCCAGTCTGACGTCGGCGGGTGTTCGGAAGCTCCAAGCGGTGGCGATGGCGATTCCGGCGATGAGGCCGCGCGTCTCGGGCGCGGGCGCGCTCCGCCGGCGCAGCATGGCCGATGCCCAGCGGCGCGAGATGACGTAGGTCAAGTGGAAGGCTGCCTGCACGGCGCCGCGGAGGCCCAGGTGCCGCCGGCTCACCAGCAGGGCGTTGCGAAAGTGGTAGTAGGCGACCACCCGGTTCGGGGCCGCGCCGTGGATCTCGTGGCGGACCCACGCGTCGGCCACCACGCAGGTCTTCCAGCCCGCACGCCGGACCCGCAGGTCCAGGTCCGTGTCCTCCCAGTAGAGGAACAGCCGCTCCCAGAACGTGCCCACCTCACGCAGGACCCGGCTGCGGATCATCAGAGCGCAGCCGGTCAGGAACTCCGAAGCCACGACGGCCCCGGCGGGCAGTGGATCGACGAGATGGCGGGTCTCGCCCCGGCGCAGGTCCAGGACGCCTCCGGCGAACCAGATACCTCCCGGCGCCTCGGGTCCTTCCGGTGCGGCGATCTGGGGGCTGGCGACGCCTATCCCCGGGTCCGCCTCCATCGCCGCCACGAGCCGCTCGATCGTCCCGGGCGGCACGGTCGTGTCGTTGTTGAGGATCCAGACGTAGTCGGAATTGCGTGCGAGCGCCCACTCGATGCCCAGGTTGGCGCCGGGGCCGAAACCAAGGTTGCGCCCGGGACGAATGGTCTTCACCCGGTCGCCGAAACGTGCTTCCAGCGTCGCCGCCTCGCCCATGGAACCGTTGTCGACCACGACGACCTCGAGGCCGTCGTAGCCGGTCACCAGCAGGGATTCGATGCAGGCCAGCGTCGCCTCGGGGTTGTTGTAGGTGACGACCACCGCCGCCACGCTGGGCGTGTCCTCCGAGCCCATCCATCCTCCCAGGCGCCAGCCGTGAAGCCGACCTGTCGGGCCGATCACGCCCGAATAGCCTACCGCGAACCGATGGCCGCGAACCGATGGCCTCGAACCACTCCGGCGATGGCGCCCCGCGCGGACCACCACGAGGTTCGGCCGGCGCGAGGTCGGGCCGGGAGCATGGGCCATCCTGACGATCTGCGAGACCCGCGGCTATACTCGCGACGGCCCGGGCCGGAGATGGTGTCGCTCGCGGCGCCCGGCTCGCTTTGGGGAGTGCACTTGAGTCTCGCAGGAGAAGCATCCGCGCCGCTCGCCCGGGTCGCGGAATCGTCCACGGTGCGGACGATGAGCATGGCGACGGTCGCTCTGGCCCTTCTGATCGCCTGGCTCCCACTCCAGACCCCGCTCGCGATCATCGTCTTCCAATACGGTCACGCCGACCGGACAGCCTGGGCGATGCTGTTGGCCAAGGACGTCTTCACGGCGCTTCTGATCGTCTACTTCTTCGCTCGCTACTGGCGTCAGGTTCGCTTCTACTGGTTCGACTGGGCCGCCCTCGCCTACGTGGTGCTGCTCGGCGTCTACTCGATCGTGCCGTGGCTGCTCGGATCCAAGATCGGCGTGACGCCCGTCATCGCCTCACTGCGTGAGCTCGGAGTTCCGGTCGAGCTGTACGCGCTCGGTCGGCTCGCGATCGTCGCGGGGGCCGACGTCCGCTGGCTGGTCCGCTGGTTCCTTGCCGTCGCGGGCGTCACGGCCGCGTTCACGGTTGCCGTGTGGGCCCTTCTCCCGGCGTCCTTCTGGGCTACCACCCTCGATCTCGTGAGCTTCGTCCGGGTAGTGCAGGGCATTCCCAACGCCCTCACCATCTGGGACATCAGCCTCGTGGCGCACTTCGGCGGCGGCCCGAGCGACATCTACTCCCGTGCCGTTGGGCCGTTCACGCAGCCTGTTGGGACGGCCCATTACTTCGTGCTGCCAATGATCCTGTGCGTGGCGTTCGGCTTCCAGGCGATTCGGGCGGGCAATCGCCGCAACATCGCCATCGCCGCTGTGGTGGGGCTGCTCATGGCGGCCGCGGTGGTCACGCCCATCTCGCGCGGCAGCTGGATTGCCGCCGGGCTGGCGTTCTTCATCTGCGCGCTCGCCTACCGCTACCGCGCCCTCGTCGCCGTGGTGTTCGTCGTAGCGGCCCTGGTGCTGCTCGCGGTCCCGGCATCTCGCAACTCGATCATCACTACCCTGCAGTGCACGGACGCGTCGTCGGCCGGCCACGCGGCCGCGGTGGACACCGGGGTCAAGACGATGACCGAGAATCCGCTCGGCCTGGGAGTCGGACAGTCCGGCCAGTTCGGCCAGGTTCTCGCCTCTGGTGATGAAGCCGGTGCGGGCGTCGGCGAGAACATGTATCTCGAGCTGCTCGTGAGCGTCGGGCCGCTGGGCTTCCTGGTCTTCGTCGCCTGGATGGCCGGGCTGCTGTGGACCCTTGCGGGGCTTCGCCGCCGGGGCCCGCCCTCCTGGATTCTCGTGGGAACCTCGGCCGCGCTCGTCGGCTACATCGTCTCGGCGCTGTTCGCCTCTCCGCTGATGCGTTTCACCACGTCGGCGTCGATATGGCTCGTGATCGGCCTCTGCATCGGCGCCCTGGCGACTACGCTCGCGCCGGTCCTCCTCGAACAGGAGCCGCAGACAGCGCCCGAACGACCGCTCGAACCGGAGTCGGCGGCGTCGGCGTCGTAGTAGAGGCGGCTACGTCGTAGCGGCGCCTACGCCTCGATCCCGGCGCTCGGCTTGAGGAATTTGGCCGGATCCAGACCCGCGTCGCGCAGGTCCGCCTCGACCATGATCCTCACCAGCTCCGCGAAGCGGGTTCGGGGCTGCCAGCCGAGTATCCGCCGCGCCTTCGAGGCGTCGCCGCACAACGCCTCCACTTCCGTGGGCCGGAAATAGGCCGGATCGATCACGACGTACTTCTGCCAGTCCAGGCCCGCCAGCAGGAAGACGCTCTCCACGAACTCGCGGACCGTGTGCATCTCGCCGGTGGCGATCACGAAGTCGTCCGGCTCGGGCTGCTGGAGCATCAGCCACATGGCCTCGACGTATTCCGGTGCGTAGCCCCAGTCCCGGCGGGCGTCGAGGTTGCCCAGGTACAGGTGAGACTCGCGGCCGGCCAGGATGGCCGCCAGGCCCCGTGTGATCTTCCGTGTCACGAACGTCGGGCCGCGGCGTGGCGACTCATGGTTGAACAGGATGCCGTTGCAGGCGAACAGGCCCTGGGCCTCCCGATACTGGACCGTCATCCAGTGGGCGAAGACCTTGGCCACTCCGTAGGGGCTGCGCGGGTAGAAGCGGGTGGTCTCGTTCTGGGGCGTCTCCTGGACCTTGCCGAACATCTCCGACGAGCCGGCCTGGTAGAAGCGGATCGGCCAGTCCGCGCAATGGACTGCTTCGAGCAACCGCAGGCTGCCCAGACCGGTGGTGTCCGCGGTGAACTCGGGCATCTCGAAGCTGACCTTGACGTGGCTCTGGGCGCCCAGGTTGTAGACCTCGTCGGGGCGCAGGCGGTTGAGCGTGTGGATGAGCGACGACGAGTCCGTCAGATCGCCGTAGTGCAGGTAGAGGCGGTTCGATTCCTCGTGGCGATCGTGATAGATGTGGTCGATCCTGCCCGTGGAAAAGGAGCTCGAGCGCCGGATGAGGCCGTGGACCTCGTAGCCCTTGGCCAGCAGAAGCTCGGCCAGGTACGAGCCGTCCTGCCCCGTGATGCCTGTGATGAGGGCTGACTTGCCGGCGGTTGTGGGTTCGGTCATGCGCCGATTGTCGCAGAAAGGTAGCGCTTCGGATCGATATGCTCGAGGACGAACTGACGCCGGGCCAACAGTCCCACCTTGCTCCGGCATTGGGTACGGCGCGGGATGGGAGCCTCCCGTGTTAGCCTTCGGACGCCAGCCGCGCCGGCCTGTAGAAAGGCCGACCCGTGCCGCACCTGGCCCCCGCCGCCGAACGTCTTGTGCGGTCCTCTGTGGGGAACCCGAACGGGGAGACTAGATAAGTGATCAAGCAATTCTTGGGGGGCCGGGCAGCATTCTTGCGGAGCCATGCCAGGCTGGCCTCGGCCGTAGGCGCCGGCCTCGCCGTACTGGTCATCGTCGGCGCGGGCCTGATGCTCGCCGCCGGTTCCGGTAAGGCATCGCAAGCTTCGTCCAGCCCCATCGCCTCGGCAACGTTCAGCCCGTCCCCAAGCCCCACCGCGAGCCCAACACCGAGCGAGAGCCCCACTCTGGAGCCGACTGATTCAGGGCCGACGGCGATGCCGAGCGGATGGGCTTACAGCGACCTCGACGGAGTCCCCGCCCCGGCGGACAAGGCCCACCGCCTGCCGATGGCGATCATGATCGACGACAACAAGGTCGCCCGGCCTCAATCGGGCATCTCGACCGCCTCGATCGTCTACCAGGCGATGGCCGACGGCGGCGAGGACCGCTACATGATGATCTGGCAGGAAGGCGACGCGACGGACATCGGCCCGGTGCGAAGCGCCCGTCCGTACTTCGTCTACTGGGCTGCCGAATACAAGGCCCTCTTCGGCCACTTCGGCGGCGACGCCCAGTCGCTCCAGCAGACCATCCCGCAGATGTCCAAGTACATCTACAACGAGGACGACCTCAACGGCGGCGCCTGCCCTTACCACCGCGTGAGCACGCGTGCGGCGCCGCATAACGCCTACACGAACACGAACATCCTGATGAGCTGCCTCCTCAAGCGGGGCTATCCGGCGACCTTCCAGAAGACGCCGGGGCGTCCGTTCGTTGACGACACCCTGGCCGCCGACCTGCCTGCCGGGCAGAACATCAACATCCCGTATCGAACCGGCCAGATCGGCTACAGGTTCGATCCGGCGACGGACTCCTACCTGCGCCTCGTGAGCGGCACCGTGGAACTGGATCCTGCCAACAACCAGCAGGTTCACGCCCGGAACGTCGTGATCATGTACCAGACCTACGGCATGGTTCCCTCGATCGATCACCTGCGGCCGGTCGTGGGCAACATCGGGTCCGGTGAGGCGGTCGTGTTCAAGGAAGGCAAGGCCATCGTGGGCACGTGGAAGAAGACTTCCACCACCGCCGTGACCCGCCTCTACGACAAGAGCGGCAAGGAGATCCCGTTCGTCCGCGGCTCGATCTTCATGCAGTCCGTCCCGATCGGCACCGGCGTCACCTACGACAAGTAGCCGGTTCGACGAGTAGCCGGTTCGACGAGTAGCGGTTCGACGAGTAGCCGGCGTCCGCCGGACGTCGCGCGCATCGGGGTCCGTGCCTTCTGCCTCGGCTAGACTACCGCCGGACCCAAGCGCGGCGCGGCCGCGCCCGTCAGCACAAGAGGCACCGGTGCGGATCTGTCTCGTGAGCGCGGCTCTCCCGGACGTTCCGTGCGGGATAGGCGACTACACCGATCATCTCGCCCGAGGGCTCGCCGCCGCCGGGGTCGAAATCGTGGTCGTGACGACGAACCAGCCGGGCCTGCGGACCGCATCCGCCTACGAGGTCCGGCCCGTAGCCACGCGCTGGCTGCTCGGCGACACCGCCCGGGTGACACGCGCAGTCGACGGCGTCCGGGCGGACCTGGTCCACATCCAGTTTCCGGGCTCCGGCTACGGCCGCGGTTTCGCGGTCACGACTCTGGCCTGGGCGCTCAAGGCCGGCCACCCGCGACGGCCCCTGGCGATCACCCTCCACGAGTTCGACCGGCTGTCCGGGCGACACCGGCTTCGAGTCGCCGCCGGCGCGGTGCCGTGTCGTCTCGTCGTGGGGCCGGGGCCGGAGCTGGCGAGGGCGGCCCGGCGCTGGATCGGCTGGCGGCCCGGGACGCGGGTCGTGGAGATCCCGCTGGCCTCGAACGTGATCCCGGCCCAGGTTTCCCCGGCCGCGTATCGGCGATCAGCGGGGGAGCTGGTCGTGGGCTACTTCGGCTTCCTGCGCCCCGACAAGGGTCTCGAGACTCTGCTCGAGGCTTTCGCGAAGGTTCGAGCCGAGCGCGCGGCCCGGCTCGTGATCGCCGGCGATCCGGGGCCGGACATCGAATACGCCGCCGCCGTTCGCCGATCGGTCGAGGTGCGCGGCCTGGGCCCCGACACGCTCTTCACCGGCCCGCTGACGCGGGACGCGCTGTCGGCGGGGCTCCTGGGCTTCGACGTGTGCGTCCTGCCGTTTCGGGATGGGCTCACGGCCAACAGAGGCTCGTATTCAGCCGCGGTGGCTCACGGCCTGCCGATCGTGACGACCAGCGGCGTATCCCGGGGTTTCGATGCCGCCGCGAACACCTGGTACGTCGCCCCGGGCGACGCACCGGACCTGGCCCAGGCGATCCTTCGACAGGCCGCCGGCGCCCACGGGCCGATTTCCGCGGCCACGGGCTCGGAATGGACGGCGATAGCCGCTCGCCACGTGGAGCTGTACCGGGAGATCCTGGCGCCGTGAGCGACGTCGTCGCCTTCGACCTGCGATCCGCGGGCGGCTCGCCGACCGGTGTGGGGCGGCACCTGATGTCCATCGTCCGCGCCGTCGCCGAGCGTCAACCGGACATCCCGATCCGGGCGTACGTTCGCGATGAGGTGGCCGGGCTGCCCGCCGGGGTGAAGG
>DAHXON010000022.1:0-10511 GCA_027364875.1 Chloroflexota bacterium
CTTTTTCGTGACGTCGCGGCAGCAGGTTGAGCAGGACGATCACGATGCCCATGGCGACGGCGAGGAACGGCAGCGAGTCGCGCATGATCGTGTTCGGATGCGCCTCGTCCAGGCCGATCACGTTCTCGAAGAACAACCCGAACCCGATGAACAGGCCCAGACCCACGGCGGCGGTCTGCAACCCCGAGGTGATCAGGTCCATGCGCCGGTGGGTCAGGCCGAACAGGAAGAGCGTGACACCCACCGATCCGGGGGCGACCAGCGCCCAGGCGTAGGACCAGCTCGCGTACGTGTCGGTCGCGTCCTGGAAGGCGAGGAGCAGCCCGACGCTGGTCAGGAGCCCGCCCGGGATGGCCGCGCCGAGGCCGCCTTCGCTCGGAATTGCCAGGCCGAGCACGAGCAGGAAGAGGCCGGGCACGATGATGAAGATCGGCCAGCCGTATGTGCCGATATCGAAACCCGTGACGTTGGAGAACAGGAAGGCCCCGCCGGCAAGGATCAGCAGAAGGCCAAGGACCAGCGGCCCCGAATCGGTTCCGCTTCGCCTGTCACGGTCGTCCCATCGCTCGCTCATCGACACCTCTCCGCCTCCTTATGCGGGCCAGTCTAGACGGCAGGAGAAGGGCCGAGATCCTTCGCGAGTCTGACTTTTGCGCCGCGCGGCGATGCCTCAGGAGGACGAGGCGACAAACACGGGGACGCCGGCGATCTGTAGCACCTTCTCCGGACCCAGGTCGGCGTGGCTGCCGTTCACCACGAGCGAGACGCTGACATCGCCGGACACGTCCATGATGTGATAGCCGACGTTGAGGGACTGCCGGGTGTCGATGAACTGGTCGTATCCCAGACTTGCGGCGCCGTCGCCGTAGACGAGCAGCTGGTTCATCGCGTGGGCAGGATCGATCTTGTTCGCGGGCAGCTGCAGCCGGGCCGGATCGATCACCTGCCAGGACGTCACCCCCAGCCCCTCGACGAGTATGTGGACGCCGGCGTTGGTGGGCACCGCTTCCACCAGTGGCAGGAAGCCCGGGAAGCGAACCAGCACTCGCGGCGTGTTCGAGATTCCGCTCAGGCCAAAAGCATCGAACGAGACGTCCACGTTGGCGTCCCGGGCCGTGCGGATGTCGACCGGCAGGGCGACGATCCACTTCTGCGATTTGTCCGAGATGGCGGCGATCGCGTCGTTGACCAGCTTGGTGACCACCGGTCCGGCGAGGACGGCGCCGCCCGTCTGGATGCTCGAGCCGTCGGTCTGGCCCATGGTCACGAACGGCAGGAACTCGCCGGCGTAGGAACCGGTCTTGAGCCCGTACTTGTTGCCCGCCAGCGCGTAGTAGATGGCTCGTCCCGACTGGATCTGGACCTGCAGGCCGGGGACCGGGACCACCGGGATCCGGCTGCCGTCGTTGCCGATATAGAAGATCGTGGTGCCGACGAGCGTGAATCCGACCGGATGTTTCGACGGCGACGGAGTGGCCAGGGGCGTGGGGCTCGACGAGGGAGTCGGTCCGGCCGACCGCGTCGGGCTTGCCGACGGAACGGGCGTGAGGCTAGGCCTGGGCAGTGGCGAGCTCGGCCCCGCGGATGGAGCGCTGTTCCCGGGGGTGCCGGAACCTCCGGAGAAGACCGGGTCGATTGCGGCGGTTCCGAAGCCCACGACGACGAGCGCCACGGCCACGACCGTCAGACCAGCGATGAAGCGCCTGCCAGGTTGCATGAAGTCAGGCAAACCCCTTGCGCGAGACTGCCATGAGTCTAGCCCGTGAAGGCTCCCCGGTCTGGTCCGGCGGCGGCGCCGGCGCAAGCGCCGAGGCGAGCGGCGGGCTGCCCGGGCCGGCCGGGCGGCGGTGACGAATGGCACTTCGGGCCCAACCTGATGGCACTCGCCGCCATCCAAAAGACAGCGGCATCCTCACGCCATGGACGATTACGCCACCGTCATCGCCATGCTGAATCACACGTGGTTTGGAGCCGAGCTGGCCCCCGAGACCCAGGAGCGCCTCGCCAAGCTCGGCGTAGTGACCGGCTTCGAGTCGGACGAAGTAGTCATCCACGAAGGCCAGCCCTCGGAAAAGATGGGCATCCTCGTCTCCGGAAGGCTTGCGCTCCGGACGCTGGTCCCGGGCAAGGGGCTGGTCACCATCATGAGCGTCGAGCCCGGGGACATCTTCGGTTGGTCGTCGGTCCTGCCCGGCATGCAGGCCCAGTCCTCGGTAGTGGCTACGGAGAGTTGCCAGGCCCTCGTCATCGACGGTGCCCGGCTTCGCGCGGCCCTGCGTGAAGACCACGCTCTGGCGGCCAGTGTCTATCCCCGAGTGCTGGAGGCCGTAGGCCGCCGCCTGCGCGCCACAAGGCTTCAACTGCTGGATCTGTTCGGGCGCTAGAGGCGCTCACGGCGAGGCCGTCGAGCCATCGCCGAGGAGGTTCCTGTCCGTGATCACCAGCCCCGCCCCCAGCCAGGCGGCCGCGGCCAGACAGTGGTTCCTGGCGCGAGGCGATCTCAACTCCCTGATCGACGCCCTCAAGGAATCGGGCCGAAGGGTCATCGGCCCCACGATCCGAGATGGGGCGATCGTGTACGACGAGATCGCCTCGGCCGGCGACCTGCCCGCCGGATGGCGTGACGAACAGTCGGCCGGCCACTACAGGCTCGACAGGCGCACCGACGAGCGGCTCTTCGGCTACACCGTGGGCCCCACGTCGTGGAAACGGTTCGTCTTCCCGCCGAACCTGACGATCTCCACCGCTCACAGGTCCGGCCAGTTCGGGTTCGATCAGCCCAATCCGGAACCGCCCCAGCTGGCATTCCTGGGGGTGCGGGCCTGCGAGCTCGCTGCCCTGGCCATCGAAGACCGCGTCTTCCTGGGCGGCCAGTTCCAGGACGAGGACTTCCGGGCTCGCCGCTCGGCCGCCTTCATCGTCGCGGTCCAGTGCACCACCAGCTCCGGTACGTGCTTCTGCACCTCGATGGGCACGGGCCCCGAAGTGCACGGGGGCTATGACATCCTCCTGACAGAGATAGACGAGGGGTTCGTGGTTCAGGCGGGCTCGCCCGGAGGAGCGGCGATCGTCGCCGCGCTGCCGGCCCGGCGCCCGTCCCATGCCGAGTCCGGCGCCGCGGTGGACATGGTGGAGGCCGTTCGGGCCCGGATCGGCGAGACGCTGCCCATCCCGGGGCTCGCCGAGCGGCTCAAGCTGCAGCTGGACAACCCTCGCTGGGCCGCGGTCGCGGAACGTTGCGTCGAGTGCGGCAACTGCACGATGGCCTGCCCGACGTGCTTCTGCACCGCCGTGGTCGAACGCTCCGACATGGACGGCAAGCTGGCGGCCACGGACCGCCTGTGGGATTCCTGCTTCGACTCGTCGTTTGCACGGGTTGCCGGCGGCGACTTCCGGGCCAGGCCCCAGGACCGCTACCGGCAGTGGCTGACGCACAAGTTCTCCACCTGGGTGGACCAGTTCGGAACCATGGGCTGCGTCGGCTGCGGCCGCTGCATCACCTGGTGCCCGGTTCACATCGACGTCCGCGAAGAGCTGATGGCCATCGCCCCGCCGGTCCCGCCAGTGGAGCGGCCCGTGGCAGTGGAGCCGGTCGCGGCAAGTCCGGGTTCGTTCTCCATCGCCCGAGTGGCCGGCGTCAAGGCGGAGACGGAGGACACCTATACGGTCTCGCTCTCGGACATGGATCCCGCGTTCCTGAGGGGGCGGCCCGGCCAGTTCGTGATGATCGCCCTGCCGGCCTTCCCGGCGGTGCCGATCTCCATCTCGCGCTTCCGGTCCAACGGGATCGATCTGACGATTCGCGCGGTTGGGCCCACGTCCACGGCCCTCACGAACCTTCACCCCGGTTCCAAGGGGGGCGTCCGCGGGCCGCTCGGGACTTTCTGGCCAATCGAAGATGCCTACGGCCGCCATGCGGTCGTGGTCGCCGGCGGCGTCGGCCTGTCGCCGCTGCACGGCCTGGTGGACGCGCTCGTGGCCAATCGCGACCGCTTCGAAACCGTGTCGCTGTTCTACGGCACGCGGACGCCCGAGGACCGCCTCTTCCAGGACGACCTGGCCAGGTGGGCCGCGAGCAGCGCCATCGACGTGGCCGTGACGGTGGATCGAGCCGGCCCGGAGTGGAAAGGCAGGGTCGGCGTCGTCACGACGCTCTTCGACAAGATCCCCTGGGACTGCTCCAAGGTGACGGCCTTCGTCGTCGGCCCGGAGCGGATGATGCAGGCCTCCGTCCAGGGCCTCATCTCCAAGGGCGTGCCACCGGATCGGATCGTGATCTCGATGGAGCGCCACATGGAATGCGGCATCGGACTGTGCGGCCACTGCCAGATGGCCGGCCGCTTCGTCTGCAAGGACGGTCCTGTGTTCCGTCTCAACGACCTTGGCGAGATGTTCAACCGGGAGGGAATCTGATGGCCACCATCGGCAGCACCGCCCGGCCCCGAGTCGCCGTCGCCAAGTTCGCCTCCTGCGACGGCTGCCAGCTCACCATCCTCGATCTGGAAGACCAGCTCCTCGAGATCGTCTCCCGCTTCGACATCGTCGAGTTCCCCGAGGCGACGTCGCGCCGATCGCCCGGCCCGTACGACATCGTCTTCGTCGAGGGCTCGATCAGCGCGCCCGAGCACTACGACCAGATCAAGGAGCTGCGCAAGCAGGCCCGAATCCTCGTGACGATCGGCGCCTGCGCAAGTTCGGGTGGAATCCAGGCGCTCCGCAACTGGGCCGACCACGACGCCTTCCGCGCGGCCGTCTACGAGCACCCGGAATGGGTCGAATCCCTGGCGACGGCCACTCCGGTGTCGGACCACGTGAAGGTGGACGCGGAGCTGCGGGGCTGTCCCATCGACGGGTCCCAGCTCCTGGAGCTACTGACGGCGGTCCTGGTGGGCCGGCGGCCTCAGATCCGCGACGAAGCCGTCTGCCGCGAGTGCAAGCGCAAGGGCATCGTCTGCATGGTCGTGGCCCGCGGGGAGGCCTGCATGGGTCCGGTGACCACCTCGGGCTGCGACGCCCTGTGCCCAACCTATGGCCGCGGCTGCTTCGGCTGCTTCGGGCCGCGAGCCGGGGCCAACGCCGCGTCCTGGAGCCGCGGGCTCCAGAAGGCGGGCCGTCCGCCCGAAGAGGTCTGGCGGCTCTTTGCCGGGTTCACCGCCTATGCAGAGCCGTTCCGCTCGGTCGTGACGGAGCTCGGGGCGAAGAAGCCGGCGCCCGCCGGGCCGCGCCGCTAGGTCGAGGGGTCGCGCCGCGGGAGGCCGCGCCATCACCCGCCGCCCGCGCCACCACGACCGCCGCTACGCGTCGCCGCTGTGCGTCGCGCTTTCGAGCGCCTGCTCGACCGCGGTCAGCAACCGCCGCCCGTCGAAAGGCTTGGGCAGGAAGCTGAGCCGCGGATCCTCTCCGGACCGGCTTGGCTCGACGTCGTAGCCCGACATCAGCACGACCCGCGTCTCCGGCCGGACCGCCAGCAGCCGCCAGGCAAGGTCGTGGCCGCTCGATCCCGGCATGACCACGTCCGAGACGAGCAGGTCTATCCGTTCGGTCAGACCCTCGGACAGCGCGATCGCCTCGGCGGGCGATGCGGCCACGAGGACGCGATACCCCGCGCGCTCGAGAGTGGAGACGACGAACGCTCGGACCAGCGGATCGTCCTCCACGGCAAGGACGGTGGCTCGCAGCCCCGGACCTGAGACCGCGGGCGCTTCGGCCGTGGCCAGATCGGCATCCACGTCCAGGCGCGGGAAGAGCGCCGAGATGCACGTTCCGTGGCCGATCGAGGACTCGGCCCAGATCTGGCCGCCCGCCTGACGGACGATCCCGTAGACCGTGGCCAGTCCCAGGCCGGTTCCCTGTCCCGCTTCTTTGGTCGTGAAGAACGGCTCGAAGGCTCGCTCGAGCGTGGCGTCGTCCATGCCGGAGCCGTTGTCCGACACGCTCAGCAGGACCGCCTCGCCCTCCATTCCACGGTCCAGGGCGGCCGCGTCGGCCACGAGCTCCACCGCGATCTCCAGCACGCCGCCGAGTGGCATTGCGTCCCGGGCGTTGACAGCCAGATTGACGAGCACCTGCTCGATCTGCCCGGTATCGGCGCGGATCACGGCCGGATCCGAGCTGCTGCGTGTCCGGAGGCTTATGTTCTCGCCGATCAGCCGCCGTAGCAGTGTGGTGACGCTGCCGACCACACCGTTGACGTCGATCGGCCGGGGGGCCCACTCCTGTCGTCTGGCGAACGCCAGAACCTGGCGAGTCAGGTCCGCGGCGCGAGCGCCCGCCCGCCGTATCTCTCGGGCCGAGTCGACCCTGGGGTCGTCACCGAGCTCGCCGATAAGGATGTCCGAGTAGCCGTTGATGGCCGTGAGCAGGTTGTTGAAGTCGTGGGCCATGCCGCCGGCGAGGCTGCCCATCGCCTCCAGCCTGGTCGACTCCTCGAACCGGGCCTGCAGCTTCTCCCGAGTGGTGACGTCTATGGCGAGCATCAGGCGCGCCGGCCGTCCGTCGAAGTCGAGATCGTGCGCGGAAACCTCGACCGTGATCATCGAGCCGTCCTTGCGCTTCTGGCGCCAGGGGCCGCTGGTCCGGAATCCCCCGCCGGGCAGGATGCTCTGTATGGCCGCCTGGACTGCCCGAGCTTCGTCTGGCGCCACGATGTCGAGGACCGTCATCTCCAGAAAATCGTCGCGGGTGTACCCGTAGTCAGTCACGGCCGCGTCGTTCACGGCCAGGAATCGAAGCGTCTCCACGTCCACTACGGCGAGGGGATGCGGGTTCACGTCGAAGAGGTCCCGGTAGCGCCGCTCCGAGCGAGCAAGGGCCGCCTGCGCTTCCGCGATTGCCCGTTCCGTCGCGATGGACGTGAGGGCATTCGAGATGTCGCCGGCCACCTGCTCGAACAGCCGGGCCTCCACCGCGTCGAAACGACTGGTGCGGGCCGAGTAGAGCACCAGCGCGCCCACCGGCACGCCGGAGATTCGGATCGGGAAGCCGGCGGCGGTTCGATAGCCCAGCTGGTCGAAGAACGACCGCCAGTACGACATCCGGCTGTTGTTCTTGACGTCCTGAACGATCGCCGTCCGGTTCTCCCGTATCGCCGTCCCCACCACCCCGTGCCCCGACGGCTCCTCCCTGGCCGTGACCGTGATCCTGGCCAGCAGCCCTTCGTCCCGGCCGGCGTTGTGGGCCAGGCGAACGTTGCCGCTCTCCGGCTCGAGCATGCCGATCCAGGCCAGCTCGAAGCCGCCGATACCGGCGGCAATGCGGCAGGTCTCCTCGAGGATCACGTTTGGATCGCGGGTCCGGACGATGACCTGGTCGACGGCGCTCAGGATCTGGAGCGTTCGATCCAGCCTCGTCGCCCCACGCGAGTGAGTCGTGCGCTCACTGCCGTCCCTGGCCGTGACGACCGTTCCGGCGACGAGCCCGTCCAACCCGAAGGTGGGCTTGATCACGAACTCCGTCTGGTGGGATCGGCCGTTGATCTTGATGACCGCTTCCTCGCGAGCGGCTGCCCCGGTCTCGAGGACTCGCCGGCGGGCGGCTTCGAGGGCTACCACGTTCTCCGGCGGCACGCCGATCTCGTACCAGGTCCGGCCGATGAGCTGGTCCGGCGTCATGCCGAAATAGGCGGCCATGGCCGGTGTGGCGTAGACGAACCGGCCCTCGCGGTCGTAGTAGCCGACGCTGGAACCCAGACCTGTTCGGGCGGCCGAGGCGGAGATGCGGCGGGCCGGCCCGGCGGCGCCGGGGCGGGCTTGGGCCGGTCCGGTGCCGGCGAGGCGGGCTCGGGCGGTGGGCCCCAGGTCGTCGCCTCCGGCCGGCGAGCTCCGGGGCGGGGCGACCGCCGGGAGCCCGTCAGACCGGGATGATGGCTGCGTATGAACCCTGGGCGCTGGACGTTCGCCTTCGCGGCTCACCCAAGACCCCCGATCCGGATGCGGCCGATCAACTATCCCAGCCAACTTAGCCCCATGCCGGTGACGCCGCAATGGCCGATTGACCGTTTCGACGCGGCCGCGCACCGGCCTTTTGGTCGTCCTCGGCGGCCATCCTCTGGCGCGGGCGGGCGGCTCATGTCACGATGCCTGTATGAGCGATAAGGATGTGGCCGCTGCCGACGGTTCCGGCACTTCCCCCGACACCACAGCGGAGACGCCGCACCCGAGGAGCCGGCGCCGGCCCACCGGCGAGCCCTCGCTGATGCGCGAGCCGAACGTGCTGAGCAGCCGGCCGACCAAGATCGCGGTGGTCGGCGTCGGGCTGGTCGGCTCCACTTACGCCTACGCCTTGCTGCTTTCGGGCCTCGCGGCGGAGATCGTCCTGGTGGACGTCAACCGCGAGCGGGCCGAGGGCGAGGCGATGGACCTCAACCACACGGTTCCGTTCGCCCATCCGACGAAGATCTGCGCCGGCGACTACTCCGACTGCGAAGGTGCGGCGATCACGATCATCGCCGCGGGCACAAACCAGAAGCAGGGCGAGACTCGCCTGGACCTGGTGCGCCGCAACGCCTCGATCTTCGGCCAGATCGTGCCGCGAGTCGCCGAGGCGAACCCAGAAGGGATCATCGTCGTCGCCACCAACCCGGTGGACGTCCTCACGTCGGTGACCCTGCGGCTGTCCGGCTTCCCGGCCCACCGCGTCTTCGGCTCGGGCACGATCCTGGACACGGCCCGCTTCCGCTACATGCTCTCGGAGCATCTGGGCGTCGATCCGCGCAGCGTCCACGCCTACATCATCGGCGAGCACGGCGACAGCGAGGTCCCGGTCTGGTCACTGGCCAACGTGGCGGGAATGCGCCTGCCCACGTTCTGCCAGGAGAACGGCATCCCGCTCACGTCGGAGGACATGGACCGGATCTTCGCCCAGACCCGCGACGCCGCCTACGAGATCATCCGACGCAAGGGCGCCACGTACTACGCCGTGGCCGCGGGACTTATCCGCATTACCGAGGCCATCCTGAGGGACCAGAACACGGTCCTGTCGATCTCGAGCCTGATCGAGGACTACTACGGCATCGACGGCGTCTGCCTGAGCCTGCCCACGGTGATCAGCCGCCGGGGCATCGAACGGCTGCTCCGCCTGGAGCTCTCACCGGCCGAAGCCCGAGGCGTCCGCAAGTCGGCCGAAGTCCTCCGCGACACGCTCGAGTCGCTGTACGACTCGCCGAAACCGGGCGCCTGAGCCGCCGGCCTGCCGAAGGCGCGCCGGCCGCGCCCACCGTCGTCGACGCGCCGACCGGCGCCGGCCGACGTGCGGGGGCTAGCGGGGCAGGGCGCGCTCTTCGAGCGGGGTGTCCCAGTGCGCCTCGACCAGTTCGAAGCGGTGGCGCTCCTCGATCTGGAGCTTGTCCTGGTCGGGGTACAGACGCGCCACGATCGCCGGATCGGTGTGCTCCTCCATCGCGGCCCAGTTCCGGTACGTGATCGTCACTTCGAAAGTCCAGTCCTGGCGGCCGTCGCCGTGGAACCGCGGCTCGTAGGCGCGCACGTCGAGCATTCGGCCCGATTCGATCTGGGCTCGCAGGAGCGGCCAGTGGTTCCGCTCGAACAGCTCGATGAACTCGTCCTGGAAACCCCAGCGGATCTTGTAGAAGTACTGCACGGTCACGGGCTCGCCGGTGGTGGCCATCTCTCACTCCTCAGCGCCAGGTCAGCCCGGCCAGCCTACACGCTTCTCGTAGGGACCGCGAAGGGAGACCCGGCGGAGGCCGGCCCGTCCGGAGCTTGCGCCCGGGCCGACGGTCACGCCGCGGCCGTGTCCTATCCGGGCGCGCCGAGCGCCCTTGGGCACCCCTGTGCGGGTCCGCCGGCACTCAACCGCCGCCAATCCGCGGGCGCATCATTCGATCGCCACTTCAATCAGCCGTCCCAATGCGAGAGCTCATGACCACCGAAACGCCGCCTCCGGCGACCCCCAGACAGAGAACTAACCTCCAGCGCTCGATCGAGGGCCTGGATAGCGCCAGCAAGGCGGCGCCTCAGCTCCAGTTCATGCTTTCCGGAGCGCAGTGGCGGGACTCGTGGCTGCACGGCTTCCGGAGCCTCTATCTGATGATCGAGGTCATCCTCCTGGGCCTCGCCGGCGGCCTGCTCGTCTCGATCCTGAACCTCGACGTCCAGCGCGCCTGGGTGCCGGCGGTTCTGCTCCTCGTGGACGTGACGGTCAGCCTCATCCTGCTCTTCAGGATGCGCCGCGCCGCCATCGGCCTCGGCGACGACGTCCGGTTCTGGCACCGGGAGATCGTCCGGGCGGAGCGCGAGCTGCCGCCGGATCGGCGCGTCTTCACCCGCTTCAAGCTGCTCCAGCGCTCCCGCCTCAAGTCGGACACGGCCGAGCTGACCGAAATGGCGCTCTCGCCCGAGGGACTCGACGAGGCGGGCCTGGATCGGCTGATCGAGCCGTTCAGCGCCACGCGGCGATTGGTGGAGAACCGGGTTCCGATGCTGATCGCGATCCTGTGGTTCGCCTGGGCCATTGCGGGCGTTGGCGCGCTTTACCTCCGCGCCACACACATG
>DAHXON010000022.1:10521-40662 GCA_027364875.1 Chloroflexota bacterium
GGCCGCGGCCGCGCTCGCGACGGCAATCGCCACGCTGGCGAGCGTCCCCAGCAGATACGACTCGGCGAAGTCGCGCTCGTCGAGCTGCTTGAAGCGGGCGAGCGTCTTGGCCGCAACGACCAGCCCGATCGCCAGTGTCGCGCCGCTGATCATGAGAGTGACCACCAGCAGCCGCTCGAGGATGCCGATCGTCGCCCCGACGTTGTCCCGCTGCCCGGCGGGAGGAATCTCCGGTGCTTGCCGCTCGATCCGCGCTGAGATGGGCCCGAGCCGGACGCTGTATCTCTCCGCAGGTCCTCCGCTCGCCGCGGCTGCCGCGCCGCCCCGGTGCAGTCCCTCCAGAGCGCGCTTGTGAGGCAACAACAACTCGACCAGGAACATCGCCACACGTACGTTGACCACGAGCAGCGTCCAGCCGAGGATCACCAGGACCGCCGCCCGGTGGACGTCGGTGGAAGCCGTGCCGGCCGTCGCGCCACCCACGCCGTCCGCGAAACCGCCGAGGAGGGGCGCATCGCGCAAGAAGACCCACCAGGCCGCGAACAAGAACGCCAGGTGAATCGCCTGATCCAGCACGAAGAGGGCGGCGGGGCGCGGCGTCCAGCCGGCCGGCGAGCCGTCGATCGCAGCCCCGTCGAGCGGAGCAGCGGCAGCGCCGGCGCGGGCTTTGGCCAGATCTATCAGCGGGTGCGAAACGGCGACGAGCAGGGTGGCGGCGAGGCCCGGCAGGCCGAACGCGGCGATGAACGGGACCATGCACGCGGCGACGATCGCGCCGTGGACCGCCAGCGCTCGAAACACGCGCCGGCCCTGCAGGCTCTGGCGATCCTCCACGAGCGCGTCCGTCTGGAGTACGAAGTCGGCCGTGAGGTGGCTGACCAGCAGCCAGCCCAGCACGAGAGGCTGCTCGATCATCGGTCGGGCCCGTCCGGCCCGGCGCCCGCCCTGGGCTCGTTGGTGACGCCCGTGGCGTAGACCGTCCTGATTGCGGACACCAGATGCTCGATCGACTGGACTCGGGCCCGGGTAAACGAGACCGAGACCGTAGCCCGTCGAATACCCAGCCTCTCGGCCACACCCGATTGGCGAAGCCCTTCCACGACCGCGAGGCGGGTCACTTCTCGCTGGCGAGCCGTCAGTGCGGCGAGCAGATCCGCGAGGACCGGCGTCATGTCGGCGAGGAGGGCGTCGACATCCGGCTTGCCGGTCACGACGACCAGTCGCTGGTGGCGGGCTCGCGCTTCCTCGATCGCCTTGCGCGCGGCGATGAAAGCCGTGCCATTCCGCCGCGTGGCCGGCCCTTCGCCCGGGTCTACCGGACCCCGAATGGCGACCCAGCGCACCGGCCTCGCCGAGGGCCCCAGGGCGGCTCGAAGAACGGCCTCTATGGGATCCGCGTCGGGCTCGAGCAACCCCTGGATCTCGTCCCCTTGAGTGAAATCGAACTGTGCGAGCCGGCGATCCTCGTAGGCGAGGTCGAGCTCGTCCACCAGGCCGCGAAGCCACTCGGTCGCCCCGATGCGATCCCTGCTCGAATTGACCACGTCTCCGAAGAGAACGAGCGCGGGCGTTTCTTCCACCGCATGAGGCTAACAGCCCAGGTGTTAGCCGTCAACGTCTATCTAGGCCCGGAGTAGCCGATAACGACTCATTGCTCGCCCGCCCGCCGACATACGGCCGCGGTGTCGTCGCGACTCACGGACGCCCCGATCGACGGAAGCTGGTGCGCTACCCGACCCGCTATGCTGAGGGAGTGACCGTCGATCCCGGCGCCGGCGTGGACCGCAGCGCCTCCGTGAGCCTCAACGCCGCGCAGGACCATGCGCAAAAGCGCGATCTCGGGATGCGGGCCCGGCTCATCTTCCCGAACCGCGAGATCGTGGAGCGGTATTACGTGCCGCTCATCTACACGGCCTGCCGGACGTGCTACTCGGAGCTCGCCCCGGACGACATCTTCGAGCGGGCGGTGGACGGCCGCATCGAGCCGGAGAAGCAGCGGGAGCTGATCGGCCGGGTCATCGACTCAGGGCACGGCAGCACCATCGAGCACGTCGTCTTCACCTTCGCCATCACCGGCGTCAGCAGGACGCTCAGCCACCAGCTCGTCCGCCACCGCGCCGGAGTGGCGTTCGACCAGCAGAGCCAGCGCTACGTCTCGTACAAGAAGGGCGCATCGACGATGCTGCCGGCCACAATCGCGGACGCGGATCCGGAGCTCCGGGCCCGCTACGAGGAGCAGATAGAGGGCTCGCTGGAGCTGTACAGCGAGATGCTCGAGGCCGGCATCCCGGGCGAAGACGCCCGTTTCGTCTTCCCGAACGCGACCCGGACCAACCTGGTCATGACGGCCAACCTCCGGGCGCTCATCCACATGTCCGGGCTTCGCCTCTGCACGATGGCCCAGTGGGAGATCCGGCGGCTCTTCCAGCTGATCCGCCACGAAGTCTTCTCCGTGAGCCCGTTCCTGGGCAGCTTCCTCGCACCCAAGTGCGTGCCGCTCGGCTACTGCGACGAGGCCGGCAACCGGGATGAGCACTGCCCGATTCGCCCGCACAAGGACAGAGTGCTGGGGGCCTGGGCCGAGCAGAACCGGGCTGCCAGAGCCGCCAAACCCTGATCGCCGCGGCGCCCGACGCGCCCCGCCACCGAGCCCGGCAAGTACCGAAGAGGCATGGTCACCCCGTACGTTCGTAGTGGTGGTGAGCGTCCGCCGACTGCACATGATCGCAATCGGTGTGAGTCAAGAGCGCAGCTGCGCTTATCCCGGCTCACGGAGGCGAATGTCGTGAACGAGATTCCCGCGAGCCGGCCTACGCAATTCCTGGCCAATCTGGCGACGGCGATGCGCTCCGCAGCCGAGTCCGCGCGCGGGACGTCCCTCGCGGAGTGCCGGGCCAGCGCCACCGAATACGTGGAAGGGCTCAGGGCTCTGGACGCGTCCGACCTCCACAAGGCGGCCGACGAGGACGTCGCGACCATTCGCGAGCAGGCCGAGACGCAGCTTCGAGAGCTGCGGGAGACGACCGACGCTCGCATCGCCGAAAGGCGTCGCGAGCTCGTCCAGATGCTGGCACAGCTTCACACCGCCCAGCAGGCTCGTATCGACAGGTCCAAGAAGCAGGTCGCCGCCTTCGAGGCGGAGCTGTCTCAGTTCTTCGCCGCGATCGGCGAGGAGACGGACCCCACCATCTTCGCGAGCATGGCCGCTCAGATGCCGGACCCGCCGGAATTCGGTGAGCCCGAATCTCCGGAACCCCCGGGTCCCGCGACACCCGCCTCGCAGCCCTCGCCGGTGGCCGCAGTGGACGCCGCCGCACCAGACGAAAGTACGTCCGACGCCCGGGCGTCCGAGCCGGCCCCCGTACTGCCGGATCACTGGTGGCTCGATTCGCCGACCACGATGCGCACCAAGCCGCACGGAGCGTAGAGGGCAGCTCTCTCCTCTCGATTCGCCTCCCGCCGGTTCAGTCGTGCTGGCGAGACCCCTTCGTGCCGCCGTGGCTTCCCGCCCGTGCCCCGCGCCGCCGCTTTCCGGACCGCCAATTCGGCTGGCAAGTACAGACGGCGTTTAGTACTGGTACCTCCGGCCAAGTGCCCCCTGGCAACACCGGTCCCATCATTCCCTGCGACAAGGACCCTATCGACGTCACCACCCGACCGGGCTAATCTCCGGGTTCCGGTGGCCGCGTCACGGTCTCCGAGTCGATTTTCGGGGCACGTCACAGGGCACATCCGGCACGGAGCTGGAGCCCGCTTTAGTACAGAACGGGGAGATGAGCGTGAACGAGACGGCCGCGCGTCATCCGAACCGCTTCCTGGCGGACCTCACGCAGGCGATGCGCGCGACCGCCGAGACGGCGCGGCAGGCGACGATAGATCAGTGCCAGTCAGACGCAAAGGCGTACCAGGAGCAGCTCCACGCCCGCACCGACGACGAAGCTGCATCCTTGCGAAAGGCCGCCGAGGCGGACGTAAGCGCAATCCGCGACTGGTCCAAGGCAGAAGTCGAGCGCATCCGCGTCGAGACGGAGCAGCGAATTGCCCGCCGGCGCGAGCTCCTCGAGCAGGAGCTCCAGGAATACAACTCCGCCATCGAGCTCGAGATCGAGCGCGTCCAGAAGCGCGTCGAGGGTTTCGAGGAGGAAGTGGCTCAGTTCTTCGAGCAGCTCCTCCAGGAAGCCGATCCGACCGTCTTCGCCAGCATGGCTGCCCAGATGCCCGATCCGCCTCAGTTCTCCGAGGCAGATCGCGGCTCGCTGACCATCGATCTGAAGGCTCGCCGCGAGCAAATCATGCGCCCCACGGGCGTCACGACCCCAGAGCCGGCGGTGCCCGGCAACGGCGTCGCGGCCGCTCCGGAGCAGGTCATCGAGGCCCCGGTCGAGAAGCCCGCACCGGCTCCCAAGCCGGCCGGTTCCGAGTCGACCCAGGTTGTCGTGGTCGGCCTCGTGAGCGTCGCCAGCATCGCGACATTCAAGCGCCAGCTCGGCCGGCTGCCGGGCGTCAAGAACGTCGGCGTCTCGTCCGGGCCTGACGGAGAGTTCATCTTCACCGTCGGCCACGCGCCGGACACGCTGCTCGGGAACCTCATCCCGACCCTGCCGCAGTTCCAGGCGCGCGTAGTCAACGAGCGCGAAGGCGTGCTCAACGTCAGTGCACACGATCCCGAGGCGGAAGGCTAGACTTTCATCCCACGGCTCTGCGCCACAGGGAGATCCGTTCAAGTGCCTCGGTCCGCAGTCGCAATCGCTCTGCCACAAGCTGAACTGGTAGCGGTGAGCGCTCAGCTCACCGAGGCCGGCTACGAACCGATCGCCGTCAACACCGCCGACGAGCTCGAGGTGCTTCTGGCACAGCGTCGAGACATCGGAGTGGCGATACTCGACGGCGAGAACGACTTCGACCGAACGCTGGAGATGTACTCCCTCCTCCACGAGGAGGATCGGAACATCCCGGCCCTCATGGTCGTCGCGGCACGCGCCATGGATCGCATGAGCCTGGCCAGCCGGGCACGGGTCAACGACGAGTACTTCACTCGACCCTACTCAGCGGAGTCGCTCCGCTGGCGAGTCGAGGCGATGCTCATCCGAGCCGAGATCCCGGTCGAAGACTCGCACGGGCCGATCATCGAGAGCGCTCCGGCTCCGACTTCGGCTCCGGTGGCCGCCGCCTCGACCGACCAGGGGCGCGGTCAGATCGTCATCGTCTTCAACCCCAAGGGCGGAGTCGGCAAGACCACGATAGCCGTCAACGTGGCCGCGATGCTCTCCGTCCGCAAGGCTCAGCGCGTCCTGCTCGTCGACTGCGACACCGTCACGGGCCACGTGGCTTCGTCCCTCGGGATGGAGAACACGCGGACCGTGGCGGACGCGTGGACGGACGACCTCGAAACCGGCCAGTCGGAGCCGTTCGCCGAGATCGCGGCCCCGCATCTCAACGGCGTCTCCGTCCTGGTCATGGCCGAGTCGCCGCTCCACACCGAGATCCTCGAGCCCAAGCGCGTCGCCGAGGCAATCACCGAGGCCTGCCGCGTCTACGACTGGGTCATCGTGGACATGCACCCGGACTACGGACCGCTCAACCAGGTCATCTTCGAGCGGGCGGACAAGATCATCGTGCCGGTCACGCCGGACGTTCCCGCGATCCGCGCCGCGGTCCAGTTCCGCGAGGTCGCCGTCGAGCTCGAAATCCGCGATCGCCTGGCCATGGTCGTGAACCGCGCCAACAGCGGCGTTTCGGTCGCCGACATGGAGCGAACCGTCGGCATGCCCGCCCTGGCCGAGGTTCGATCGGCCGGCATGCTATTCGTCCGCGCCGCCAACGAGGGCCGCTCCGCCGTCGAGCGCTTCCCCAAGGAAAAGGTGATCGAGGACATCGAGACGCTCTGCGACCGGATGATGTCCCACAAGGAGCTGGGCGCGGCCAAGTCTGGCCAGGGGTTCTTGGGCATATTCAGCGGCGGGCGCAACACGAACCCCTCGATACGGGCTTCGTAGCGGGGCTGCGTCGCGGGCGGTCGGTGCCTTCGTTGAGCCCTGTGCTCCTCGCTCACGGGCGTTCAAGCCCGCTCGCTCCGGTGCTCGCTTACGCGGGCACGCGCGCCGGGCTAATCCTCGGCGGGGAGCCGTCCGGTTGGAGTGTTCGGGCCGGAGATGATCACGCCTTGCGGCATCGAGATGCCGTTCTCGGAAAAGGCGACCAGCAGGCGGCGGCGGAATTCCCCGGCGGCGGACCATTGCGAGGCCGCCCGGACCTTGCCCAGGACGAGCAGCACGATGCCGTGCTCGCCCAGCTCGTTGACGCGCTCGACGTGCGGAGCCTCCAGGATCTGCGGGCCCCACTCGGGATCGTCCGCCATGTCGTGGCCCAGCTGGTCGATCACCCGCGTGACCCTGGCGACGTCCGTCCCATAAACGACCTGGACCTGCTCGTTCACCCGCGCCCAGGCTCGGGTCAGGTTCGAGGCGATCGTGATCTCGCCGTTCGGGACAGTGTGGACGGTGCCGTTGAGGTCGCGGAGCGTCGTGCGGCGCAGGGTGAAGTCTTCGACCACGCCGCCGATGCCTGCGATGTTGACCACGTCGCCCCGGGCGTACTGGTTCTCGATGAGGATCAACGCCCCGTTGAGGTAGTCACGGACCAGGTGCTGCGTCCCCAGGCCGACGGCGATGCCGGCGATGCCGAGACCCGCGATTGCCGGGCCTATGTCCAGCCGGAAAGTCGTTTCGAGGATCATCAGGCCCGCGATCACGAACACGAAGAATCGGACGAAGTTGACCGCCAGAGTCTCGATCGTGTCCTGGCGCTTCCTGAGCTCGGCCGTGGTCAGCTCGCCGACGGTGCCCTCCTCCTCGTCGCGGTTCATCAGCGTTCGCAGGGCGCCCCGGATCACAATGTGCGCCAGACGCACCGCCAGCGCCGCCGCAACCACGATTGCGAGCATCGTCGCGATCGTCCCGAGCAGGCCGCCTACCTCGACGTTCCAGTTGGTGCCGTCGGGCAGCTTGACCGTGAACCCCTGGAACATGTCTGCATTGGGCATGGCCATAGCGTAGCGCCTCACCCGCCCAGGTCGCGACAGCCGAGCGCGGCCGGCGGAAGTTGCCCATTTCACAGGGAGACGACTTTAGGCCAACGTTCGGCCCAACCCGGCCTGCGTTGGGCTGCCTGCGCGTCTGTCCGGAGGGCACTTCACGCACGGAATCGGCTCCTCCGGCACCCGTTGTGCCCGTGAAGATGCCGCGCACTGTCGGCTCACCCGGGCAACTCGTGCCCAATGTCGCCCAGGTGTGAATTCGGAAAGACTCGGGCTCGCGGGCGGCAGAGGCGGTCCCGGTCGCCACGGCCGGCCGCCACGGCCCGAAACTTGAACAACTTCCGCCACGCGAAAGTTGTGCGAGATCGGGCGGCTGCGCACTGGCCGTCGCAACCTAGATCACGCACGGCCACGCGGGGTTGCGGCAGCGCCACGCGCTCACGAGTCGCCGAATTGGGACGATTTGTCGCACAACCTCCGCCCCAGGAAGGTTGTTCAAGAATCGGCAGCAGCCGCACCGATCGGCCGCCCGCGCGGCAGCCCCGCGGCCGGCGATTGCATTCGCCGAGCCGGCGGCCGAGGCCGAAGCGAGGGCGAGCACCGGAGCGAGCGGGCTCGAACGCCCGTGAGCGAGGAGCGCAGGGCTCAACGAAGGCATTCGGCCGCCCGCGAGGCAGCCCCCGGACGTGGCCACGCCCCATAAGGAGCGGCCCCTCGGGAGGGGGACCGAGGGGCCGCTAGATGGACTCTGGGTATGGCGCCGGCACGCGCCGGCTCAGGCGTCTAGAGCGAGGCGACGACGCCGCCGATTCGGTCGGTGATGATCGCCGCGGACTCACGGGCGCGATCGACGAGCTCGGGAACCCGCGAAGGCGTGATCCGGTTGCCCGAGGCGCGAACCTCGAGGGCCGCCACGACCGCGGAGCGCTGGTCGAAGACCGGGACCGCGATTGCGTTCACGGAGGGCTCATGCTCGCCGAAAGCCGTGGCGAAGCCGCGCTTGCGGACTCGGGCGAGCTCTTCGAGCAGCAGGTCCACTCGCACGATCGTGTGCGACGTGTAGGGCGTGAAGCCGATCTTGGAGAGCCGGATCACTTCGCGCTCGGGCTGGCTCGAAAGCAGAACCTTGCCGGGGGCGGTCGCATGGAGCGGTGAGTTGCGGCCGGTCCTGTCGCGGCCCATACCCGACGCGTCCGAATAGGCGATCGTCAGGACGCTGTCGCCCTCGAGAACCTCGAGGGTGGTGGTCTCGTGAACGGAGCGGGCCAGCGATTCCAGCTCGGACAGGGCAATGGATCTCAGGTCGAGCGACTTCTCCGCGTGGCCGCCCAGGCGGACCACCGCGAGACCCAGGCGGTACTTGCCCGAGTCGTCGTCCTGCTCGACCAGCCCGCGTTTCTGGAGCGTGGCCAGGAGGCGTGAAGCGGTCGACTTGTGCAGACCAAGGCGTCGCGCGAGTTCCGTTACGCCCGCCTCACCTTGGGTTTCCCCCAATGCGATCAGGAGTGAAGCAGCTCGATCGACCGACCTTACTGCATTCCCGTCAAGCATTCGTCTTCTCCTACCGGGCTGTCCTCCACGGAAGCCTTCCCGGCTTCCCGGCAGCTCACACTGCTGACCGTCGTTCCCCTGCCCGTCCGGGAACCGACACCGTTCTTCGTTCCGCGAGGCAGTGTCTGCCTCGGCTTTTCCTGTCCGCTACCTACCGTCTCGGGTTGCTTCACCCTCTGCCATTCGGCTCTACCGTCCCGGGTGGTGCAACGTGGAGAATGTATACATAGTTACTAGGGATTAGTCAAGCACCGGACCTTCGTGCCGCGCCTCCTACCCGGCATTGACTAGGAATAACCGGCCGTCCCTCGCAGCAGCCCACTTGCTCGCGCAACAAAGGGTTTCAAGTCCCTGTCAACTTTGACCCGGAGGGCGAGATTTCCACCGCTTTAGTGGCCTCCGAGCGGCCGCCATGTACCATCAGGCGCAACCAGCCGGTCGGAACCGCCGTGTCGGCAGCTTCCATCCGGGACGCCCGGTCGAGCACGGAGGCGAAGGTTTCGCGTCGATGAAAGGCCTGATGTCGGGGATCGATGCCGCCCGCGACCGGATCCGGTCCGAGTTCCCGGCCCTCTCGCGGTTGCACGGCGATCTCCCCTACTCCTACCTGGATGGGCCCGGCGGCACGCAGGTGCCCCGGCGGACGATCGACGCGATCGCCCGCTACCTGGAACGGTCGAACGCGAACCATGAAGGCGCCTTCGAGACGAGCCGCGAAAGCGACGAAATCCTGGCTCGGGCGCACGACGCGGCCGCGGACTATCTCGGCGCCGGCAGCGCGAGCGAGGTCGCCTTCGGCCAGAACATGACGACGATCACCTTCGCCGTCAGCCGGGCGATCGGTCGGACGCTTCATGCCGGCGACGAGATCGTGGTGACGAGGCTGGACCACGACGCCAACGTAGCCCCGTGGCTGGCGCTCCAGGAGGAACGCGGAGTCGCCATCCGCTGGGTGGAGATCAGGCAGGAGGACTGCACCCTTGACTTGGACGGCCTCGAAGCCGTGCTGGGGCCGCGGACGCGGGTCGTGGCGGTGGGCCTGGCCTCGAACGCGGTCGGCACCGTGAACCCGATCCCCAGGATCGTCGAGATGGCCCACGCCGCGGGCGCCATGACATACGTGGACGCCGTCCACGCGGCGCCCCACATGCCCATCGACGTGACCGCGCTCGACACGGACTTCCTGGTCTGCTCGCCCTACAAGTTCTTCGGACCGCACCTCGGGCTCCTGTACGGCAAGCGCGAGCGGCTCGAGCAGATCGCCTCATACAAGGTCCGGCCCGCCCCGGACGACGCCCCGGGCAAATGGGAGACGGGCACTCTCCCGGGCGAGTCGATCGCAGGGCTGCTCGGGACGTTCGACTACCTGGAGTGGCTCGGTCGCGTGCCGGGCGGGGCCGGCGACGGGGCCAAGCGGCGTGAGGCGTTCGCGGCCGCGATGACCGCGATCCGGGCGAGCGAGCGCGGACTCGCCCTGACCGCGCTCGAGACGATGTCGCGTATCCCCGGGCTGCATCTCCGTGGCATCCTGGATCCCGCCCGGTTCGACGAGCGCGTCCCAACCTTCGCGTTCACTCTCGACGGCCACTCGCCTCGCGAGGTCGCGGAGAAGCTGGGCGAGCGTGGCATCGCGGTCTGGGACGGCGACTATTACGCGTACGAGCTGATTCGAGCCATGGGTCTGGCCGAGACCGGCGGGATGGTCAGAGTTGGGCTGGCCCACTACAACACTCCCGAGGAGATCGAGCGACTCGGCCGAGCGCTCCGCGAAATCGCCGCCGGCAACTAACGCGACCACATACGAGAAGAGGAGGACCAGGACGAAGATGGCCGAACACCCAGCCCCGGTCTCGGCCTTCTTCGAGGCGATCCGGAAGGGCAACGACCTGGCGATCGACACGCTGCTCGCGGCCGACCCGGCGCTTGTCCGGGCACGGGACCGAGACGGCTGCTCGGTGGTGGCGAGAGCATTGCGGGCGGGCAACCGCAGGCTGGCCGATCGATTCGCCGGAAGTCTCGCGGCCGCTCCGGATGGCCTGGATATCTTCGACGCCGCCTGCCTGGGGAACGTGGCAGCCGTCCGGGGGCTCCTCCAGTCCGATCGGGCGGACGTGGACGTTCGCGGCATGGACGGCTACTCACCGCTCCACTTCGCCGCCGAGTTCGGGCAGGTGGAAGTGGCCAGGCTCCTGCTCGGCCGCGGCGCCGATCCGAACGCGGTGTCGATGAACGACCTGCGGGCCACGCCGCTCCATAGCGCCATCGCCGCCGGCCACCGCGACACGGCCGGCCTGCTCCTCGCCCTGGGCGCGTCGCCGAACGCGATCCAGCACGGCGGCGTAACCGCGCTCCACCTGGCCGCGCACAACGGCGACGAAGCTATCGTGGACATGCTGCTGCTCAGAGGAGCGGACGCGACCCGCAAGGCGGACGACGGCAAGACCCCGGTCGAAGTGGCTCAGGAAGCCGGCCACTCCGCGCTTGCCCGGCTGCTGCGCACTTCCCGCCGATAGCCGGCCTCGGATCGGACGTGCTCGACCGCATGCTGGCCGCCTGTACCTGGTGGGCCTCCCTGGCCGACAACGTCGCGGACTGGTTTGCCCGTCAAAGGGCGGCGACGGTCGCCCTTGCCTCGGTATGGGTCGTCCTCACGAGCGGAGTCTGGATCTGGCTCGCCGCCGGACCGCTCCTGGCCCTCTTCCAGATGGGCGAGCGGCGCGTCGACAGCGCCATGCTCTCTCGCGCGAGCTCGGCGGCCCAGGCGTTGGAGCGCGGCGAGGGCCGGGGCAGAGCCAGGGCGGACGGCAGGGACCGGGATCACGGCGCCGGCCCGGCCACTGGCCAGGTTCGAGCCCAGGGGCGGGCCCGGAGCGATGCTCGGAGTGAAGTCGCGAAGCGCCTCGCCGAGTACTCGGCTCCCAGGAGAGGCTCCATTCGGAATGGGCCCGTGTACGCGGCCGTCGTTCTCATACTCTTCGCGATCGCCCTGCCTCGGCCGTCGGTGGCACTGGCCGTGGCCATTGGGGTTGCCGTGGCCATCGCGTGCGCGGCTCTGATCGTCGGCTGGCGGCTCGACTACGTGGTGTTCCGGCCCGACGCCACGGCCGCCGCCACGGCCACGCGCGCCACGCCCACCGCGGCCGCGGAGCCGCCGGACGCGGGCGAGCGGATCCAGGCGAGGGCCGCCGGGCGGCTCCTCACTCGCGACATGGTCTTCGAGGTGACGGCCAACGACGTGGCCACTCAGCACGTGGCGACGATCCAGGCGGACGAAGTCGCCTTCCATGTTCCGATCCGCTTCCGCCTGGAGCCCGTCGCCGTCGCGAGCATGCCCGCCGCGAGCACCGCCTCGTCCTATGGCCGCCCACCCCGGACCGCGGAGCTGGTGATGCTCGGAACGCGTCGCGAGATCGGCCTGGCGATGTCCCCGCCAAACCTGGAGGGGCTGGCGACGGGCACGCTCACACTGGTGCGCGGCGAGCTGCCGGCCATTCGTCTCCGAACGGTGTCCGGGCCGGTGGTTCTCGCATTCGACTCGGCCGCGGATCGCGACCGCGCGGCCGGGGCGATCCGGGAGTCGCTGGCTAGCTGATCCCGAGCCAGCGCGGCAACTCCTTGGAGAGGGTCGCGAGCGGCAGCGTGCCGTGGCCCAGCAGCGCGTCGTGGAAGGCCCGGATGTCGAACCGCGACCCGAGCTTCGCCGAAGCCTCCGCGCGGAGCCGCTCAATCTCGCGCTGACCGGTCTTGTAGGCCAGGGCCTGGCCGGGCCAGCAGATGTACCGGTCCGTCTCGATGACGGCCTCCGTTTCGGAAAGGCCCGCTTCGAGAAGCTGGCGGATCGACCTGTCCCGGGTCCAGCGGAAGGCATGCAGGCCGGTGTCCACGACGAGCCTGGCGGCCCGATGAGACTGCCCGTCGAGCATCCCGAACCGCTCTGCTGAATCGAGGTACAGGCCCATTTCGTCGGCCAGGCGCTCGGCGTACAGTCCCCAGCCTTCTGTGTAGGCCATGCCCGCCATGCGCGAGCCGAGGCGCCGGAAAGCGTTGAGGCTCGGATGCTCGGCCTGCAGGGCGATCTGGAAGTGGTGCCCCGGGACGGCCTCGTGGAAGCTCGTGCTGGCCAGGGTCACGTAGGTGCGGCTCGACAGGTGGTAGGTGTTCACGTAGTAGATGCCGGGCCGGCTGCCGTCGATCGTCGGCGGGTAGTAGTAGGCCGCGGGCGCGTCCTGCTCCTTGTACGACTCGACCGGCCAGACTTCGCAGCCGGCCCTGGGAAGGTTGCCGAAATACCGCGGCGCGGAGGCCATTGCCCGCGTGATCTGGCCCCGAGCCCGCTCCAGGAGCGCCTCGACCGACGACGGGACGTACCTGGGGTCGGTCTTGAGAGCGGCGCGAGCCGATTTCGTGTCGTCGCCGAAACCCAGCTCCCGCGCGATGACTCGGCGTTCGCCTTCGATAGACGCGAGCTCTTCGAGCCCGATGCGATGGAGCTCGGCCGGGTCCAGGTCCAGCGACGTCCAGTAGCGGATCTGGGTCCGGTACAGCTCTTCGCCGTTGGGCGCCGAGCACAAGCCCGGCTCCTCGCGGGAAGCCCGCAGGTAATCGCCCGAGAGCGCCTCGAGGAAGGCCGCGTCGGCCGGCCCAACGTAGTCGCGGACGGCCGCGACAACCCGCTCCCGATCCGCGGCCGACAGATGCGGCAGCGCCGCGAGGATCGGCGATTCCTCCGCCGGGGTGGCGAGCATCCGCTCGAGCTGGCCGACCGTCCGCTCGGTCACGATCCGGGCCGCCGTCAATCCACCGGCAAGTCCCTCGCGGACGAGCTCGGCGTTCGCGGCCATGAACCGGGGGTAGTCCGCCAGGCGTGCCAGAAACGCGTCCAGCTGCTCCGGAGTGGCGGTCGGCTGAAAGGCCGCCAGCTGAGGCATGAAGGTCTGCGGACCCTCCATCTGGTCCACGACCTTGAGCCGGTCGATTCGCTGAGCCTGCTGTTCGAGCTCTACCTCGCAGATGGCCCGCAGGATATCGAGGGTGATGCGCTCCTCCACGGGCAGGTCTTCGGGTTGAGCCAGGCCGGCTTCGATAGCGCCGGCCGCGGCAAGCGTTTCCTCGTAGAGCTTGCGAGCCTTTTCGCGGCCGGCCGGGCCCGGGTCGTCGAGGCGGTCCATGCCCTGCGGATAGCCGAGGACGGTCGCGGTGGTCGGCGACAGCTCCAGGATGCCATCCCAGAAACGCTCGGAGAGCGCGTTCGCCGCGTCCGCGGCGTTGGTCATCTCAGCCACTGGAACCCTCCATCGGATCGCAATCCGGCACCCGAATCCGGGCGGCAACCCGAGCCGGGGCAGAGCCGGCTCGTCCGTTACGGGTAGGGTAGCGCGATGCCGGCCACGACCCAACGTTGGGCCGCTCAGCCCCCGAACATCGGCAGCTGTTCGCCGGCCTTGTCCGCCGCCGCCACGAGGCCGACGAACGGCTCGAGCGCGTCGAGCGTCAGCTCCTCGGCGGCCGAGTACTCGGCCAGGTGGTTCCACTTGAGGAAGTGCCAGTTGCGGTCCGCGACGGCCTTGCGGAGCAGCGGCGAGCGCTCGAGCTTGTAGGCGGCGAGCCTGGCGCGCTCCGGCGGCAGAACGAGGAACCGGACCACCTTGTCGTCGGCCGGGTAGTGCGCGTGCCGGACGAGGATCGGCTCGCCGAGCATGGCCGTCCATTCGACCTCGAACAGGAACGTCGCCTTGCGCCGCACGTACCAGGCGCAGTCGACGCGTTCGAGCTCACCCTCGGGCGCCCAGGTGACGAGCGGCAGATGGACGTCGATCTCTTCGTCGTCGAGCCAGGCGGCGAGCGGCCGGCCGGAGATGCGGCGCGTCTGCTGGCGCTTGCCGATCCAGACGCGCATGCCCAGCCGATGTCCGACGTCGGCCAGGCGGGCGATGATCGCGTCGTGCTCGATCGTCCGCGTTTCGAGCTGATCGAACCCGACGACCGACTCGGGCGTGCTCGTCCGCGCCGCGTAGCTCTCCAGGCAGGCGTCGATCAGCGCGCCGTCCGGCGCGTCGCCGCCCTTGAACATGGCCACGGTCCGATCGAAGGCCACGCGATGACTCATCGGGTTGCCGGCCGACAGAAGCGAGAAGACGCTCCACTCGACTCGATCGGCCAGGGGCTGCTTGGTGTTGGCCCGGTCCTCCATCGAAGCGAGCCAGTAGCGGCCGGGCTCGATCTGGCAGATGCGGCGGTTGTTCGGCCGGTCGAGCTCCTCGCGGATGAGGTTGAGCAGCATCTCGACGGGGCCGGGGGGCGGCGGTTCCGAAGCGGCTGAATGGGCGGCTTTGTGGCCGGTTGCGCGGCTCGCCGGGCCGGCATCGGATCCGCCCTCGGCCGAGATCGCGCCGCCGCCCTTCGACTCGGCCTCGAGCCAGGCCTCCCAGCCGGGGATGCCAGCGTCGCCGCGGTCGAGGCCACCCGGCCGGTCCGAGGAGCCGGGCCGGAGCTGGCGGGCCAGCCTGGCGAGCTGCCCGCACCGGTCGAGGCCCATCAGCAGCTCGCCGAGCAGCTGCTCGAACGAGGCCGGCTCGCCCCTGGCCTTTAGCAGATCCACGGCCGTGTCCGTCACGGTCTGGAGGGCCACGCTCGGGCGGAACGGGCCCTCGTCGAGCCTCTCCGGCGGTGCGAACATGCCGTGGGGGTGGACGGTGCCCGGATCTCCGGCGCCGCCCGAGACTGGCGGCAGCGGGCGATTGGCCCTGGTCCGCGGTCCGGGAGCGACCACTCCCGTCGGGGGCACGTAGACGGCGATGCCGTTCGAATCATCGCCGCCGCGACGGAGCCGGGCGTCGACCAGGCGGCAGCCGGCCGCCGCTCCCCCGAGAGCTGCCGCGACCAGGGTGGCCGGCTCGGCATCGTCGAGGAGTATCACCGCGCGGCCGTCGAAGGCGAGGGCCGGGCCAGCGACCGCCAGAGAGCGGCCCAGGGACTTCGCCATCTCGACGGCTTCGTCCATTGGGTTGGGCTTGGGCCTGTGGCCGGTGGCGAAGAGGTCGTGGTACGGCAGCATCGAAACGGCGGCCGCCCCGAAGAGCCAGCCGGTGGCGTGGTAGGAGACGGCCAGTCGATCGGGCGTCCAGCTGAGTGGCGTGTGGCCGAGCATCAGCTTCACTCGGGACGGCGCGATTCCCTGCCGGGTCCGCTCGCCGTGAGTGGCCAGGCGCCTCAGCGACTCCGTCGTGGCCTCGGAAAGGACCACGTTGGCAGTGCCGCTTTCCAGCGCGGACATTTCCACGGCCAGCCGTGCCAGCGTGGATCTCGGGGTACCGACCTCGAGTCGCTGGACGAAGGCCTTGACGATCTTGAGCCCGTCCTCGAAGGCCAGCCAGGGATTGCGCTCGCGCCAGCGATGGGTCCCGGGTGGGCGGACGACGCCGTTGACGACGCGGAACGGCACGGGCCGATCGTGGCCGAGGTTCAGGCGGCTGGCCAGGAGAACGGCGTGCAGAAGAGCCAGCCGCAACGCGGGTGTGACCGCCCCGATGCGCTCCTCGGCCTCGATGCATCCGAGGATGGCGTGGAGCCCGGCGAGCTGGCGGGGCGTGTGGAGATCGATGACCTCGTCGACGAGGGGATGCGTTGGCCGCGGCGCCGGGAAGCGACCCCGCAGGGCCTCCCGGACGGGACCGCTGGAGTGAAATGACTGGGCCAGCACCACGTCCCCGGGCGTCGGGTCGGCGTGCCTGGTTTCGGACCCGCCGAGCTGCTCGTGACAGTGCGGGCATGGGTACTCGATGGCGAGCGGGCGGAGCGACTCTTCGGGTGTGAACCGGAAGAGCGGAAGCTCGACCCGCGGTGCCCGGCTGCGGCGCTTTCCCGCGGGTGGCGTGCGCGGCGGCTCTTCGCCGGGGACGCCCACGGGAACGGGTTCCCAGACCATGGCGTCGAGCGTGACCGGGCGACCGCAGCCTGGGCACGTTCCGGCGAACATGGCATCGATGCTGCGGCGGATCGTCGACCCGGAGAAGCGCGTCCCGGCGATGCCCGCGGCCGCGGAATCGATCTGGCGGATGTCCGGGGGACGTAGAACGACCTCGGCGAGCAGGCGGGTCTGCGGCCACGTTTCGAAGTCGGCGACCCGGCGCTGTTCGGCGATGGCTGCCCGCGCGACCCAGCCACCCCGGCCGTCGATGTCGAGCACTGCGTCGCCGGGCTTCGTCCAGGCTTCGATCTGGGCGACGAGATCCTCGGACGGCGCCGGCGCGCCCAGCCTCTCGAAAGCCGGCAGCTGCGGCACGCTCGCCACACTGGGCGAGGGGTTGGTGACGGCGCGCCCGACCATGGGCCAATTGTGACAGACGGTAGAAGGCCGGAGGGTATCGGCGATTTCGACGATTGCGGCGGGACGCCGTGGGTCCGCGCGCCGCCCGAGCCCCGGAGCCGTCGCGAGTCTGTGGCCGCGGATCATGTCAGATTTTCGTGGGGCGAGCGTTGGGCGAGTCGGACGGTGCCTGGCCGGCCACTCGGCGGAATCTCTCGCACGGCTCATGAGTATCTGGCACGAAAGCACGCCGAAACGGGGGCGGGTTCTCGCCCAACGTTCCTCGGATGAACGTCTGTCAGGAAAGCGCGGAACGGCCGGCCTCGGCCCCCGGCCGCGCCTTACCGCGGACTACGGCTCTTCGAGCTCGTTCGGCTCTTCTTCGAAGGCCTCGTCGCCGGTCACTTCCGCCGGGAGGACTCGATCGAGGTCCTCGATCTCCTCGTCCTCCTCGTCGTCCTCGAGTTCCTCTTCCATGAACTCCTCTTCTCGCAGAAGAGTGCCCTTGGTGTAGGGGCGCAGATCCGAGGAGCGGGCGGCCGTCGGGAAGCTGACCTTGCCGTAGTTGCGCGGGTCCTGGAAGACCTCGCGGATCACAATGCGGACGTCGCGGTCGCCGAGCGAGGTGATCCCGGCGGAGTACTTGTTGCCGTCCACGAGGAGCTTGAGCAGTCGGGCCGCGACGCGCGGCTCCACGACGCCGATCCGGGTGCCGTTGGCGACGGCGTAAAGCCGGTTGCCTTCCGGGGCCAGCTCGACCGCGTCGCCGGGATTCACGTGAGCGAGAGTCCTGGGCGCGGCGAGGTCTGTCAGCATGGCGAAGCCGGTCTTGCCGGTCTCCTCGACGAAGATCGCAACTGGCGCCTTTTCGGACTTCTCCGGCGCGGCGGTCTTGTCGCCCGCCTCGCTCATCAGGACGCGAAGGCGCTCGATGTTGCGTTCGGCGATGCGATTTGTTGGGTCGAGGGCGAGGGCGACCTGGTAGCGCTCGCGGGCCTCGCCTAGCTCACCGAGCTCCCAGAGGGCTTTGGCAAGACGGTTCTCGGCCTCGGCATCGGGGCCGAGCTCGAGGATCTTGCGATTGACGTCGACGGCTTCCGTCCACTTGCCGGCGGCGGCGACGGCGATGGCCTGCTCCGCCAGCTGGCGCTTGATCCGTACGGTATTGCCGCCGGAGCCCTTTTCGATCTCGGGGAAGGCCAACTAGGTGCGTCCTTTCGTCTGTCTCGCCGTTTCTCGCGCGCCAGAAAACGGACCGGTGGAGTTCCGGCCGCGCCGAAGGTTTCTAGCACCCATCGCCGGCCCTGTCAACGCGAAGGGGTCATCGCCTCGTCCGCTCGTGCTCGCGCGGGGCGATCCAACCGCCAAACCGGACGGCGAACCGCGCCGGCTGCGAGCCTGCCCGGCCGCGAGCCGGCCCGGCGGCGAGCCAGCCCGGCGGCGAGCCTGCCCGGCGGCGAGCCGGCCCGGCAGGCCGCGGCATCTCGTCGATCTACCGGGCCATCAGACCCCAGACGACGGCGATTGCCGCGGCGGCGGTCAGGACGGCGAGCTCCTGCAGTAGGCGGCGGTTCACCAGAACGGGTTCCGGCGACTCTCGCAGGATCGTCACGACATAGACCACCAGCGTGAGAAGCGCCGGGATGAAGAGCCTCGGCAGGGACATAGTCCGGAGAAGCCATGCGGCCGCGGCGACGGGCACGGCGTACTCGCCGATCGCGAAGATCCGAACCATTCGATCCTTCGCGCCGGGGGCAACGAGGGCAGCTATGCGATAGCCGGCGATCGCGGCCACCGCCGCGTTCGCGGCGACGACGACTGCCAGATCCCGGAGCGACAGGCTCCGGCCAGAATCGCCCAGGGCATTGGAGATGAACCCTCCGAGGGCCACGAACCCGAGGAACGAGAGACCGAGGGCAGCCGTCCGAACGGCCAGCGAGCGCGGATGCGGGGGAGCCTCGAGCTCCTGGATACCTTCTTCGACGAAGATCTGGGGCAGCTCGGACTCCGGGCGACGCCTGGTTCGAACCCGCTTGACCGGTTTCGCGAGTGCCTCGAGGGCGGACGCCTCGGACGTGGGCGGGCGGTAGAACCCGTAGAGCTCCAGGTCCACGACCCAGGCGAGGAGCAGCCAGCCGGCCGGCATGATCACGACGAGGGCCTGCGCGGGGCCGGCGAATCGGGCAATTCCGGCGATCGCGAGCGTCGCAAGCACAGGCAGGGCCAGAGGGAACAGCGGCATGCGCCACGGACGCCAGCTGCCGATCAGCCGGCCCGGGCCGGCCGCGGCCGCCCAGGCGGCGAGCGCGGTCACGGCGACTGCCGGCGCCAGCTCCAGGAAGTGGACCGAGCTGGCTAGGGCCGCGACGATCAGGCCGAGCTCACGAGCTCCATTGCGTTGGCTCATCCCCGCATGGTACGGGACCGAACGCCGGACCGGCTTGACCGCGGTTCCGCGTCGGCCGACCGATCAGCGTGCCAGCCTCTCCGGCTTGGCGGCGACCCAGGCCAGCAGGTCCGCGCGTGAGCGCGTGTTCAGCACCTGGTCCGCCGAAAGCCAGGCCCGGCGAGCCATGGCCGTCCCCCAGCGGACGTTGTCGAGCTCCTCGATCCGGTGCGCGTCCGAATCGATCGAGAGGACGCAGCCGAATTCGGCCGCCCGGCGGGCTCGCACGTCCGAGAGATCAAGACGCTCGTCGGAGCCGTTGATCTCGAGGGCCGTGCCCGTCCTGGCGGCCTCGCGGTAGATCTCGTCCCACTCGAGGTCCAGGTCGTCGCGAGTTCCGATGTAGCGGCCGGCAGGATGCGCGATCACGTCGACGTTCGGGTTGCGGATGGCGGCGAGCGTCCGCGCCGTGAGCTGCTCGCGGGTCTGGCGCCGGGAGACGTGGACCGAGGCCACGACCAGGTCGTAGCGCGCCAGCACTTCGTCCGGATAGTCGAGCGTGGCGTCGGCGCGGATCTCCAGCTCGCAGCCGTGCAGCAGGCGGAAGCCCTCCGGTGCGGTCCCGGCCGGGGCGGCTCCGTCGCGCTCTTCGGCCTCGAAACGACGGTTGAGGGCCGCCACGATCGCCCGTTGAGCCGCCACTCTCTCCAGGTCGAGGCCGCGGGCAATGGCCAGGCTGATCGTGTGATCGCTCAGGACAAGGTATGAGTAGCCCCGGCGCCGGGCGGCCTCGGCCATCTGCTCGATCGTGTGCACGCCGTCGGACCAATCCGAGTGCGAGTGCAGGTCGCCGCGGAGATCGGCCCGCGCGATCAGGCTCGGCAGAGTGCCGGCGAGAGCCGCCTCGATCTCACCCCGATCCTCGCGCAGCTCGGGCGCGATGAAGGGCAGGTCCAGGAACGCGTACGCCTCGGCCTCCGTCTCGAATGTTCGGAGCTCGGCAGGTTCGCCGTTCGGGCCCAGGGCCGGCTCGCCGTCCTCGCCGATTCGCAGATAGCCCTTCTCCGAAAGGCTCCAACCCCGGTCGCGGGCACGGCCGCGCAGCCTGACGTTGTGCTCCTTGGACCCGGTGAAGTGGATCAGGTACGTGCCGGCCTCGCCGGGCGGCATGATCATCAGATCCACCTGCGGCCCGCGCAGCAGCTTCACCGCTGCCTTGTGCGGCCCCGTGCCGATGACGGTGTCGACCGAGCCGAGCGTCGTGAATCGCTCGACCAGCTCGGCCGGACGGTCGGTTTCGGCGAGGAGGTCCAGGTCGCCGATCGTCTCGCGGCGCCGCCGGAACGAACCCGCCGGCCGGATCGACCGCAGCCCGGGCACGTCCGAAAGGTCGGCCAGCAGCGACTCGACGATGGCCTCAGCCTGGCCCAGGCGCATCCGCTCCTGGCGGTTCTCCAGGGCGACGATGCCGGCCAGAACCTGCTGCTCGGTCTTCTCCGACATCCCCTTGAGGCCGCGGAGAGCGCCCGCCTCGGCGGCTCGCCGCAGATCGTCGAGGGTCTCGACTCCGAGCTCCTCGTTGAGCTGCTTCACCGTGCGCGGGCCGACGCCCGGGATGTCCAGCAGCGCGACCAGGCTCGGCGGCACTTCCAGCCGGAGCTTCTCGTAGTACTCGAGGCGCCCGGTCCTGGCCAGCTCCTCGATTTTCTTCGCGATCGCCTCCCCCACGCCGGGGATCCGCGGCGGCTTGCCGGCGAGGTACGCGGCCGAAATCTCGACCGGCGAGTGGGCGATCGCGTCGGCGGCCTTGTGGTAGGCGACGGTCTTGTAGACGAGCTCGCCCTTGACCTCGAGCATATCGCCGATCTCGTGGAAGATGCGCGCCAGCTCGCCGTTGGACAGGATCGGGGGAGTCCCCTGGGCAGCCATCGAGAAGATGGTATCCGGCCCCGCGGCGCCTTCCCGCCAGGTTGCGAATGGCGAGAACGTGGGCCGCCGGGCCGCTGGGGCTGTCCCTGGCCTCGCGGACGCCGTGTGCGTGCAGAGACACACGTCGTCGACGGCCCGAGGCGAGGAGTCATCGACGGCGGCTCGATGTGCGTGCGTAGACACACGTCGGACGCCGATTCCGGCTCCGGATGCGCTCCACGGCCGGAATCGCTCGGCCCGAGCGCACGAATCGGGCCTTTGCGCGTGCCAGGAGGCCCCATCGCCGTCGAATCCTCGCCGACGTGTATCTCCCGACGCACAGACTGGAGCGTTCCGGCTCGCGAGCTCCGCACCGCGTCCCCACGTGTATCTCCCGGCGCACACGAGGTCGCGCGCGGGGAGCGCGAGAGCCCGCCGACGCGGGCCGAGCCCGAGCCTGCCCCGGCGTCGGCGGCTACTGCGCCACGTCCGCCGTCCACGCCTCCACGACGCGGTCTCGCCCGGTCCGTTTGGCAGCGTAGAGCGCCCGGTCCGCGCGCTCGACGATGTCCTCGATGACCTCGCCCGCGTTCGTGCCGGTCGCGACGCCCACCGAAACCGTCACCGGCTGCTCGATCCCGGCGTGAGTGAGGTCCAGCTCCCGGACGTTGTGCCTGATCCGCTCGCCGATCTCCAGGGCTACGCCCGGCGCCGGGTTCCGCAGCAGGACCACGAACTCCTCGCCGCCGTAGCGGGCGGGCACGTCCTCGTCGCGCACCGAGACGGAGATCGCGTTGGCGACCTCACGCAGAACCGCGTCCCCGATGAGATGGCCGTAGACGTCGTTGACGCGCTTGAAGTGATCCACGTCAACGGCCAGGATCGCGACCCGGTCCGCCGCCCGGCGCCGGCTGGTGATGAGCTTGCAGTACTCGTCGAAGTAGCGGCGGTTGGGCAGCTGCGTCAGCTGGTCGGTGCGCGCTTCCGACTCCGCGGCCTGGTGCGAGTAGACGCGGGCAAGCGCGGCGGATGCTTCGGCGGCGGCGCTGTTGAGGAGCCTGACGGCGGAGTCCGGCCAGATCTCGTCGGTCCGTCGCGAGAGCACGATCGCGCCCGCGATCCCTCGCTCCGACTGCAGCGGCGCCGCCAGGGTATTGCGCAGTCCGTAGGCATTGCGGAGCCTGAAGGCAATTCGATCGGCGACCTCGCGCGCCTGACCTGAGCTCGCGATCGCGCTGAAGGCCGATCGAGCCCGGACGTTGCGGCGGAGCTCGGCGGTCGCGGCATTGTCGGCGACGCTGGCGTGCGGATCGGACGGTGCGGCGGCGTCGTGCAGGATCGGGTGAGGGCTGCGGTCGACGAAACGGAGCATTCCTCGACCCGCGCTCGCGCTGGGCAGGTCGCGGATCTGTTTGGCATCGACCGGCTCCAGCTGGCGCAGCGGCATGACCGTGTTGGACGTGGGAGCGCCCGGAAGCATCGACACGAAGGTGACGTCCATCACGGTGCCGCCGGGCCGGACGCGCACGACCGCCACGTGGTCGGCGTCCGTCACCGCCCCGAGCTCATGGACGATGGCCTCGACGACCGCGTCCGGCGAGACGGACCGAGACAGGGCACGCAGGATGCGCCCAAAGCTCTCGGACTCCTCGTTGCGATGTTCCACTTCCACACCCGACATGCGCGCGGTGAGGACCGCGGAGCCCGCCAGGACGGCGAGCACGATCGACACCAGCAAGTCCGGCATGGTTTCGGCGCGGGAGAGCAGCTCGACGACCAGCCGTCCAAGGAGGACGCAGAAGAAAGCCAGAAGCAGAGCCCAGGTCGCCCCGACCCGAGGCCCGCGAACGCTGCCGTTACCCGACGCGAAGGGCGGACGCGAAAAGAGGCCCACAGGTAGAAGGATGCGCCAACGCCCGGCTTTGTCTCGCCCGGGCGCGGGTACATGAGGTCTCGAGGTCATCGTACTTCCGGTCGACTGGCGACTTGGTGGTGCGCGGCGGCGCCACCTGAGTGTCGAGGCGCTGACGGCCGCGCAGATCGTCGATGGCTCGCTCGCCAGAGCCGCGGCTCGGGCCCGAAACCTGCCCGCCCGAGAGGACCGCGACGGCCATCGGGGTGCATCGGTCAGGCTACATCACGCTCGCCGCGTCGTGGCGGCGTTCCCGACGATCCGACCGACTCGTTGACCCTCCGCCAATGCGCAACTAAACTCCGGTTGATCGGGGGTCCATCTTCTGTGCCCTCGATCGTCAAGACCCGCTCTTGGAGTTCCTCCCTAAGTGGAGCCCGGACCTAGTACCAGCGACGCACGGCGAGCATCCCGCGTGCACGGCGTCGTAGAAATGACCCTGGTCCGACCTGCCTTCGAGCCCGGCCTTCCGGGTTAGCGGCGCGCCACTGGCGCTTGCGTCGATGGGCAGGGACGGACCCATCCGCAGACAAGCGTCTGAGGTGGCACATGCTCTATCTGAGCCAGGCCATCGGCCGCCCGGTGCGCGATCAGCACGGCGAGCCGATCGGAACCGTTGCCGACCTGATCGTCGCCATCGGCGATCGCTATCCCCCCGTGACCGGAATCGTGGTCAAGAACAACGGCCGCGAGATATTCCTGCACTGGAAGTCGGTTACCTCTCTCGATCCGACCGGCGCCCTGCTCGGCACCTCGGCGATCGACATCAGCAAGTTCCACCAGCGTCCCAACGAGATCCGGCTTAAGCAGGACCTCATGGACCGCCAGATCGTCGACATCGACGGTCGAAAGGTGGTTCGGGTCAACGACCTCCGTCTCGACGAGGTCGAGGGATCGCTGCATCTCGTCGCCGTCGACGTCGGCACCTCCGGGCTTCTCCGCAGGCTCGGAATCGAGGGGCCGTGGCGCACGATCGCCCGCGGCCTGCATCGCGCCGTACCCGAGCGATACATCGACTGGGAGGACGTCGACCCGGTCGAGCGAACGATCGCCAGCGTCAAGCTCCGCGTCCCGCACAAAGGTCTCGCGGAGCTCCACCCTGCCGACCTCGCGACGATCATCGACCAGCTCTCCCGCAACGACCGCGTCGGCCTGATCCAATCACTCGACGACGAGGCCGCGGCCGACGCAATCGGCGAGATGGAGCCCGAGGCGCAGGTCGACATCCTCGAAGACCTCGAACCGGAGCGAGCCGCGGACATCCTCGAGGAGATGGACCCGGACGAGGCGGCGGACCTGGTCGCGGACCTCTCCGAAGAGAGCCGCGAGGAAATCCTGGGCCTCATGGAGAAGGACGAGGCCGAGGAAGTCCAGGAGCTGATGGAGTACGACGAGGAGACGGCCGGCGGCATCATGACCACCGAGTTCGTGGCCGTCCCGGCGACCCTCACCGCGGCCGAGACGATCGACCGGCTGCGCGAGCTCGAGCCGAACGCGGAGACGATCTACTACGTGTACGTCACCGATGCCGATGATCGGCTCGTCGGCGTGCTGTCGCTCCGGGACCTGATCGTGGCCAAGCCGGACCGCGTGATCGCCGACTTCATGTTCGACGAGCCGGTTGCGGTCACGACCGGCGCCAGCCAGGAAGAGGTCACCGACATCGTGGCCCGCTACAACCTGCTGGCCGTGCCGGTCGTCGACGAACAGGGCAAGCTCGAGGGCATCGTCACCGTCGACGACGCCATCGATACGCTGCTGCCGCAAGCTTCTCGGCGTCGCATGCCGCGTCTATTCAGCCGGAGTGCGGGCGAGTCGAACCAGTGAAGGTCCGGCGCACCCCCGCGGTGAATCCGCGCACGGCAGCGCGGATCCGATTTGCCGCATTGCTGGGTGTGCTCGGACCGGGCCTCGTCTCGGGGTTTGCCGACAACGACGCCGGCGGGATCACGACGTATTCGCTCGCGGGCATCCAATTCGGCTACGACCTGCTGTGGGTGATCCTGGCCAGCCAGATCGCCTTGTTCTTCACCCAGGAAGTGGGCGCGCGGCTCGGGCTGGCCACGGGTCAGGGCCTCACGGGCCTCATCCGCGAGCAATACGGGGTCCGCTGGGCGACGTTCGCGGCCATCACGATGCTGATCGCCAACCTCGGCACGACAGTGGCGGAGTTCGCCGGGATCGGAGCCGCCCTGCAGCTGTTCGGGGTCCCGATCATCGTCAGCGCCGTTCTTTCGGCCGTGGCTGTGGTCGTCCTGATCTCGTGGGGAAGCTTCGGCAAGATCCAGTATTTCTTCGTCGCCGTCGGCATAGGCGTCTCACTCGCATACATGATCTCGGCCTTCCTCGCGAAGCCCGACTGGGGCGCCGCCGCTTCCGCGCTCGTGATCCCGAGGGGCAGCTTCGACGGCGCGTACTGGCTGGCAGTCGTCGGCACCGTTGGCACGACCATCACGCCGTGGGGGCAGGGCTTCATCCAGGCCTACGTCGCCGACAAGCGTCTCGGGCCCGAGGACAAGACCAACGAGCGAATCGACGTGGGTCTGGGCGCCTTCCTGACGAACCTGATCGCCGCCTTCATCATCGTCGCCTGCGCGGCGGCGCTGTGGGCGCACGGCAACACCAACATCGCGACGGCGGCCGACGCGGCCAGGGCGCTCGAGCCACTCGCCGGAACCGGAGCCGAGGTACTGTTCGCAGCCGGTCTGCTGGCCGCCTCCCTTCTCGGCCTGGGAGTGGTCCCCCTTTCGAGCGCCTACACGGCCTGCGAAGCGTTCGGCTGGGAGGCCGGGGTCAACTGGCGCTGGGGCGAAGCGCCGGCGTTCTATTTCCTGCTCGCCTTCTTCATCGCCTTCGGCGGCCTGTTCGTGCTGATTCCGGGCATCGGGCTCGTCGGCCTGATGTTCCTCTCGCAGGTGCTCAACGGGCTCCTGCTGCCGTTCATCCTCGTCTTCGTGATGCTGCTGTCGGCCGACAAGCGCCTGATGGGTCCGCTCGTCAGCGGTCGATTCCTGCTGGCCGTCGGCTGGTTCGTCACCGTCATGCTCGTACTGATGTCGCTCGTGTTCGTCTGGTCGCTGACCCTTCCCACCAACTGAGATCGAGGGCCCGAATGTCGATTGCAGGCACTGAGTCGAGGAGCCGCCGATGAGGGCGCCGATCATCCGGACGCCGGCCATCGCCCTGAGCCCGCGGGCGGTCAACCGAGTCCGACTTGCCGCGATCCTGGGAGTCCTTGGCCCGGGCCTGGTCAGCGGCTTCGCGGACAACGACGCGGGCGGCATATCCACTTACTCCGTGGCGGGCTCCAAGTTCGGCTACGACCTGCTCTGGGTTCTGCTGGCCAGCCAGATCGTGCTGTTCTTCACCCAGGAAGTCGGCGCGCGGCTTGGTCTCGCGACGGGCCAGGGGCTGGCGGGCATCGTGCGAGAGCGCTACGGCGTCCGCTGGGCGACTTTCATGATCGCGGCGATGCTCGTCGCGAACGTGGGCTCGATCATCGCCGAGTTCGCCGGCTGCGGCGCCGCCCTGGGCTTGTTCGGGGTTCCGGAAGTGATCAGCGCGGTGCTCGCCGGAACGGTCGTCGTCCTGCTGCTCACGAGAGGGAGCTACGGCAAGGTCCAGTACCTCTTCGTTGCCGTGGGGCTCGGGGTTTCGATCGCCTACTTCATCTCCGCCCTCCTGGCGCATCCGGATTGGGGACTGGCGGGGTCGTCGCTCGTCATCCCGCGCCTTTCGTCCTCGGCCGCGTACTGGGTCGCCGTCGTGGCCACGGTCGGAACCACGATCACGCCGTGGGGCCAGGCGTTCATCCAGTCCTACGTGGCCGACAAGCGGCTCGGGCCCGAGGACCTAACGGGCGAGCGGCTGGACGTGGGCCTGGGTGCGCTGCTCACGAACCTGATCGCAGCGTTCATCGTCGTGGCCTGCGCCGCGGCCGTCTACTCGGCGGGAGTCCAGGTGGACACCAACTCTGCCGACGCCGTCCAGCAGATCGCCAAAGCCCTGACGCCATTGGCCGGCGACGGAGCCACGGTCCTCTTTGCGGTAGGCCTGCTCGCGGCCTCGTTCCTGGGCCTCGGCGTGGTTCCGCTCACGAGCGCCTACGCGACCTGCGAGGCCTTCGGTTGGGAGACCGGGGTCGACTGGCGCTGGCGCGAGGCGCCCGCGTTCTACGGCCTGATGATCTTCTTCGTCGTTTTCGCGGCGCTTTTCGTGCTCCTCTTCCCGAAAGACAGCCTGGTCCAGCTGATGCTCACGGCGCAGATGATCAACTGCATCCTGCTGCCGTTCGTCCTGGTGTTCGTGATGAGGCTGTCGTCGGACAAGAGCGTGATGGGTCCGCTGGTCAGCGGTCGCTGGCTCCTGGCGATCGGCTGGATCGGGACCGCGTTGCTCGTCCTGCTGTCGATCATCCTGTTGGCGACGTCCGTGTTCGGGATCGGAGGCTAAGCGGGGCCTCCATCCGCCGGAATCGCCCGCCATCGGCCGGATCCCGTCGGCCGGGTCCATCGGCCCCGCGGCCGGCCCGCGCCGCCGGAATGCCCGGAAACCGCCCGGACCTAGCCGAGCGGCGGCTCACCGGCGGATTCGCGCAGCCACATCTCCAGGTTGAGCATCCGCCACAGCAGGCTCGTGCCGCCGACGCCCGCGCGGAGCCGTTCGATCGCCTCGGGGATCGCGACGGAGCCCACGAAACCGGCCGAAACCGCCCGCGAGGCAGTCGCCAGGTGCCGCCAGGTCGGCTCCGCTTCGAGCAGCCAGCGACGCTCCGGCGATTGGAAGGCGACCTTGTCGCGGCGGGCCAGAACCTCGTCGGGAACGATGCCGGTCATCGCCCGGCGGAGCACGATCTTGCGTTCCTTCGGCCCGGCCACCTTTAGCCGGTCGGGCAGCAGCAGGCTCGCCTCGACGAGACGGTGGTCCAGGAACGGCACGCGGGCTTCGATCGAGTAGGCCATCGAGTTGCGGTCTTCGAAGCGCAGCAGGTCCGGCAGGTTGTCCGCCGCGACGTCGAGCCAGAGCCGCTTCGCGAGCAGAGTCCCGGGCCGCGACGGCGGATCGGCGATCTCCAGATGGCTTGCACGGGCCGCGCCACCGAGCCACGCGGCGGGCATGCGGCGGCGGTTGAGCCGCCGTGGCAGCCTGCGGGCACCCAGCACCGCGTAGCCGAGCGTGGCGCGGAGCGGTCCGTGAGCGACCATGGCCCGAGCCGCGTCGACGGCGTTTCGCGACCGCAGCGCCCCCCCGACTCGAGTGGCGCCGTATCGGACGTAGCCCGCCAGCAGCTCGTCGGCGCCCTGGCCGTCGAGGAGGACCTTGACCCCCGCTTCGTGGGCGATGCGCATGACGTGGTGCTGGGCCACGATGCTCGTCGAGCCGAACGGCTCGTCCTGGGCCCGCAGGATGGCGGGCAGGGATTCGAGGAGGGCGTTGGTGTCGGGCGTGGTCGTTCGGAGGTCCACGCCGGTCGCGGCCACGACGGCGTCCACGAACGGCCGCTCGTCGATTCCCTCTTCGCGGAACTGGGCGAAGAACGCGAGCTGGGCGGTGGCCTCGCGCTCGTGGTGGACGTGGCCCGGGGACGCCAGGCGACCGCCCCGGAGCGCGGCGGCAATGCTCACGATCGAGGAGCTGTCCATGCCGCCGGACAGGCATGAACCGATCGCCACGTCCGACTGGAGCTGGAGCGCGACCGAGTCGATGAGAAGCGACTTGAACTCCTCAACCCTGTCGGCGTCGCCGGGGTGCGGTTTGAACGAGGCGTCCGTGGACAGCGCCGGGGCGGGCCAGTAGTTGTCCCAGCGCTCGCGTCCGGGGCTCAGCAGCAGCGAATGGGCCGGCGGGAAGCACTCCACGTCCTCGAAGAACGTCCGCCGGCCGCGGGCAAGCGTCCCGTCGAGCAGATACCGGGAGGCGACGGCCACGTCCGGCCGGCTCGAGACCCAGGGCAGGGTTCGGAGGGCCTTGATCTCGGATGCGAAGCCGAGCATCCCGCCGCCGCGGGCAAGGAAGAGTGGCTTCACGCCGAATCGGTCGCGGCACAGGAACAGAGATCTCTCGCGGTCGTCCCAGATGGCGAAGGACCAGATGCCGTTGAGGCGCCGGGCGCAATCGGGACCCCAGGCGGCATAGGCGGCCAGGAGCACTTCCGTGTCGGACTCGCTCGAGAACGTCCGGCCCTGCGCGGCCAGCTCGTCGGCAAGCTCCAGGAAGTTGTAGATCTCGCCGTTGAAAACGATCGTGAAGCGGCCGTCCGGCGAGCTCATCGGCTGATGGCCGCGCGGCGTGGGATCCATGATGCTGAGGCGCCGCATGCCCAGGACCGCCGGGCCGAGTGTGGCCACTCCCTCGTCGTCCGGTCCGCGGTGGACGAGGCTGCCGAGCATGGGGCCGAGCAGCGCGAGGTCGGGCTCCTGGTCAGCCAGGCCGAGAACGCCCGCGATACCGCACATGGCCACCCTTGCTGCGAGTCCGCCGATTGCGCCACGGATTGCGCCGCGGCGACTCGCCCGCGGCCAGGCAACTCTATGGCATCTGGCCCCGAGGCTTCACCGCGGCCTTGCCGCGAGCGGCGAGGATCTCGTCGTAGATGCCGGCCAGCCGCGCGCCAACAGCCTCCACGCTGTACCTGGCGCGAGCCCGTTCCACGATGTCCTGGCGGTCGAACGGCGGCTCACCGGAAAGGACGCGATCTATCGCGTCCGCGAGCGCCGCGGCATCGCCCGGCGCCACAAGGACGCCGTCGCGCGGCGAGACCACTTCGGGGATCGCTCCGGCGGTGGTCGATACGATCGGCAGGCCCGACGCCATGGCCTCCAGCAGGACCACGCCCTGCGTCTCGAACTTGCTGGGCAGCACGAACACGTCGGCGCAGCGCATCAACTCCGCCACGGTGGACTTGGGCTGGCCGCCGCGGATGGTGACGGCGGCACTGAGTCTGGCGGCCTCGACGAGCTTCCGCGAGTCCTCCAGCGACGGACCATCGCCGACCACGTCCAGGTGCCAGTCGGAGCGGCGGCCGCGCAGGAGCGCGAGGGCCG
>DAHXON010000023.1 GCA_027364875.1 Chloroflexota bacterium
CTTCCCGGGCGCCCCGGGTACGTGACCGACACCTTCTGCGAGCGCTCTCTGTTCTTCCAGCCCGCCAACGGTGCTCGCATCGACGCCGTTCGTCACGTCATCGACAGGGACTACGCGGGAACACCGCTTGAGCCCGTGCTGCTCACCAGCTTGCTCGAGGCGGCCGACCGGGTCGCCGACGACGGGATCAGCGTCGAGGTCGTAGACCTCCGCTGCCTGCGGCCGCTAGACAAGGAGACGCTCCTTGGCTCCGTCCGCAAGACCGGCAAGTGCCTGGTCGTCTACGAGGACAACCGGTTCGGCGGCTACGGCGCGGAGATCGCGGCGACCGTGGCCGAGGAGGCCTTCGACGATCTGGACGGACCGGTCACGCGGATCGGGGGCCCAGACGTCCCCGCGATGCCGTTCAACCACGTCCTCGAAGACTGGTTCATGGTCGATGCCCCGAAGATCGAGGCGGGGATTCGCAAGCTCGCGGCCTATTGAGGCGACACTGACGGCCCGCGAACCGCTAATACATGCGCCTCGGCGGCGCCCTCCGGAGGAACAAGGTGGCCAAGGTCACGATGCCTCAGCTCGGCGAGAGCGTTGCCGAGGGGACGATCGGGAAGTGGCTCAAGCAGCCGGGCGACTCGGTCGCCAAGTACGAGCCGCTGCTTGAGGTCATCACAGACAAGGTCAACGCCGAGGTCCCGTCGCCGTACGAGGGCGTGCTGAAGGAGATCCTCGCCGAGGAGGGTGCGACCGTCGCGAACAACGCCGAGATCGCCGTGATCGAGACGCCGGAGGAATCGGCCACGAGAACGCCTGCGGCGTCCGCGCCCGCCGCCGCGCGCGTCCCGGCCGCCCTCCCGGCGGCCGCTGCCGAGGGTCACGAGCCCGCATATAGCCCCACGACAACCGCCGCGGAGCCGTCCGGTGGCGCCGATGCACGCATGACCCCAGCTGTGCGGCGGCTCCCTGGGGAGCACGGGCTGGAGCCGGCGCTCATCCTTGGGTCGGGCGGCGGCGGCCGGATCACCCGCGAGGACGTCCTCGACTACATGGAGGCGCAGCGGACCGGCAAGGCCGTCAACGCGCAGCGGCCGGCCGCCGCTGAAGCTGCCCCGGCGTCATCGGCGCCCCCGGCATCCTCAGAGCCCGCCCCATCCGCAGCCTCGGCAGCCTCGGCACCCTCGGCGCCCACGCCATCCGCGCCGTCGGGGCCGGCGCCGTCCGTCCAGCATGCGGCCGCTCGCTCCGGCCCAGCCGCCGGCGCCCCGGCCGTCTCGATCGTGTTCCCCGCCGGAACCGACGAAGTCCTGATCCCGATGACCCGGATGCGCAAGGGCATCGCGGCCCAGATGACTCGCGCCCTGCAGATCCCGCACGCCTACGCGCTTATGGAGGTCGACGTCACGAGCCTCGTCCGCCTGCGGACCAGGCTCCAAGCCGACTACAAGTCACGCGAGGGCGTCTCGCTGAGCTACGTCCCATTCGTCCTCAAGGCTGCCGTTGAGGCGCTCAAGCGCCGCGGGACCTTCAACGCCCACTGGACCGACCAGGGGCTCCTGGCCAAGCGGCACGTCAACGTCGGGGTCGCCGTCGCCGTCGACGAGGGCCTCATCGTTCCCGTCATCCGGGACGTCGATCAGCTCTCGATCAACGGCATCAACCACGCCATCGCCGACGTCTCGGCCCGGGCCCGCGCGAACAAGCTGCGCGTCGACGACTTCGGCGGAGGGACGTTCACCGTCGACAACACCGGTTGGTTCGGCTCCAGCCTGACGATGCCGATCATCAACGCGCCCGAGGTCGCGATCCTGACGATGGAGGCGATCACCAAACGGCCCGTCGTGTTGGAGACGCCCGGCGGCGACGTCATCGCGATCAGGCCGGTCATGAACATGGTCATGGGCATCGACCACCGTGCCAACGACGGCGCCCAGGCCGCGGCGTTCCTGCGCGAGGTCAAGGAATGGCTCGAGGCCGCCGGGCCCGAGACGTCGGTCTATTAGCACCTCGCTTGGCCGGCTCAGCGAATGCCATCGCTGGCGCCAGGCTGGCCCCGACGCTACGCCAACTCTTTCAATATCTCGCGCGCAATGATCATTCGCTGAATCTCACTCGTCCCTTCGTAGATCGAAGTGACGCGAGCATCGCGGGCGTAGCGCTCCAGCGGGAACTCGCGCAAGTACCCGTATCCGCCCAGCATCTGGACCGCTGCATAACAAGCGCGGTTGGCGGACTCCGAGGCGAATAGCTTCGCCATGGATGCTTCCTTCGCGAACGGCTTGTTCTTGTCCTTAAGCGACGCGGCGTTCATGAGCAGTAGTCGCGCCGCTTCGAGTTCCGTGTACGAGTCAGCGATCATCCATTGGATGGCCTCGAAGTCGGTGATCTTCCTGCCGAACTGCACGCGCTGACCGGCATACCGCGTGGCGTAGTCCATCGCGGCCAACCCCACACCGAGCGCCAGCGACCCGATGCCGATCCGGCCTCCAGCGAGTTCACCAGTCGCCACTTTCAACCCGTCGTTGAGTCTGCCTATCAGTGCGTCTTTCGGGATGCGGCAATCCTGGAACATGATCTCGTGAGTTGCCGCGGCGTGCTGCCCCATCTTCTCCTCGGCCTTGCCAATCACGAGGCCTTCGACCCCGCCCTCAACGAGAAAACAGGAAATGCCCTTGCCCTTCGGCGCGGACTTGTCGGTCACAGCCCAGACGACGAACACGGCCGCATACGGGGCGCTGGTGATGAACATCTTCGAACCGTTCAGCACCCAGGTATCCCCATCCAGCCGCGCAGACGTGGTCATCGAAGCGGGATCGGACCCGGCACCGGCTTCCGTCAAAGCAAAGCTTCCCGCGGCGTACTCCCCGGAGCAGATCCGAGGGATGTAGTTGCGCTTCTGTTCCGCGGAACCGAATGCTCCGATCACTTCGCAGACGAGGTTGTTGACCGATACCGTCACGGCCGTGGACGCGCACGCCCGGGCGATCTCGGTCAGCGCCAGGCTGAATGCCACGGTCCCGGCCCCCACTCCGCCCAACTCCTCCGAGACCGTCAGCCCCATCATGCCGAGGCCGGCAAGCTTCTTGAGGTTGCCGAGGAATACGGATCGATCACCGTCCCGGTCCAAGGACGCGGCCACCGGCTCCAGTTCCGCTCGGGCGAACCTGCGAACGGTTTCTTGAATCGCTCTCTGTTCCCCGGTCAGCTCAAGGTCCATCACTGCAACCTATCCTGGCTCGCGGCGCCGAGCCCAACCTAAATCCACGCCGGTTCCTGGTATTCGCCGAACACCTCGCGCATCACGCCGATGATCTCTCCCAGCGTGGCGTAGGCACGGACGCAATCCAGCAGGTGCGGCATCGTGTTCTCGGTGCCCTGGCAGGCAATCCGCAACCTATCGAGGGACTGGCCCACGCGTCCGTTGTCGCGGTCGCGGCGCAAGTCCGCCAGCCGCTTCGCCTGACGTGCGTATCCGGCCGGGTCAATGGCGAGCAGCGGGATTGCCAGCGGCTTGTCGTCGACGAAATCGTTCACGCCCACGATGCTGCGAATGTTGCCATCGATTTCACGTTGGTAGCGGTACGCCGCGTCTGCGATTTCTCGTTGGAAGAATCCATGTTGAATGGCAGGCAGGACGCCGCCCTCTTCTTCGATGAGTCGGAAGTAATCCCGCGCCTCGGCTTCCATGCGGTTCGTCAGGAATTCAACGAAGTAGGATCCGCCGAGCGGATCAACGGTATTCGCCACGCCTGATTCGGCCGCGATGACCTGTTGGGTCCGAAGCGCAACCGTGGCGGCCTGTTCGCTGGGCAGCGCAATGGCTTCGTCCATCGAGTTGGTGTGCAGGGACTGTGTTCCGCCGATGACCGCCGCCAGGGCCTGGATGGCCACTCGCACAACGTTGTTCATCGGCTGTTGGCCCGTCAGGCTCACGCCCGCCGTCTGCGTGTGGAAACGGAGCAGCCATGATCGCGGGTCCTTCGCACCGAACGTGTCGCGCATCTCATGCGCCCAGATGCGGCGGGCGGCGCGGTACTTGGCAATCTCTTCGAAGAAATCGTTGTGAGCGTTGAAGAAGAACGACAGCCGCGGCGCAAACTCGTCCACATCCATTCCGCGGGCGATGCCCCAGCGTACGTATTCCAGTCCGTCGCCGAGCGTAAATGCGAGTTCCTGAGCGGCGGTACTCCCGGCTTCGCGGATGTGATAACCGGAAATCGAGATCGTATTCCACTGCGGAACGGTCTGCGAACCAAACTCCATCGTGTCCACCACGAGCCGCATCGAGGGCTCGGGTGGGAAGATGAATTCCTTCTGGGCGATGTACTCCTTGAGGATGTCGTTCTGGAGCGTGCCGCGCAACTGGTCTGGGCGCACGCCCTGTTTCTCCGCGACCGCAATCAACATCGCCCACAGGATGGCGGCGGGCGAGTTTATCGTCATCGAGACGGACACCTTGTCGAGGGCGATGCCGTCGAACAGGATCTCCATGTCCTTGAGGGAACTGACCGCCACCCCGCACTTGCCAAACTCGCCCACTGCTTCCGGCGCGTCGGTGTCGTAGCCCATCAGCGTGGGGAGGTCGAGTGCGACTGAGAGACCGCTCCCGCCCTGGCTGAGCAGGTACTTGTACCGCACGTTCGACTCTTCCGCGGTGCCGAATCCCGCGAACATGCGCATCGTCCAGAGTTTGCCCCGGTACCCCGTCGCGTGGACGCCACGCGTGTAGGGGTACTGGCCGGGCAGGCCGAGGTCATCGAGATAATCGAAGTCGGGCAGATCGGTTGGGGTGTACAGGCGGGCCACTTCATCGGATGAAGTGGTAATGAATTGCGACTGCCGCTCCGGAGCGCGCTCAAGCGTGGCGGCGAGGGTCTCTCGTTCCCATTGCGCCTGCGCTGCGCGCAGATCATTGAGTCGTTTCGGATCCACCATCGCCAGTTCCTTTGGACCTACCGTTGCCCGGTGAGTAGCGCGCGGGCGATTACCAGCCTCTGCACTTCGTTGGTGCCTTCGTAGATTTCCGTGATGCGCGCGTCGCGATACATCCGCTCCACCTCGTACTCGGTGATGTAGCCGTACCCGCCGTGGATCTGGATGGCCTGATGCGTGACGTAGGTGGCCGTTTCGGAGGCGACCATCTTGCACATGGCGGCCTCGGCGGCGAAGGGCTTGTGGTTGTCCTTGAGCCAGGCGGCACGATAGACGACCAGACGGCTTGTCTCGATGCGCGCGTACATGTCCGCCAGCTTGAACTGGATCGCTTGCAGGTCGCTGATGGGATTGCCGAATTGCCGGCGTTCCTTCGAATACAAGAGAGCGCGCTCGAAGGCGCCTTCGGCGATACCAAGCGCTTGGGCCGCGATGCCGATGCGCCCTCCGTTCAACGTCTCCATTGCGATCTTGAAGCCCTGACCTTCTTCGCCGAGCAGGTTCCCTGCGGGAACCCGGACACTATCCAGGGCGAAGGATGTAGTGCTGCTGCCGCGGATCCCGAGCTTGCTTTCGTTCTTGAGGATGGTCACGCCGGGGGTTTCGAGGTCGACAACGAACGCAGAGAGACCCTTGTGTCCCAGACCCCGACCCGTCGATGCGATCACTACCCCGATGCCACGATGCGCGCCGTTGGTGATGAAGAGCTTGCTGCCGTTGATGACAAAGGAATCGCCGTCGCGCTCGTAGGTAGTCGCGATCCCGGCGACATCGGACCCGGCACCGGGCTCGGTCATCAACAGGCACCCGATCCGTTGACCGGACGTGAGTAGCGGCAGGAATCTCTTCTTCTGGTCCTCGGTGCCGAAGCGGCAGATGGGCTCGCAGGCCAGCGACGTGTGTGCCGAGATCATGACGCCGGTCGAACCGCAAGCCTTCGACACTTCCTCGATCACGATGGCATAGGACAGCATGTCCATGCCGGCGCCGCCGTATTCCTCGGGGATGTCCACGCCGAGCAAGCCCATATCGCTGATCTTCTTGACCAGCTCCGGCGGGATGGAATGCGTCTCGTCAATTTGAATCGCGAGCGGCTTGACTTCATTCTCGACGAAGGCACGGACGCTGCTCTGCAGCATCTTCTGATCCGGGTTGAAGTCGAACTCCATGGACTGGGGCCTACTTTCCTTTGAACGCCGCCGGGCGCTTTTCCAGGAATGCGTGCATCCCCTCCTTCTGGTCCTCACTGTCGAAGAGCAGACCGAAGAGGGCGCCCTCGAGACGCAGGCCGTTCTCTTTCGTCACGTTCAGACCACTGACGACGGCTTCCTTCGCCGTGGATATCGCCAGCGTCCCGTTACGCGCGATGTTCTGCGCGAGTTCCATGACTCGAGTCATCAACTCGTCGGCTGGGACCACCTCGTTGACGAGGCCCCACTCGCGTGCCTGCTGCGCTGTGAGCTGTCGCCCGGTGAAGATGAGTTCCTTCGAGCGGCTGGGGCCGATCAGCCGCGGCAGGTTCTGCGTCCCGCCGAAGCCCGGGATGACGCCGAGCGTGACCTCGGGTAGCCCGAGTCGGGCTTCTTCCGCGGCGTAGATGAAGTCGCAGGCCAGGGCCAATTCCAATCCGCCGCCGAGGGCATACCCGTTGACGGCCGCGATGATCGGCTTCTTCATCTGCTCCATGAGCGTGATCAATCGGTGACCGCGCTGCGAAAAGGCCCGTGCCGCCGCCGTATCCATCGTGGACATTTCCTTGATGTCGGCTCCGGCAACGAACGCCTTCCCTGCGCCGGTGATGACCACCACCTTCACGTCCGCGTTTGCCTCAACTTCGCGCAGGGCAGATTCCAGGGCTTCCACCGTTTCCGAGCTGAGCGCGTTCCGCAGCTGCGGGCGGTTGACCGTTACCACCCCGATCCCGTCGTCGATTTCGATAAGAACGTTCTGGGATTCCATGGACACGCTCCTCACCGAAGCGGTTGGCACGTCGTCAGTACTGATAGAAGCCACGCCCTGTCTTCCTACCGAGATACCCCGCATCCACCATCCGCACCAACAGCGGGCACGGTCGGTACTTCGAGTCCTTGAATCCGTCCCACAGGACATTGATGACCGCCAGGACGGTATCGAGACCGATCAGATCGGCGAGCGCCAGCGGCCCCATCGGTTGGTTGGTGCCGAGCTTCATGGCCGTGTCGATGTCCTCGGCCGTTGCCACGCCCTCGTACAGCGCGAAGATGGCCTCGTTGATCATCGGGATGAGCATGCGGTTGACGATGAAGCCCGGCGAGTCCTGCGAGACCGCCATCGTCTTGCCCAACCGCTCGATCAGTGCCGCCACCCTCCGGAACGTCGCTTCGCTCGTGGCGATGCCGCGGATGACCTCCACCAGCTGCATCACCGGAACCGGGTTCATGAAGTGCATCCCGATGACCTTGTCGGGCCGTCCGGTCACGGCAGCGATCTTCGTGATCGAAATTGACGACGTGTTCGAGGCCAGGATGGCGTCCTTGTTCACGGCCTGGTCCAGCTTGCGGAACAGGTCGAGTTTCAGCGCCTCGCTTTCCGTCACCGCCTCAACGACCAATTCGCAATCGGCGAGCTCCGTCAGCTCCTTCGTCACCTTGATCCGGCCGAGGATGGACGGGACAGCGTCGGCAGGGATGACTCCCTTCTGCACCTGCCGCCCCAAATTCGTCTCGATGGTCTTCAGCGCCTTCTCGATCTGCGCCGGAAGAACGTCATACAAGCGGACCTGATACTCGTGTTGCGCGAGAACGTGCGCGATGCCGTTCCCCATTTGCCCCGCGCCGAGAACACCGATCGTCGTTGTCATTTCGCCCTCACACCATCTCCAGCGCCATCGCCACAGAGCCTCCCCCGCCCAGACATAGAGCGGCCAGGCCGTAGCGACCGCCGCGGCGGCGCAGCTCGTGGACCAGAGTCGTCACGATCCGAGCCCCGGAGGCGCCGATTGGGTGGCCGAGCGCGATGGCCCCGCCGTTGACGTTGACCCGTGCCCAGTCAACGCCGAGCGCTCGGCCGTCGGCGAGGACCTGTGCCGCGAAGGCCTCGTTGATCTCGATCAGATCGAACGCGTCCAGCGGGAGATTGGTGCGCTCCAGAAGGCGTTGAATACCGGCAACGGGGGCCAGGAACAGCCACTTGGGGTCCAGCTCGGCCTCGGCGTACGCCAGGATCCGTGCCAGCGGGGTCAGACCCAGGCGCTCCACCGAGCGCTCCGACGCCACGACCACTGCCGAGGCCCCGTCGGTGATCCCGGGCGCGTTTCCCGCCGTCACTGTTCCCTCGACCGCGTCGCCCCGGTCGGGACCCTCGGGTAGCGGGAAAACAGGGCGCAGCCTGGCAAGGCCTTCGATGGTTGAGTCGGCGCGAGGGTTCTCGTCCGTCTCGAACAGGGACTCGCGTCCCTTCGCGTCGCGCACCGGCACCGGCACGAGCTCATCGGCGAAACGGCCGGCGTTCATGGCCGCGATGGCGCGGCGATGGGACTCGACCGCGAACGCGTCCTGGTCCTCCCGGCTCACGTGCTCGCGGATGGCGGTCCGCTCCGCGTGAGTCCCCATGTGGCAGTTCTCCGTTGCGCACCACAGGCCGTCGGCCACGGCCGAGTCGATCACGGAGCCGTTCCCAAGGCGAAAGCCGAACCGTGCCTGGGGAAGCAGATAGGGCGCGCGGTTCATGCTCTCCATGCCGCCCGCGACGACCAGGTCGGCGTCGCCCGCCCGTATCTGGGAGGCGGCGAGCATGATCGCCTTGAGCCCCGAGCCGCAGACCCGATTGATGGTCGTGGCCGGTACCGATGCGGCCAGGCCGGACCCGAGGGCCGCTTGGCGCGCCGGCGCCTGCCCGGAGCCCGCCTGGAGCACCTGTCCCATCAGAACCTGGTCGACGGGGGCAGTAGCGAGATCGAGGCCCGCACGCTCGACCGCTGCCCGGATCGCCACTGAACCCAGTTCGGTCGCGGGTGTGCCGGCCAGCGACCCTCCAAACTTGCCAATCGGTGTCCGGACCGCCGACACCAGGTAAACGTCGCCACCTGGCCTATCCTGCTCGCCCACCTTAGCCTCCAGACTGCCGCTGCGCGGCGGCGCTTATCGCCCTTGGGCCGGGCACGCGTCGGATGCCCGGGAGAAGGCGGCGGGGCTCGGGCGCGGCGACCGAACTCAAGGCGCCAGCGCCTGGACGACGCGCGACGTCGGGGTTCGACCAAGCTCGCGCGCGACCCAGACCGACGTTTCCACCAAAGCTGCCAGGTCGACCCCCGTCTCGATGCCAAGGCCGTCGAGCATCCAGACAAGATCCTCGGTCGCGAGGTTGCCCGTTGCGGACTCCGCGTAGGGGCACCCACCAAGGCCTCCCGCCGAGGAGTCGATGGTGGTCACGCCTGAAATGAGCGCGGCAAGAGTGTTCGCCAGAGCCTGCCCATAGGTGTCGTGGAAGTGGACGCCGACGACGTCCAGGGCTATCCCGCGTGCCAGGATGAGATCGATCAGAGCGCGGACCTGACCCGGCGTAGCGACGCCGATCGTGTCGCCAAGACTCAGTCCCGTACATCCCGCGGTCATCAGGTCAGCGCACACGCCGGCAACCTGCGCGGTCTCGACCACACCTTCCCAGGGATCGCCAAAACACATCGAGACGTAGCCTCGGACGCCGAGGCCGAGTGATCGCGCTCCATCGATTACGGGCCGAACCATCTCCATCTGGCCGGCCATCGGCCGTCCGAGATTGCGGCGCGCGAAGGCGTCGGTGGCGCTCACGAAGACGGCGATCTCGTCGACGCCGACTGCGATCGCGTCGCTCAGTCCTCTGCTGTTCGGGACCAGTGCGGGGTAACGCACGCCGGGCGACCGACGCAGCCCGGTCATCACGTCGGCCGCGTCGGAGAGCTGGGGTATGAGGTCCGGACGTACGAAGCTGGTTGCCTCGATGACCGGGAGGCCGCACCTTGCCAGGCGCTCGATGAACTCTATCTTCGTCTGTGTCCGAAGAACGGTGGACTCGTTCTGCAGCCCGTCGCGTGCACCGACTTCCCAGATCGTGACCCGCGGCGGGAGGTCGTGCCAGCTGACACGAACCGGCAGACCCGGCGGCCTCATGTGCTCACCTCCGGGCTCACAGTTGCCACTAGCTGATTCCGCGCGACCTGCATCCCTTTTGATACGAGCAACGAGGACACCACGCCGTCGATGGGGGCGGCCAACGAATACTCCATCTTCATCGCCTCCACGACCACGATTACGGCCCCGGGGCTAACGGACTCGCCCACAGAGCGTCCCACGACGACGACGGTGCCGGGCATCGGCGAGAGCACCTCACCACCACGCGTTCCAGAGCCCGACTTGCCCGCCTGGTGATCACGGCGCGACCGGTGGAGCCGCCATGCGTCCCCGCCGCGTCCGACCCACATGACGTCCTCGCCTCCCACGCAGTCGAACGCCACGGAATAGGTGCGGGCGACCCCATCGAGCGAAACGACGACTTCGTACGCGCGGGCGGCCGAAGTCGTGATGGACGCATGGCACGGCTTGTCTTCGCGGAGGACCACCTGTCGCTCACTGCCCGCGCCGATGATCTTGACCGCATAGTTCTGGCCGGCGTCGTCGACGAACTGCGCCGAGACCGGAGCGTATCCGCTCACCCGCCAGGCGCCAATCGAATTCCATAGGCTTGGCGGGCTTTCAGCGCGATCGTGTTCCAACCAGGCGAGGGCGGCCGCGGCGGCGGCGTGATCGTCGAGCGGGACGGGCTTCTCCGCAAGGTGAAGCGAGGCGATGAGCTCCGTGGTCATGCTGCCTGCGCGCACGCTGGGGTCGACCGCCAGCTCCCTCAGGACGCCGACGTTGTGGGCGACACCGAGCACCACGGTCGACCCGAGCGCAGCGTGGAGTGCATCGAAGGCCGCCGTTCGGTCGGGACCCGACGCGATCACCTTCAACATGAGCGGGTCGTACCAGGTGCCGATAACCGACCCAGCCGTGATCCCGGAGTCCACGCGAACCCCTGGCGGTTCGGCGTAGGTCAGGACGGTGCCCGAAGCCGGCAGAAAGCCCTGGTGGCCATCCTCCGCGTAGACTCGGGCCTCGACAGCATGCCCCGACACTCGGAGTTCGTCCTGGGCGAGCGGTATGCCCAGACCGGCCGCGACCTCGAGCTGCAGTTCGACAAGATCGAGGCCAGTGACCGTTTCGGTTACCGGGTGCTCAACCTGCAACCGCGTGTTCACTTCCAGGAAGAAATAGTTGCTCGGATCGCCGGCCTCGACGACGAACTCCACGGTACCGACCCCGCGGTAGCGGATCGAGCCGGCGATGGCGACCGCATCGGCGTGAATGCGTGCGCGGACCTCGTCGGGGAGATTCGGTGCGGGAGCTTCTTCGATCACCTTCTGGTGGCGACGCTGCAGGCTGCAGTCTCGATCGCCGAGATGGATTACCCGACCCTCGCCATCTCCGAGGATCTGGACTTCCACGTGGCGAGCATTGGGAATGTACTTCTCGAGCAGCAGGGAGTCGTCTCCGAACGCCGACCTCGCCTCCCGACGCGCTGAGGCGAGCGCGGTCGTGACCTCGGCCGCCTCGCGCACGACCCGCATCCCCTTGCCGCCGCCTCCAGCCGCCGGTTTGACCATGACGGGGAAACCGATCGAGGCTGCGTGATCCGCGAACTCCACGTCCGCAGACGCGTCGTCCGCAGACGCGTCGTCTGTGGCGTCCTCTCGATGGAAGCCGGGAATCGTTGGAACGCCCAGTGCGGCCGCGGCATCCTTGGCCGCGCGCTTGTCACCCATCGCCCGGATGGTCTCGCTCCGAGGACCGATGAACACCAAACCCGCTCGCTCACAGGCCTCCGCGAAGTCCGCGTTCTCGGAAAGGAAGCCGTACCCCGGGTGGACCGCCTGCGCGCCCGACGCGACCGCGGCCGCCACGACGCGCCCGATGTCGAGGTAGCTGCTGACGGCGTCCGCGGGCCCCACCAGCATGCCCTCGTCCGCGAGAGCCACGTGCAGCGCCCCTCGGTCAGCCTCGCTGAAGATGGCAACGGATCGGATTCCGAGTCGGCGCAGCGTCCGCATCACACGGATGGCGATCTCGCCCCTGTTCGCCACCAGGACGCTGCTGAACACCGGTCACATCCTGAACACGCCATAGGAGACCGGCTCCAGTGGCATGTTCGAGGCTGCCTCGAGTCCCAGCCCCAACACTGTTCGCGTATCCGCCGGATCGATGATCCCGTCGTCCCAGAGCCGAGCGGTCGCGTAGTACGGGTTGCCGGTCCGCTCGTATTCGTTGCGGATGCCCGAACGGAACCGCTCCTCGTCATCGGCGGACCATTCGAGGCCGCGCGCCTCGGCTTGATCGCGGCGGATCGTGGCGAGGACGATGGCCGCCTGCTCGCCGCCCATGACCGAGACCCTGGCATTCGGCCACATCCAAAGGAAGCGCGGAGAGTAGGCACGGCCGCACATCGCGTAGTTGGCGGCACCATAGGAGCCGCCGATCACGACCGTGAACTTGGGGACCCGGGCGCATGCCACGGCAGTCACCATCTTGGCGCCGTGTTTCGCGATCCCGCCTGCCTCGTATTCGCGGCCAACCATGAATCCGGAGACGTTCTGCAGAAACACCAGTGGCGTGGAACGCTTGTCGCATAGCTCGATGAAGTGCGCGGCCTTCTGCGCCGACTCGGAGAACAACACGCCGTTGTTGGCCACGATACCGATCGGGTGTCCATGCAGGTGGGCGAAGCCCGTCACGATCGTCTCGCCGAACTCCTGCTTGAACTCGTGGAACTCGCTGCCGTCCACGAGGCGGGCAATCACTTCGCGCACGTCGTATGACGTCCGCGAGTCTATTGGCACGATCGCTCCCAGTTCACAGGCGTCGAAGAGCGGTTCGATCGACTCCCGAGTCGCCCATGGCCGCGGCGCGCGGGGCCCGAGGGTCGCGATGATGTCGCGAACGAGTTGGAGTGCGTGCGCATCGTCGAGCGCCAGGTGGTCTGTGACACCCGAGACCCGTGAGTGGAGTTCCGCGCCGCCAAGCTCCTCCGCCGTGACGGTCTCACCCGTCGCCGCCTTCACCAGGGGCGGGCCCCCGACGAAGATCGTGCCCTGATTCCGCACGATGACGGCCTCGTCACTCATCGCGGGAATGTAGGCGCCCCCCGCCGTGCAGGAACCCAGGACGGCGGCGACCTGCGGTATGCCTTGGGCAGACATCCTGGCCTGGTTGAAGAAGACCCGGCCAAAGTGGTCGCGATCCGGAAACACCTCGTCCCACAGCGGCAGATTGGCGCCGCCCGAGTCGACGAGATAGACGCATGGAAGGTTGTTCTGAAGGGCTATCTCTTGGGCGCGCAGATGCTTCTTGACGGTCAACGGGTAGTAGGAGCCGCCTTTGACCGTCGCGTCATTCGCGACGATGACGACTTCACGCCCGTGGATGGACCCAATGCCGGTCACGATCCCCGCCCCGGGCACTTCATCTCCATACATCCCGTTGGCGGCCAGCGGAGAGAGTTCGAGGAAGGCGCTGTTGGGATCCAGCAGAAGTTCGACTCGATCCCGCGTCAGCAGCTTGCCGCGTTCCAGGTGGCGTTCGCGGTTTATCGCCGTACCCCCTACGGCCGTCTTCCGCAAGCGCCGCCGAAGGCCTACCACGAGCCTCAGCATGTGCGATGCGTTTGCCCGGGCGGTGGAGGACTCCAGATCGAGGGTCGACCGCAGGACTGTCATCTCGCATCGTCCCAGGCTCAAGTTAACGGACGTTCACCGTACGGCCGACTGTCCGCCCATGCAACGGCGGTCGCGAGGCACGGCACGCGGGCCCGCTGATCGATCCCTCCTGCTGGTCTTGCGTGTGCGGTCCGGGAGGGGCGATGCATACTGCGGAGTCGATTGGCATGCGTGGGATCCGCCCCCTTCTGCAACCTTGATGAAGGCCAAAGTGCCTGCGCGAAAGAACCGTCGTACTGAGATCCTCGCGACCGCCGCCCGATTGTTCGCGGCGTCGGGGTTCAACGGTGTCTCGATCGACGATCTCGGCGCTGAGATCGGCATCTCCGGTCCGGCGATCTACCGGTACTTTCCTGGCAAGGAAGCGATCCTTGGGGAAATGCTCGTCGGAATCAGCAGGCGTCTGCTGGATGGCGCGAGGGAGCGAGTGGCATCTGAACAGACGCCGCATTCAGCCCTGCTCGCACTGATCGACTTCCACACCGAGTTCGCCCTGGCAGATCGCGATCTCATAGCTGTCCAGTACAGGGACCTTGGGAGCATGACCGAGCGCGAACGCCGGGTGGTGCGAGAGCTGCAGAGCGCCTACACCAATACCTGGGTTGAGGTGCTCCAGAAGGTGTACCCGGAACTCACGCGAGAACGGGCGACGTCCGGAGTCCATGCCGTTTTCGGCCTGCTGAACTCGACGCCGCACAGCGCGCGGGATGGCGACCCGGCCGCCGGCCAACAGCTTCGTGCAATGGCGGCGGCGGCACTCGCGTCCGCGGGCGAGATGTCATAGCTGCTTCGCGGGTGGCCGCTGGACTGCGTTGTCGCCTCCGGTCCTCGCTTACAGGCCTTTGAGCCTGCGCGCTCCGGGCTTCGGCTCCGCCTTGCCAGCGACCGCCGGCTCAGCGAATGCAATTGATGGCGGGTAGGCTGGGGCGAAATCCCGATAGTCGGATCCGAGACCCTAATGCGCGCCCACGCCGAGGTGCCGAGCAATGAGCATGCGCAGGATTTCGCTGGTCCCCTCTCCGATCTCGAGGATCTTCGAGTCGCGCCACATCCGCCCAACGGGGTACTCGTTCATAAAGCCATATCCGCCGAAGATCTGGGTGGCGTCCCGAGCGTTCCGGACGGCGACGTCCGAGGCGTGGAGCTTCGCGATCGCGGCCTCGTGTTTGAACGACTCACCGGCCAGCATTCGGGCGGCTGCGTCGTGGTATGCCAGGCGGGCCGTATGGGCGCGGGTTTCCATGTCGGCGATCTTGTGTGCGATGGCCTGGAACTCCCCGATGGCATGGCCGAATGCCCTTCGCTCGCCGGCATAGCGGACGCATTCGTCGACGCATCCTTGCGCAAGCCCGGTTGCGAGCGCTCCGACGGCGATGCGCCCCTCGTCGAGAATGCTGAGGAACTGCGAATAGCCGCGGCCGCGTTCGCCCAGCAGGTTGGCCGCCGGCACTCGGCAGTCGACGAACGCGACCTCGCGCGTGTCGGAAGCGTTCCAGCCCACCTTGGAATACTTCTTTGAGACCGAGAGGCCCGGCGTACCCGACGGGACGATGATGGAAGAGATCTCACTGCTCCCGTCCGGCCGACTTCCCGTCACGGCGGCAGCGATGACAAATCCGGTGATGTTCGTACCGGCGTTGGTGATGAATGCCTTCGTGCCGTTGAGGACCCAGGTCTCACCCTCGAGGGTCGCTGTGGTGCGCACAGCACTGGCGTCCGACCCACCACCCGGCTCGGTGAGGGCGAAGGCCCCGAGCATTTCGCCCGTTGCGAGTTTCGGCAGCCATTCGCGCTTCTGCGCTTCCGTACCGAAGCGGCAGATGGGCATCGCGCCAAGAGAAACCGCGGCCTCCAGCGTGATCGCCACGGAGCTATCGACTCGCGCGAGCTCCTCGATGGCGAGGCACAGGGTGAAGTAGTCGCCGCCCATTCCGCCGTACTCTTCGGGGAAGGGCAGTCCGAACAGGCCCATGCGGCCCATCTCGCTCACGATCTCGTACGGGAACTTGTCCGCCTCGTAGTACTCGCCGATGACGGGCGCGACCACGTCGTGCGCGAACCGCTCGACGCTGGCTCGAAACTCCTCGAGATCCGCAGACAACCGAGGTCGGCTCATGAAACGCCTCGCAGGTCAGGGCAGTGGAATTCGAATCTGCCGCTAAGTTAACGATCGTGAACTACTTGCCGGGGCACGTCCACAGCAAGCTCACGTTGCGGCCCTCGGTATGCATGCGACCCCTCGCGGATACTCAACGTGCCGGCCGAAACGCCGAGGAGATCGACTGAAGGATGCGCATCGTTGTGCTGGCAAAGCCAGTCCCCGACGCCGGTCAGGAGCGTCTGCGGAACGACTTCCGCATGGATCGCGAAGCGACCACTGAAGTCATCAACGGCAACGACGAGTACGCCCTCGAAGCTGCGCTGAAACTCGTCGAGGCCAGCCCGGATGGCGGCGAGGTCGTGCTTCTCGCGATGGCCCCGGACCACGCGCAAGAGACGCTTCGCAAGGGCCTCGCATTGGGGGCCGCCAGCGCAGTGCTGGTCACCGACCCGGCCCTCGAAGGCTCGTGCGCTCTCACGACAGCGCACGTACTGGCCGCGGCATTGCGCGAGCTTTCGTTCGATCTGGTGATCGCGGGCGTCGACACGTCCGACGGAGGTGGGGGTGTCGTGGCGGCCGGCGTCGCAGCCCTCCTTGGGCTCCCGTACCTGTCGTACGCGGCGCGGATCGAGCCGTCCGACGGCCGCGTCCGCGTCCGCCGGATCACTCCCAACGGGTACGAGGTCCTCGAGGCGCCGATGCCCGCCCTGATCTCCGCAACCCAGGCTCTCGGCGCACCCCGCTACCCGACACTCAAGGGGATCATGGGGGCCCGCCGTAAGGAGATCGTTATCCGCACGCTCGCGGACCTCGACCTGGCGGGCGCACGCGCGCGTGGGGTCGAAGTCGGGGGCGCGGCTGCCACGGCGCGGGTGACCGGCAGTCGTCCGCGGGCGCCGCGCGGCACGCCAAAGGTGGTGCAGGGCTCGCCCGCCGAGGCGGCTCAAGAGGTAGTGACATTCCTGGCCGAGCGGAGACTGATCTGATGGCCGGTGCGATCTGGGTCCTGGGCGAGTCGAAAGGGTCGGATCTGGCCCGGGTCAGCGCGGAGGTCGCCACTCTCGGATCCGCTCTTGGCGCGGCCGCCGGCCTCGACGTTGTTGGGGTGGTCGCGGGCGCGAGCCCGGATGGCCTCGCGGCCGAGTTCGCGAGATACCTGCCGCTGGTCCACAGCCTCGCCGTGCCCGAAGCGGCCGAAACGGCCTTCGCGTCGGCCGTCGGACCCTCGCTGGCCGCGCTGGTCGAGCGTGAGCAACCCGCCTACCTCCTCGTAGGGGCGACATCCGATGGTCGCGATATTGCCGGGATACTCTCCGTACTCCTCGGCTGGGGCGTGATCGCGAACGCATCGGCCATCCTGTGGCAGGACGGCCGGCCTGAGGTCGAAGTGAGCATTCTCGGCGGCAAGCTGTTGACGACGAGCGTGTTCACGGGCCAGCACGGGATCATCACGGTCCGGCCCACCAGCGTCACGGCCGAGCCACTGGCTTCGCGCGGCTCCGTTGTCCCGGTCACAGTCTCCCCTGAAATCGCGCTGCCGGCCGTGACGGTCGTTTCGCGGGTGGCCGAGGAGTCCGAAGCGGTCCCTATCGATGAGGCTCGCGTCATCGTCTGCGCTGGCCGTGGCGTGGGTGGCCCCGAAGGCATGCATCTCGTCCAGGCCCTTGCGAACGAGCTGGGTGGCACCGTCGGCGCATCGCGGGCGGCCGTTGATTCCGGCTGGATCCCGTACAGCCAGCAGATAGGCCAGACCGGCAAGACCGTGAAGCCACGACTCTATGTCGGGCTCGGTGTTTCCGGGGCGATGCAGCATATGGTTGGAATGCGGACGTCGGAGACGATCGTGGCTGTCAATCGCGACGCCGAGGCTCCCATCGCCGAAGTCGCCGACCTCGTCGTGATCGGCGATCTGTTCGCTTTCGTCCAGGCGCTCATTTCCGCTCTGCAGGCACGTTCCACCTGAACGAGGGCCGGCGGTATGTGAGCCGCCTGGCAACAAGGAGATTTCGTGACTGAAGCGCTCGCTCGCGTGCCGTTCTGGTGGCTCGCGATCCCAGTTTTCTGGGGATCAGTTGCCCTCTTCGCGCTCGAGGTCGTGCGGCACCTGCGGGTGATGGGCGCGGTGCGCCCCGCGGCCCCCTTCCGGGACGTTCCCCGGCGGCTTGGGGCTGTCCTCCGGTATGCCATCCTCCAGACGCGCCTGTTCCGGGACACCCGTGCGGGCTTGATGCACTACGCGATCTTCGCCGCCTTCGTCCTCCTCAGCACCGGCGTCGCGAGCGCCGGCACGGGCGGTCTGGTGGAAGCGATCGTCGCGTGGCCGTTCGGTGGGGCGATCTGGGCCTTCCTGCTTCTGGCGCGCAACGTCGCTGCGATCGCGGCTCTCGCCGGCCTGGTGTACGCCATGGCCCGGAGGCTCGTCACTCGTCCGGCGCGCCTTACCCTTTCGCGTTCGGTGGTGGCCATCCTCTTCCTCATCGGGGCGATCGTGGCGGCCGAGCTCGGCGCCCTGACCTTCGAAGCCGCGCTCTACGGCCCGTTGCCGGGAGCGGTTATCACCAACGCCGCAGGGTCGCTCCTGGTGCGGTCCGACCGAGGCCTCCTGCTGCTCCTCTTTGGAGTCACCTGGTGGGTTCACATTGCCTGCGTCTGCACCTTTCTGATCTGGCTGCCGCTGACCAAGCACTTTCACGTAGCGTCGAGCTTCTTCAACGTCTACCTGCGCAAACTCGAGCCCCGGGGCGCACTGCCCGCAATGGACCTGGAAGCGGAGGACGCTACCTTCGGTCTCAAGACGCTCGCCGACCTCTCCTGGAAGGACGTCCTCGATGGGCTGTCCTGCACCGAGTGTGGACTCTGCCAGGATGCCTGCCCCGCCTACGCGACCGGCAAGCCCCTCAACCCCAAGGCGCTCATCGTTGGGATTCGGGAGCTCACGACCGAGGCCGAACTCGGTCTCCACCTGGTGCCGGGCCCGTCCATTGGGCACGCTCGCGTAGCTGAGGATGACTCTCCACGGCCCGTCGTCTCAGGGCTCCCCCTGGTGGACCATGCGATCTCGTTCGACGCGGTTTGGGATTGCGTCACCTGCGGGGCGTGCGTCGAGGCCTGTCCGCTCCTCATCGAGCACGTCGACAAGATCGTCGGGATACGGCGCAACCTGGTCCTCGAGGAGAGCCGCTTTCCGGCCGAGATCACTACCGCTTTCCGAGCGATGGAGAACCAGCAGAACCCGTGGGGCCAGCCGGCCTCGGCTCGACTCGACTGGACCAGGGGCCTGCCATTCGAAGTCCCTGTGGTCCGAGACCTCGCGAAGGCGGGGCGGCTCGACGAGATCGAGGTCTTGTATTGGGTCGGCTGTGCCGCAGCTTTCGACGAGCGCAACAAGCGCGTGGCCCGGGCCTTCGCCACGTGCCTTCATGTTGCAGGGGTCAAATTCGCCGTCCTCGGTGAGGAGGAGGCCTGCACGGGCGACCCGGCTCGACGGATGGGCAACGAGTACGTGTTCCAGATGCTCGCGACCCGGAACATCGAGACGTTCGAGAAGTACGGGCCGCCGCCCATCGTGACCGCCTGCCCCCACTGCTTCAACACTCTGGCAAACGAGTACCCCCAGTTCGGTGGCCGCTACGACGTGAGGCATCACACGAGCTACCTTGCCTCGCTTCTGGCTTCGGGTCGGCTTGCGACTCGGGATCCGAACGCGGCCGAAGCCGGCCAGGCCGAAGCCCGCCGGGTCACGCTGCACGACTCCTGCTACTTGACGCGCTACAACGAGATAGTGGACGCGCCTCGGGACGTCCTCCGCAGCGTGGGGTCGATAGAGCTCGCTGAGATGAGTGCGCACGGCAAGCAGACCCACTGCTGCGGCGCAGGCGGCGGGCGGATGTGGATGGAGGAGACGCGAGGCACGAGGATCAATGCGGCCCGGACTCACCAGGTCCTTGCGACCGGCGCACCGACCCTGGCGACCTCCTGCCCCTTCTGCATGACAATGCTGCGTGACGGGCTCGCCGACGCCGGAGCCGGCGACAAGGTCTCAACGCTCGACGTTGCCGAGATCCTCGCACCCGTGGCCATCTCTGGGCGGACCGCCGGGTCGAAGAGCGGTGAGCTGCCGGTAACTCGGGCCGAAAGGTAGGGACCCCTTGACCCCAATTCTGCCGCCAGTCACCTACGACAACCGCGGACCGGTCGCCTGGGTCACCATCGATCGGCCGGAGGCCCACAACGCTCTGAACGCGGAGGTCCGTCGTGGACTCTGGGATGCATTTGCCCGGTTCAACGCCGACGAGCAAGCGTCCGTGATGGTCCTGACAGGCGCCGGCGACAAATCGTTCTGCGCCGGGGCCGATCTCAAGGAAATGGCCGAAACCGCGATGACCGTGCCCCCGCCGGACTTCATCCCGCAGATCGGTCGCAACGTTGAAGTCGCCAAGCCGGTGATCGGCGCCATCAACGGGGTATGCCTCGGAGGAGGATTCCTTCTCGCGCAGAGCTGCGACCTGCTGGTTGCATCGAGCACGGCGACATTCGGCATCCCGGAGGTCAGCGTGGGAAGGGGCTCGCCCTGGGCAATTCCTCTGACAACCATGGTCCCCCGAGCGATCGCAATGGAGATCTTGCTGACCGGGCGGCCCATCACGGCGCAACGCGCATATCAGGTCGGGCTGGTGAATGAGATCGCAGCTCCGGACGAGCTCGTGGCTCGAGCCCAGAGCCTTGCCGAGACGATCGCGAGGAACGCCCCGCTGTCAGTGATCGCAGCCAAACGCACGGCCTACTTGGTGGCGGGCGAGCGTATGGCCCAGGCGTTCGACGAGGCAGAGGATCTGTGGCGGCCGGTCTACCTCAGCACGGACGCCCAGGAGGGCCCGCGCGCGTTCAAGGAGAAGCGAGAACCGATCTGGCGTTCTCGCTGAGAGCGCGTCCGCGGAAGCTACCCCACCGATAGGGGCATTTCCCGCAGATCTGGAGCGACGGCGAACGTCGGTTCGGTCATGGCGCGGACCTGCTCGACACTGACTCCTGGAGCCAGCTCGCGCAAGAGCAATCCGTCGGGAGTGACGTCCATCCAGGCGTGGTCGGTACATATCGCGGACACGCAGCCCCGTCCCGTCAGCGGCAGGCTGCACGTGCGCAGGATCTTCGGCTGCCCCTCGCGCGTGACGTGCTCCATCATCACGATCACTCGCCGCGCTCCCATGACGAGGTCCATGCCCCCGCCCATGCCCTTGATCATCTTGCCGGGCACCATCCAGTTGGCCAGGTCGCCGTGCTCGGAGACTTCCATAGCCCCCAGGATCGCCAGGTCTATATGACCGCCGCGAATCATGGCGAACGACTCGGCCGACGAGAAGTACGCGGTGCCCGCGATCTCGGTGACCGTCTCCTTACCGGCGTTGATGAGGTCGGGATCCTCCTCGCCTTCGAACGGGTAGGGCCCGATTCCGAGCATTCCGTTCTCCGACTGCAGGACGACCTCAATCCCGGGCGGGACGTAGTTCGACACCAGGGTCGGCATGCCGATTCCGAGGTTGACGTAGAAGCCGTCGCGCAGCTCCAGGGCAACGCGCCGGGCGACCTGCTCACGAGTCAGAGCCATCAACTCACCCTCGGGCGAACCGTCCGCCGCTCGATCGGCTTGCGGAGGCCCTCGGCCAGGACCAACCGTTGCACGTAGATGCTCGGGACATGGACGGAATCGGGGTCGAGTGATCCGACGGGAACGATCGACTCCGCCTCGACGATGGTGATCGCGGCCGCGGCGCACATCATGGGGTTGAAGTTGCGAGCGGTGCGCCGAAAGACCAGATTGCCCCAGGTATCCGCCTTCCAGGCGTGGACCAGGGCGAAATCGGCATGCAGCGGGCGTTCGAGGAGATACTCCATGCCGTCGAAGGCGCGGACCTCCTTCCCCTCCGCGACCTGTGTCCCCACCCCGGTTCGCGTGTAGAAGCCGGCGATTCCGGCCCCGCCGGCCCGGATGCGTTCCGCGAGGGTGCCCTGCGGTACAAGCTCGACGTCCAGCTCTCCCGACAGGAACTGGCGCTCGAACTCCTTGTTCTCCCCGACGTAAGAGGACACCATGCGGCGGACTTGCTGGGCTTTCAAGAGCACGCCGAGGCCCTCGTCCGTTGTTCCGCAATTGTTGGAGATGATCTCCAGGTTGCGCACACCTCTGCGGTGCACGGCGGTAATGAGGTTCTCGGGGTTACCACATAACCCGAAGCCACCCACCATCAAGGTCGCCCCGTCCGGAATGTCCGCAACAGCGGCGTCGGCGCTCGGCAGGACCTTGTTCATGCGTCGGCGACCAGGTGCAGCGACGCCAGGCCGCGAACGTCGCCGCGGGCCTTCCATGTCGGCGGACGCTCTGGATCGACCCGGAAGGCGGGGAAGAGGTCGGCGAAGCGCTCGATCATGATCGTGAGCTCGAGCCGGGCGAGGTGCTGGCCCAGGCAGAGATGGCGGCCGTGGCCGAACGCGACATGACGGTTAGGTTGGCGGTCCAGCACGCAGCGTTCGGGATGCTCGAAGACGCTCGGATCGTGGTTCGCGGCGCCGTAGCCGAGCAGGACGACGTCGCCGGCAGGAATGGTCTGGCCGTACCTCTCGACGTCATGTGCTGCGTTGCGACCGAAGACCTGAACCGGCGACACGATGCGCAGGAGCTCGTTGACCGCCGTGTGCTTGAGCCCGTCGACGTCGCCGAACAGCTGCGCGCGCACCTCCGGATGCTCGGCGAGATACAGCAGGCTCATACCCATCGCGCCCGAGGTCGTCTCGTAGCCCGCGAGGAGCATCAACATCCCGAACTGGCGCACCGCGAGGTCTGATAGCCGCTGGCCCTCCACCTCCGCCTCGAGCAGCACCCCGAGAAAGTCGTCGCGAGGCTCCTTCTTGCGCTCCTCGATGAGGGCGCCGATGTATGCTTCCGCCTCGCGCGCCGCAGCGGCGTGGTCGTCAGCGTCGAGCAGGGCGTTCGAGTACATCCGCTCGACCCAGTCGAACCAGCGTCCCTCGTCCTCTTCGGGGAGGTTCATAAGCCGCGCGAGCGAGCCGAGCGACATGGGGTGGGCGAACTCCCTCATGACGTCGCCGCCGCCCTTGCGGGCGTACGGCTCGAGCAACCTCGTCGCCAGCGCTTCGAGGTCGGGGCGCAGGGCGTCGATGCGGGGCTTCGCGAAGACGGGGTTGACGAGCGCTCGATACCGGCTGTGCTCCGGTGGGTCGAGCTCGAGAGGCAACAGCGGGTCCGTGCGCGGCTGGGTCGAAGGGATGAGCGTCGTGCCGGGGACAGCCGACGTGAACGACTCGGGGTCGTTCGCCGCGGCCGTCACGTCGTCATAGCGCGTCAGCACCCAGAAGCCGCCGTACAGGTCCGAGTGCACGAGCGGATGCTCCGCCCGCATCGGGCCGAAGACGCTCTCGGGATCCTTGACGAACTTCGGGTCGTGGTGGTCGAAGCTCATAGCGCGCTCCTAGTCGGGGAAGGCCTCCGGGCCGCGTTCCTTCAGCCGCTCGGCCTCGCCGGCCGCCTCACCCGAGTCCGCCGACGGCAGCCACGAGTATGGGTAGCGGTCGTCCTCGAGCGCCGTCGCCTCGGCCGTCAGCCAGAGCGGGTTGAACGTATCGACCATGACCGCCAGCTCGTCGGTGCCCTCCTTGCCGATCGAGGCCTCGACCGTGCCCGGATGCGGCCCGTGCGGAATGCCGGCCGGATGGACCGTGAACGACGAGATCTCGACCCCGCGGCGGCTCATGAAGTTGCCCGCGACGTAGTAGATGATCTCGTCCGAGTTGATGTTCGAGTGGTTGTACGGCGCCGGGATCGACAGTGGGTGGTAGTCGAACTTGCGGGGCACGAACGAGCAGACGACGAAGTTGCGGCCCTGGAAGGTCTGGTGGACCGGCGGCGGCTGGTGGACGCGTCCGGTGATCGGCTGGAAGTCGCCGATGTTGAAGATGAACGGCCAGAGGTAACCGTCCCAGCCGACCAGGTCGAACGGATGGCGGCCGAAGCGGTAGGCGGTCAGCTTGCCGCGCGCCTTGACCGCGATCGTGAAGTCGCCGTTCTCCGCGTGCGGCTCGACCCATTCGGGCGGGCGGATGTCGCGCTGGTAGTAGGGCGAGTGCTCGAGCAGCTGGCCGTAGTCGTTGCGGTATCGCTTCGGGGGCTCGAGCTCGCCCGGCGTCTCTAGCCAGAGCATCCGCTGGGGGCCGGCGTCGGGTTCGAGCCGCCACGTGGTCCCGATCGGAAGCACGACGTAATCGCCCGGCCCGTAGCGCAGCGGCCCGAAGACCGTGGCCACGATCCCGCTCCCCTCGTGGACGAAGAGCATCTCGTCGGCCTCGCCGTTGCGATAGAACGACCCCGGCGCCATCGGCCCGCTCGGGAGGACCACGCCCATCGTGACGTCCGCGTTGGTGAACAGCGGGATGCGGCCGGTGACGACGTCTCCGCGAGGGGTGAGGGCCCCGGTCTTCACCAGGCGGTGGCGGTGAGGCCCCGAATCCTCGCCGGGTGCGCGCGCCACGTCCACCTTTGCCAGCAACTCGACCTGGTGGGTTTGCGTCGGCGGCGCGAGGTGGTAGAGGAGCGAACTGCGGCCGACGAAACCCTCGACGCCGAACAGCTCCTCGGCGTAGAGCGAGCCGTCGGGGGCACGATGCTGGGTGTGCCGAGTGTGAGGAACGCTGCCGCGCTGGACGTAGAACATCGAGCCACATCCTCCTCGGTTATGGGCCCAGTCTAGGTCGCCCCGCGCGGCAACCCATCGGGTCGCGCAGGCCGATCCTGAATCGTGGTCTCGAGGACCCCCAGACGCTCAATGGCCAGGGCGACCCTATCTCCCGGCTGCAGCCAGCGGCCGAGCCGCTCCTGACCGACCTCGAGCAGGCAGCCGGTGCCGACGGTCCCGCTGCCGACCACCTCGCCCGCTCGGAGCCTGACGTCGGCCGAGGCGCGGGCCAGCATCTCGCCGAAGGAGAAATGGATCGCGGCCCAAGACCCCCGGCTGATCTCCGTGCCGTTTACCGTCGCGGTCATGGCCAGGTCGAAGCCCTTGCCCGCTCTGGCATCCGCGAGCTCATCGGGCGTCACCAGCCACGGTCCGATGCTCGCGGCGAAGTCCTTGCCCTTCGCCGGCCCCAGCCGGACCGCCGTCTCGTCGCGCTGCAGGTCGCGCGCCGACCAGTCGTTGAGGACCATGTAGCCGCCAATTGCCTCCTCGGCCATGGCGGCGGGCAGGTCGCGGACCGGCGTGTCGACCAGCGCCGCCACCTCCAGCTCGTAGTCGAGCTCGGTGGATCCCGCGGGCGCCCAGACTGGGTCCCCGGCGCCGCGTATCTCGGAGGTATTGGAGAAGTAGAAGATCGGGAGGCGGTACCACGCCTCGGGGACGACGCCGCCGCGCAGGCTCCACACCGTGGCGACGTGCTGCTCGAAGGCGTAGAAGTCGCGCAGTGCCGGCGGATCGAGGATCGGCGGGCCGAAGCGGAGGTCGGCGGCGTCGAGGGTCAGATCGTCGGCTTCGCCCGCGCGCGGGTCCTCGTCCGCGTCGGGGGCCGGGAGGCGATCCGGGTCGCGGGCGAACGGCTCGACCAGCGCGGTCAAGGCCCCGACCCGGAGACCCAGGGCCAGGTGGGCGTCCAGGGTCGTCACGGGCTGGCGGAACCGGACCGAGCTGTGCGGCAGCTCGGGGTCGCCGGCCACGAGCCGGCGGCGGGCTACTTCGAGGTCGAGCCACCGTCCGTCGGGCACGGCCGAGGCCAGTCGCCACGGTGCTCCTGCCGGCGCGTTTCGCTCCCGAACATGGGCCAGCTTCACGCCGCGAGTGTAGGGCGCAGCCACCCATACGGCCACACATCGCGGCCGGGCGCCCGCTCGGCGGATCGCCTAGAGGTTGCCGCGCTTCGCCTGTTCGCGCTCCAGCGCCTCGAAGAGCGCCTTGAAGTTGCCGACCCCAAAGCCCCGCGACCCATGGCGCTCGATGATCTCGAAGAAGAAGGTGGGGCGGTCCTGGATCGGGCGGGTGAAGATCTGCAGCAGGAAGCCCTCCTCGTCGCGGTCGGCTTCGATGCCCAGCTGCTCGAGCGTCTCGTACGGCACGCCGACGTCCCCGACGCGTTCCTGCAGTCCCACGTAATACTCGTGGGGCATCTTGAGGAACTCGACGCCGGCCTCGCGGAGCCGGGTCACCGTACCGACGATGTCCTCGGTCCGCAGGGCGATGTGCTGCGTCCCGGGGCTGCGATACCAGTCAAGGAACTCCTGGATCTGACTCTTCTTCCGACCGTGGGCCGGCTCGTTGATCGGGAACTTGATGCGACCGTTGCCGTTGGTCATGACCTTCGACATCAGGGCGCTGTATTCGGTATGGATGACCTTGTCGTCGTAGTGGATCAGCTGGGCGAAGCCGAGCACGTCGCGATAGAAGTCGACGAACCGGTCCATATCGCCGAGCTCGACGTTGCCGACGCAGTGGTCGATCTCGAGCAGCGACAGCCCGCCGGCCGCGGCTGCCGGGCGCTTGACACGGCGGAAGCCCGGCGCAAACGCACCGTGGTACTCGCTGCGGTCGATAAACGAGTGGATCACCTCGCCGTACGTGTGGATCGCGCTCCGGCGCAAAGTGCCGTCCTCGTCCGAGCCCGCCTCGGCGAATTCGAGGTAGGACCGGGCGCCCCGGCTCGTCGTCTCGTGCCAGGCCGAGCGGACGTCGTCGACGGCGAACGCGATGTCATGGACCCCGTCGCCGTGGAGCCGGACGTGCTCGGCGATCTCACCGTCCGGGGTCAGCGGCGCCGTGAGGACGAGGCGGATGTCGTTTTGGACCATGAGGTACGAGGTCCGGTCGCGGACGCCTGTCTCCAGGCCCGCGTAGGCCACCGGCGTGAAGCCCCATAGCGCCCGGAAGTAGGCGGCCGCCTGGCGGGCATTGCCTACCCAGAACTCGACGTAGTCGATGCCCTTGAGCGGCAGGAAGTCCTTCGCTTCGGCATAGGCGTTCGGGTTCACCCTCGCGCCCGAGCCGACGGGCCCCTGGAGAGTGGTCATGACGTACTCCTTCGAGCGCCTCGCCCATTACCGGCATCCGCGTTCGGCCGGCTCCGGTTTGGACGCGCGTCCGGCCCGTCCGGCAGAGCTGCCGACGCGGTCCTGTCCGGCGCAACACAAGCGCGACGACCCGGGACCGATACCGGTGGGCCGGACTTGTTCGGTAGCGTTGAGTATGCGAACGATCCCGGGTGAGCCACATCGTCGGCCTCGGTAGTTGCGGGCGGCGGACCGGTGGTCAGCCGGGCGAGCGGCGACACGGGTGGGAGGCCAGGCAATGGCGGTGATCAACGGTCACGTCGACAGGCTCCGGGCCGCCCGAGACAGGATGACCCGGCTCAGGGCCTTCGCTGAAGTGACGCCCCCGCCCCCCGAGGAATCCGCGACGGAGCATCCATGGCTTGCCCGCGAGATCGTGGCCCACGCCGCCGAGATGCTGCCGTACTGGATGGGCGAGGTGGAGCGGGTCCTCGCCGCGGACGCCGAGCCGGTGCCATTTGGGCGGACGGCGGCCGACGAGATCCGGACCAAGACCGTCGACCGAGACCGGACGCTCCCTCTCTCGGAGCTTTATTCCCGCATCACGGCGGGGGTGGATCGCATCTCCCCGCTGCTGCTCCGGATCGACGACGCCAAATGCGCCCGGCGAGCCCTCCATCCGACTCTTGGCGAGATGTCGTTGGAGGAGCTGATCGAACGCTTCCTGTCGGGGCACCTGGAGGAGCACTGCGGCCAGCTCGAGCGAGCCCTCGGAGTCGAATAGGTCCCCTCCACAGGGCCGCCACACGATCGGCCGCGGACCATGGGACCGTCACCGCAACCGCGCAGCCGCTACGGCGACCGCGAGTGCGCCATTGCCACCGCGGATTGCTACCGGTTTGGGACAGAATGGGCCGGCTTCGGCCAGAGAAATGGCCGACTCACGCTCAGAATCGTGGCGGAGAGGCAGGGATTCGAACCCTGGGACCTTTCGGTCAGCGGTTCTCAAGTTTAGGCCATAGGGTTCGCCGATGGTCGCCTAAGACCGATCCACGGTCAAATCGGCGGTTCGGCCCCGACTCGAATTCGCCGGTATTCGCCTCTGTTGCTACCGGCCGTTGCTACCGGTTGCGCCACGGTCGATCGGGTCAATCCGCGCGGAACTTCCAGCCTTCGCTTCGGATGAGATCGGTGAACCGCAGGCAGTTGATCCCCAGCTGACGGCAGATGAAGGGAATCTTGGGATGATTGTCGTTGCCGTCGTCGCCCTCTCCGGTCACGACCTTTGCCCGCCTCAGCTTGGCTATCGCAATGACAAAAGCGTCGGCTTCGTTCCGGCCCTTGACCTGGCCTACCAACCGCGGAAAGGCCGCCAGGATCGACTGCACTTCTCGGATCACGACCCCGTCGGTCGGGACGATGAGTCTCCCCGTGGTGTCCTTCTCGCACCAGGTTTTTACGACACCGGTCTTCTTCTTGGCCTCGACCCAGACCTCCTCGGACACGAAGAACCTGCCAGCAGCGATGAGGACGGCGACCTTCTCCCAGATACCCGGGAACGCGTCCTCGAAGTAGAAGCGTTCCAGCCCATCCAACAATGCGCTCGTGTCCACCGAGTAGCAGCAGGGATCAGTCACCGGGCCGCCTGCTCCAGCTTCGGTATCTGCTCGTAGCGAACATCAAGGTAGTTGGCCACGTCGAGCGAGGAGATCGTCCGGCCGCGGAAGGCTTCCATTACGGTGCGGATATATCCGTGTCCGAGGTCTCTTGCCTTGACCATGTAGAAGGTTGGGCCGCCCTCGCTCTGGCGCTGCGCCGCCTTTGCCGCCACAAAGCCAGACTCGAACTCCGGCTTAAGAGCCCAGTAGAGATCCCACTTTGCCTTGCCCAAAGTGATGAGGCGGAGGAGCATGGACTCCGCGCTCGTCCCGAACGGCTCCGCGATCGTCGCCAACTCAGCCGTGGTCCATCGCTTGTCGACTGAAGCCAAGGACACGCTTCGGATGTGATAGAAGGCATCTCGAGGCATCAACGCTGCGGCGGCAACTCGGTTGCAGTACAGCTCGATGCGATCCTCGGGCTGAACGTTGTCGCGCTCCTCGTGTAGATCACACAAGCCACCGGCGTTCAGCGACAGGTGTGCCAGCTCGTGTGCGAGGGTGAAGAGTCGGCCAGCGGGGAACTCTGAACCGTTCAAGGCCGCAATCGGGTGCGGCCAAGCTGAGACTGAGAACCCACGCATTTCAGCGGGCTCCACTCGCTGAGTCTGGACCACAAGGATGCCTCGGGCCTCGACCGCATCGATCCAGCCGGCAAGTGCCCGACCGGAGCCTGGCCATCGCGTGGGAACGCCGAGCCAGTCGCGGATCTGGCGGCCTGCATCCTCCTCAGACATCTCAAGTGTCGTCCCGGGCATCGGACTGACGCCTTCGTCTGCTCCGCCCAGATCGGCTATCTCCATGAGCACGTCGCGCTGGGACAAGGCACGCCAGTACTCGGCCGTTAGCTCGGGTGATCTCGCTCCCGCAGCACGTCGCAGGCCTGACCTGAAGTCCCTCAGCGCCGCGAAGTCCTTGGCGGGCTGCGGGAGCAGCAAGACCACCAACGGCCGTTTGTACACGGTGGAGATCCGTCGGAGCTGTGCGAGAGACGGAGAGGTCGCCCCCGACTCCCAGTTCTGCAGAGTGGCAGGAACGACCCCTATCTTCTTGGCTGCCCGGGTCTCGTCGAAGCCGATCGACTTTCGTGCCCAAACCAATACAGACGGTTCGACCTTGATGGGCTCCGCGCCCCTGGTCTCCCCGTCCTCAGCTTCTCCGGAGCGGTCCAAGTCGTCGCTCATTGCTACCCAACAGGCTACGACGCGGAGGCAATGGCTCGCCGGCGATCCTCGCAATTTCAGGGCGTCGGCCCAATCTCAGGCGCATACACAGGGATTTGTCGGTCGTGCCCAGATTCGGCCCCGGGTCGCGGTGGTTGCGTCTGGCACAATCTCCCTGTGAGTACCTTGAGACGTCTGCTGCCCGTCGTGGTCGTCTCTTTGGGAACCGCCGGCCTCGCTTTTGCGGTCGCCGTACTCCGCGACATTCGGGTCTCGGACGCAGGCGTTCAGGGCGCGATCGTCGGAGGACTGGCCGGCGTAATAGGCGCAATTCTGGGAGCTGCGGTCGGCGCCCTGAACACACGAGCCGCCGAGGAACGTCGCTGGCAGCATGAGGAGCAGACCCGGCGACGAACACAGGGCGAGGAGAGGGCGCCTGAGGTACGAAAGGAGCTCTTGGCTGCGGCCGACCTTCTCTCGGCTGCGGCAGGAGCGGAGCGATCGAAGAAGCTGCCCCGGAGCCATGGTGTCCCGTGGGAACGGCCCGATGTCGCCGACATTCAGAGGCACACTCAGAGGGCAGCGGACCTTGCCGTGTACATCCCAGAAGGCAGAGTGCGCACGTTCACCAAGATGGCGGTCAAGGGCCTTGAGAACTGGGATGACGCCAACGACGGCGGCGCTGACGAACCGTGGATCATGGCCGACCTCGTCAAAGACGAGGTCAACGAGGTGTTCGGCGCGTACGGCCGTGGAGATGAGCTGCCGGACGCCCCCTATGTGGTCAAGCTCGTTGCTGGGATCGACAGTTGGTGGGACGAGATCAGCCAACTCGAGGAGGAGCATCGGCAGCGTGAGCTTGAAGCCAAAGCTGTGACAGGAAAGCCCGTCAAGGCGTAGTGGCGAACGGCCTTCAGTTCGAGGCAAGGTATGTCGCGCATCTTCCGAAGAGACCAACCCGGGCGGCGATGGATCGCCTGGAGTTGATACGCTATCCGGACAGGAGGGGCTCATGCGTGATGACTTGACCGCGAGACGATACCGCATGGCCTACGGCTGGACTGCGCGGGCCGAGGTCGCCCCCTGGGATGATGACGCAGTCACCGCACTCGCTTACGCGGTCGAGGGTCTCAGTCCCGCCCTGTCGAGCCTGCGGCTCAAACAGAAGATCTCGGTGCGGCGCGGCGTCGGGGTGTTTGGGAACCTGCTCGAGCGAGCCTGGGGAGATCCTCACTTCTTCCGTTCAACCGTCGAGAAGGCATCACACCACCCGAGCATCCTGGGCAATGAAGTGGCCGAGGTGCAGTATCGGGTCGAGTCGAATGCCAAGGACGGTGATGATCCGGCCTTCTTTGCGATGTTGTGCTGGACCACACGACAGGATGTCTTTGGCGGGCATCCCTATCGGCCGCCGCAGAATGCTCCCGCCCTGCGCTACATCGCCCTCGCGATCGATGACCGTCGGATCGACGCCTCGATCGGCCCTGCGGCTTTTGATCAGGTCGCCGCGACCCTCCTGGCGACCCTCGGACCCGCGTCGGGCGGCGTGCTCATGGACCGACCTTGGCGGTTCGATGCGCCGTTCAGTGACGTCTTCGGTGCCGGCGGGCCGACTAATACCTACGACAATCTCTGGCGCATCGTGCCCGATCGGGACGGCTATATCGACCTCGACGGCTGGCGGCCGACATTCGACATTCAACTCGCGGACTACGACTCTCATCCGGTCGAGAGTAGCGGGCGTCCGCATTTCCTCTCGCGACTGGCCCGGCTCGTGCGTCAACCACCGAACCCGTCAAGCGACTCCTCGTCAGGCAGCGACGCCAAGCGCATACCCGCGACCCGCAACACAAACAGCAACCCTGTGGCTGAGCGCGATGCTCTCATGAGCGATCTGACGCGGCGCCGATTCCGAATGGCGTTCGGATGGGCAGGTAGGGCAAGCGTCGACCCCTGGGACGACAAAGCCGTGATCGCCTTCCAACACGCAATCGGCCGGCTCGGCCTGGCTCTGGGTGGTCTCACGCTCAGCCAGTCCGGCTTCGTGAGCGGGCGACCTGGCCGCACTGAACGGCTTCGCAAACGCAAATGGTCCGAGCCGTTCCTCGAAGCCTATCGGTCGAGGATGCTGGCTGAAGTGTGGAATGTGGAGCTGTTCCTGGAATCGGAGCCCATCGAACACGGATTCTCCGAGTTCTTTGCGAGCCTCTACTGGTCGACGACCTGGGAGACGCAAGGCGGTTTCAGGGTCCGGCCGCCCGGCCGGGAGCCAGGGCTTCTATACTTCTGCCTTGCCATCGATGCGAAGCGGCTGGACGCGACGATCGGCTGGGAAGCTTTCGATTTCTCGGCTGTGGAGCTGATGACGGCCTTGGGGACAGAAAAGCGCGGCGGCATCATGGTCGATGTCCCGTGGCACATGGAAGGCCCGTTCACTGAGGGCTTTGGCCAGGGCGGTCCAACGGTCGCCCGAATGAACCTCTTTGCAAGGGCACCGCATGTTGACGACGCGGTCGACCTCGACCACTGGTCGCCCGAGTTCGACATCCCGTTCTGACTGCCGAGAACTGACCCAATTCTTGACCCAATATCTGGGGTCAATGTGGGTCATTCGGCGAGCGAAGCGAACAGCCTGACCAGGTCGGCGTGCGCGTAGAACTTGGCGGAGAGGGTGAGATTCGAACTCACGGGACTCTCGTCCAGCGGTTTTCAAGACCGCCGCAATAGACCGCTCTGCCACCTCTCCGCGGCGCGCGCGACGAACTGTACCGCCTGGCGGCGGAGCTCGCGAGCCCCAACTCCCCCGCCGCGGACCCGCGCCGACCTGCCGGCGGAGCGCCTCGGCCGCACGCGCCCCGCGCCCGCGCCCGTCCCCGCGCCCAGGGCTACTTGCCGTCGCGCCAGGCCAGCATCTCGCGAGTCAGCTGGCTCGTCAGCTTGGAGAAGCTCTGGCCCAGGCCCATCGCCGCGACGGCTTCGGTCTTCTTGCCGTTCTTGGCCATAGGGAGAAGCGAGGCGGCGGCGCTGTGGACCTGGGCGTGGACGCCCATGGTCGTCTCCCAGTGGCCGTCGGCCGTCACCCGCCTGTCGGTCTGCTGGTGCAGCCACTGGCCAAACGAGCATCCGTCGTCGCGCCGGACCGTCGAGGGGTCCATATCCGCGCCGGTCTCGATCGCCTCGGCAAGCTGCACCTTCCACTGCCCATGGGCCGCGATTGCGGCGGTCAACTGTCTCGCCAGATCCGGTTGCGCGTCCATGTGTGTCGGCTTCTCCCAAACCCCACGCCGGGGCTACGCAGTTCCCCGTAGAGGGATCGGTTGGAAACCGGCCGAACTGGCGCCCGAATCGCCGGGAATCTGGGCCCGATCGCCCCCGCGGTGGCTATGCCTGAGATTCGAGCGCGGCCATGGCGAAGGCTACGGCGCGATCGAGCTCGCGCTTCCAGTAGGGCGCCGAGTGTGAGCCGGGGCCGTAGGCGTCGACCGTAAGGGCAACTCCGGCCCCGCGAGCTCGAGCCACGAACGACTCGTTCATCCGCGCGACGAGCGACTCGAGGTCGTCGGGACCGGCTCCCGTCGAGTCGAGCGGACCGGGCTCGCCGCTGCCGTAAGCGACGAAGACGGGCGTGCCGGTCAGCCGTTCCACGAGCGTCGAGGGGTTGTGTGCGGCCCACACGTCGGACTGGGCCTGCGGGTCGCCCCAGATCCGCGGCGAAAACCAGTTCGGAACCATGGAAGTGTCGAGCACGCCGCTCAGCGACACAGCGGCGGCGAACATACCGGGATGCCTTCCGGCGTACGAGATCGCCCCGAAGCCGCCCATCGAGATGCCCATCACGGCCATGCGATCGGACGCGCGCCAGCCCCGGACGATCAGCTGGCGGATCTCGGCCAGGTGGAAGGTCTCCCAGGCCGGTGGGCCGCCCCGGCCGTCGTTATACCAGTCCGAGTAGTAGCCCATGTCCCCGCCCTCGGGCGCCACCAGGATGGCGCCGTCCGCGGCCGGCAGGGTGTCGATCGCCAGCGTCTCGGTCCAGTAGCGGTACGACTGCGGCTCGCCCGCGCCGTGGAGCAGGTACAGCACGGGCCAGCGGCGCTGCGGGTCCGAGTCGTAGCCGCTCGGCAGCACCAGCCGCGCCCCGAACTCGCCGCCCATCGCCGGTGACGAGATGGTCAGGTCGCGGACGCGGTCGCCGACGACCCGGACCGAGGCCACGTAAGCGCCATCGTCGGCTCGAGCGGACAGGCCCGTCGAAGACGGCGAGGAGGCGGACGAGGTCGACACCGAAGCCGACGCGGACGGGCTCGACACCGAGCCGGCGGAGGCGGCCGAGCCGGCCGCCGGGGACGACGGCGCGACGCCCGAGCTACACCCGGCGAGGAGCAAGCTCGAGGCCAGCAGGCCGGCGAAGCCGCCCGACCGAGCTCGCGCGCTCCACTTCGACGTCAGCACCGGTCAAGGACCTCAGCGGACTACTTCGTGAACGCCCCCGCCGGGCTGGACGCCTTGACCAGCGGCTTGAGCTCCGCCCAGGGAACCACCGCGCTCGGCATGCCGGCCGCCATGCTGGCGAGCTGGCCCTGCGGCCAGTAGAAGTCGAGCCCAGCCGGGGTGAAGACCCAGGCTTTGGCGAAGAAGTCGAGCGAGCTCGCCTTGCCGTCCCACGTCAGGTCGCCGCCGAGCTGGGTCGACAGGTTGGCGTGGGTGATGGCCGCGATCTTCGCTGCCGCGGCCGCGGGATCGGTGAACAGATCGGCGAGGGCGATCGTCTTGCCGGTGCTCGCGACGAAGCTGATGCTGCCGGGGGTCCCGACCGGATGCGCGCCGCCACTCGTCATGGTCAGTATCGAGAAGCGGAGGCTCACGATCGACGCCGTGTTCATCGAGATCGAGTAGTCGCCTTCCAGCGTGCTCGGGGAAGCGTTCTTGGCCGGAACCGGCAGGTCGGACTTCGTGAAGGCGTCGACGTAGCCGTTGATCTGGTTGGTGATCGCGTCGTTCATCGCGGCCGCCGTCGTGTCGGACACTCCGCCGATGACCGGCTTCTTGAAGGTCACCTTCCAGCGTCCGTCGGGCGCCGTCGAGTCGATCAGGATGCTCGTGATGGTCGGAGACGCGGCCGGGGCCGGGGTCACTCCGGGGCTGCCGGTGACTGGAGTCCCCGTGGGGCCCGGCGGCGGGGTGACGTAGATGATCCGAGGCGTCGCGCTGCTCTTCGTGCATGCTCCGGCGGCGAGCGCCGCAAGGAGAGCGAGGCCTGCCAGACCTGCCCCCGCCATTCGGCGCCTCGGGCCTGTGACCGTCGTCATCGATCCTCCTGAGCCACGCGCCGCCGGCACCGCCGGGTGACGAGCCGCCGCCTGGCGACGCCTGGCGTTCCAATCCTGCCAGAAAGAGCGCACCCGCGCGAGGCGCGGAACCTCTCGCGGGCCCTCGCCCGCGACCGCTCCGATGTCCGCGCTTCGAGCAGTCCCACGAATATCAAGGCTCCACGAACTCGGTCCGCATGTAGGACCGCAGCACTTCCGGAACCGCCAGACGGCCGTCGGGCTGCTGGTAGGTTTCGAGAATCGCGGCAACAGTGCGCGCGAGGGCGAGCCCGGAGCCGTTGAGCGTGTGGACCAGCTCGGGTTTGGCGCCCGGCTCGGGCCGGTAGCGAATTGCCATCCGGCGGGCCTGGTAATCGCGGAAATTCGAGCATGAGCTGACCTCGAGCCAACGCTCGACGCCGGGCGACCAGACTTCCAGGTCGTACTTCTTGGCCTGCACGAAACCCATGTCTCGAGTGGCCATGAGCAGCACCCGATACGCCAGGCCGAGCCGCTGGAGGATGACCTCGGCCCGAGCCGTCAGCCATTCGAGCGCCTCGCCGGAGGCTTCGGGCTTCTCGAAGAAGACCATCTCCACCTTGTCGAACTGGTGGACGCGCAGAATTCCGCGAGTGTCCTTGCCCGCGGCACCGGCCTCGCGGCGAAAGCACGGCGAGTACGCGGCGTAGCGAACCGGCAGCTGGTCCGCCTCGAAGATCTCGTCGCGATGGAGGTTGGTGACTGGGACCTCGGCCGTGGGAACGAGGTACAGCTCGTCGCGCGGCACGACGTACATGAGGTCTTCTTTGTCGGGGATCTGGCCCGTGCCCCGCGCGGATGCCGTGTTCACCATCGCCGGCGGCCAGATCTCGGTCATGCCGTGCTCGTCGGTGTGGACGTCGAGCATGAAGTCGATCAGGGCCCGCTGAAGCCGCGAGCCCGCGCCGGTGTAGACGGGGAAGCCCGAGCCGGTGATCTTGGCGCCGCGCTCCAGGTCGAACATGCGCAGGTGCTCGGCGACTTCCCAGTGAGGCTTTCGGACCCACGTTCCGGCGGCGCCCTCGACTTCCTTGGGCAACTGCTGGCCCCACGTCCGGACGACCTGGTTGGCCGTCTCGTCCCCGACCGGCACGTCCGGGTCGGCGGGATTGGGGATGCGCAGCATCAGGTCCTGGAGCTGCGCGTCGGCCTCGCCGAGCTCCTTGTCCAATGCCTCGATCCGCTTGCCCGCTTCGGTGGATGCCTCGCGAAGGGCGGCGACTTCCGGGCCGTTGGGGCTGGCACCGCCGCGGATCGCCTCGCCGACCTGCTTGGAGAGGGCGTTGCGCCGGGCCTTGAGACCGTCCGATTCGCCGAGCAGCTGGCGGCGGCGAGCGTCCAGCGACAGGGCTGCGTCCACGATGGAGGGGTCTTCGCCCTTGTCGATCGCACCCTGCCGGATTCTCTCCGGCTCTTCCCGCAGCCTTGCCAGCCCGATGCTCATGGCCTGCCCGTTCCTCCGTGCGTGTGCCCGCTGCTGCCAGCTTCACTGAGTGTAGCCGGGGAGCGCGACGGCGGGGCCCCGGCCGCCTGGGGGGCGTGGCCGCGCCGGTTTCTCCGGGATACCGGCGGCGGCGGTGTTGCGGAGCGCGCAAGGCGTTGCCGCCGCGGGGACGCGCCTCCACGGGCCCGTCGAAGGCGGCCCGGAGCCACTTTTGGGACTTATGGGCCCGAGTGACGCGGCCGCGCCCACTCGTACGGCCACGGCCAGCCGGGGCGACGTGGGGTCAAAAACGGAAAACCGCCCCCATCGGTAAACCGGAGAAACGGCCCCGCGCTGCCGTGGCCCCGCGCACCTGCGGCAAACGGGCGAGGAGGCTCCCCTACTCGCCCGCCGCGCGAAGCCGCTCCAGGACGAACGAGGGCTCCAGGCTGGCGAGCAGCCAGCCGGCGCGAGGTCCGTTGTTGCGGCCCAGGAACGCGGCGTAGAGTGCCCCGAACGCCCGCCCGGACGCCAGCCCTACATCGCCGGCCACGCTGAATATCAACGCCTGCCAGGCTTCACCCGAGCCGGGGCGACCGCTCTCCGCGGCCGACGCCAGGGCCGCCAGATAGGCACGCTGGGCAGGTTCCAGGTCGGCGACCTCGTCCGGGAGAGCGTCGCGACGAACGACCAGCCTGGCACGCTCGGGGGCGTACGACTCCAGCCAGGCGCGGGCAGAAGCCGTCCTTTCTTCGAGAACCTCGTTCTCTCGCGAGCTCAGCGGGCTGCCCTTTTCGGCGGCCATTCGCTCGGGAATGTCCGTGCCGGGGATCTGGAGCAGGAGCGCAAGGTGGGCGAAAGCGGGACGGAAGGCGGCGGCCTCCTCGGTCACGGGCCGGCCGGCCAGCAGCGAGTAGGCGAACAGCCGCTCGTAGTCCGTCGGCAGCTCGCCCTTGACCTCGCGACCGGCCGTGGCCGCGGCGATCCGGTCGAACTCGTCGAAGAGCCGCGGAATCGTGTCGCCTTCGGGATCGAACTCGATCACCTGGCTCGGGCGCGGGCGAAGGAAGAGGAAGCGGAGCTGCTCCGGCGGGAGAACCTCGGCGATGGTGTGCGCGGCCGCACCCTGCCCCTTTGAGGTGGACATCTTCTTGCCGCCCACGTTGAGGAACTCGTAGGCGACGTTCCGGGGCGGCTCGACCTCGAAGACTTCGCGGGCGATGGCGTCCGAACGATCGCGCGAGCCGCCCGCCGTTGCCAGGTCCTTGCCGCAGCCTTCGATGGTGACGCCGAACAGGCCCCACTTGGCCGCCCACTCGAGATTCCAGGGCAGCTTGGCCCGGCCGCCCAGGGGCGATACCCGGCCTTCGTGGCCGCAGCCGCGAGCCCACGCGACCAGGTCCGGCTGGCACTGGTAGGAGACCGTGGCGCCGTCCCAATCGGTCGCGTAGGTGGTCCCGATCTTCCCGCAGTTCTCGCATACCACCTGGAGAGGCAGCCAGCTCGCGGAGCGCTCCACGTGGCTGACCCGACGGTAGACGTCGCGCACGCGATCCGCCCGGTCCAGGGCAAGCTGGACGTAGCGGTCCATCTTGCCGGCCGCGTACAGCTCCGAGACCCAGTAGAACTCGGGCTTGATGCCCAGCGGTTCGAAGGTGCGGAAGAAGATCTCGCCGACGAAATGGCGGGCGTAGCTGGCGGCCGAGCTTCCGGCCGGCGCCGGAACGCGCGACAGCGGCGCGCCCATGTACTTCTCGACCGCGTCCGGCGTGAGCAGGGCCTGCGAGTCCATGGCGTCCATGTCGTCGACGCCGTAGAGGAAGCGGGCCTCGACGCCGGCCCCCACGAGGGCGCGGTAGATCGCGTCGTGAAGCACGACTCCCCGGAGCGAGCCGACGTGAACCGTGCCCGAAGGCGACTTCGAATCGTTGACGATCTGCGGCCCGGAAGCCGCCGCCGCGAGCTCGTCAGCCCAATACACGGCGGGTGGCTAGCTGATTTCGAGGATCTTGTACGAGAAATCGCCGGCGGGGACGTGCACGACGACCGACTCGCCCTTGTGCTTGCCGAGCAGCGCTCGGCCGACGGGCGATTCGTTCGAAATCTTGCCCTCGCGCGGGCTCGCCTCGGTCGAGCCGACGATGGTGAAGACTTCCTTGCCGTCGGTGCCCTCGACCTTCACGGTCGAACCGATCTGGACGTGATCGGTGCCGTGGGTTTCGTCGATGATGATGGCGTTCTTGATCAGCGCCTCCAGGCGCTGGATCTGTCCCTCGACGAACGCCTGCTCATTCTTGGCGTCCTCGTACTCGGCGTTCTCCGCCAGGTCGCCATGCTCCTTGGCGTCGTGGATTCGCTGCGCGATCTCGGCGCGTCGAACGTTGACCAGCTCTTCGAGGTCGGCTCGCAGCTTGGTCAGACCCTCTTCGGATATGTACTGAGTCCTGTTGTTCACCGCGGCGGGGCTCCGTTCACGGTCGTCCGGCGCGGGCCGGTCGAAGGCCCGGTACACGCACGAAGAGCCGGCGCCTGTCCGGCATCGAGTCGACCTCGAGGCCAGAGCAAACCAGCGGTCTCGCTCTGTGTCCGGGATGAGAAAACGAACTCCAGGAGCGACCTCGCGCATCCTGAAGTTCGGCCGGCGCGTATCCTAGCGGGCCCCCATGCCCATGTCAAAAGCAATAAGACGCGAACTACCTGAAGGCCTCGCCAGACGGAGCGGCCGGCCCGGCGCATGCGCCGGGCGCGGAGCGTTCCGCGGGTCCCCCTGCGTTTGCCGCAGAACGGAGGTCCCGTTCGGGGAATTACGAATTGGGGCTGGAATCCTGAAAGACCGCTGACATCATTTGCCCCAACAAAGCAATTACTCCGGCCCCGACTTCCAGCATCCTCCCTCCTCCTCCCTGGAAGCCGGGGCCGGTCTCTATTTCCGGACGGCGCGGCCGGTCGTTGGGCAGTGGCAGAGGCCGCCGGGCCTTGTCACCGGGCCTGCGCTTGCGCTAAGTCGCTGCGCGACTAGAAGCGCCGCGCTCCGGCCCGGCTCGGGGCCCGCCGGCGGTTCTGTGGCGGCGCAGCGGTCGTATCGGGCGCCGGGCTGCAGCCGTCTCGGCCACTTCCCTTGCCGTGCTCCCGGGCCTTGTCGCCGCGCCTGCGCTTGCGCTAAGTCGCTGCGCGACTAGAAGCGCCGCACTCCGGCCCGGCTCGCGGCCCGCCGGCAGTTCCGCAGCGTATTGGCTACTTCCTCAAGCCCGCCAGGCGGCCGCGGATGCGCTGCATCGAGACGCGGTCCGAGAAGGCGACGAAGACCGTATCGTCGCCGGCGATGCTGCCGATCACCTCGGACCACCGGGTGCGGTCCAGCGCCGCCGCGATCGCGTGAGCCGATCCGGGCAGGGTCCGCAGCACCAGCATCAGCCCGGCCTCGCGCACGTCCACCGGCAGATCGTGGAGGAGCGCCCGGAGCCGCTCCTCGCCGGTGCTCTCCGCCTCGGTCACCCGGGCCGGGACCACATACGTTAGAACGCCGTCCTGGCTGGCCTTGACGAGGCCCAGCTCGGCCACATCGCGGCTGATCGTCGCCTGGGTGGCCCGGAAGCCGCGCTCGCGCAGCGCCGCGGCCAGCTCCTGCTGCGTCCGTATCGGTCGCTGAGTCAGCAGGTCGCGTATCTCGCGCTGTCGCAGCTGCTTGATGACCTCCATTCCGCCTCCTAGGCGCCGTGGGGGGACAGCAGGACGATGAACACCAGGATCGCGGCCAGCACCCGGTAGACGACGAATGCCGTAAGTGGCTGGCGGCGCAGGAACGCGAGCATGAACCGGATCGCGACCAGGCCCGAAAGGGCGGCTGCCACGAAGCCGATGACCACCAGGTTCCACTCTGGCGTGACACCCGCTTCGCCGGTCACGAGTTTGCGAGCCTCCCAGAGCCCCGCGCCGGCGACCACCGGGGTGGCCATGAGAAAGCTGAAGCGGGCCGCGGCTTCGCGATTGAGGCCCAGGAAGAGGCCGCCCGAGATGCTGACCCCAGAACGGCTGATGCCTGGGACCAGGGCGAGGACCTGGGCCACGCCGATGCCGAACGCGCCGGCGTACGAGAGCGACTCCATCTCGCGCTGCCGGGTGCCCCACCGATCGGCCAGCCACATGATCGCGGCGCCGACGCAAAGCAGGATCGCGACCGTGGCCGCTTCCCGGATATGCGATTCGATCGTGTCGTTGAGAAGGGG
>DAHXON010000024.1 GCA_027364875.1 Chloroflexota bacterium
CGTCTTGACCGGCGCCGGCGACTGGCTCGAGGCCGGGGTGGGCGAAGGGGTCGGAGTCACAGTCGGGGAGGCGGAGGCGGAGGCCTAGGCCGATCCGGACGGCGCAGCCGGCGGGATGACCGGGTCGCTGTAGGTGAGCTTGATGCCGACGAGCATCTTCTGTGCGTCGTCGATTGCCGCCTGGGCCACCGAGTCGGGGACGGTCGGCTTGAGGATGATGAACGCGCCGCCTGCCTGGAATTCGGGCGCCTGATTCGGCTGGCCCAGGTGCTCGACGATCGCGCTCGAGATGGCGACCTCATCGATGCCCCGGCCCTCGGCCGCCGGCTTGAGGGCGAACGCGTTGTTGGCGATCGTGGCCCGAGCGTCCTCCGGCGGCAGGTTCGTGGCAACGAGCGCCCGGACCTGGGTCGCGACGGCCTTGGGGTCGAGCGTGACCGAGAGCGGCACGGTCTCGCCGCCGATGGCGCTGCGGAAGATGGCGACCGTGTCGGCGATTGGATCGCCGGTATGTCCGACCCGCATCGCTTCGTAGGCCATCGTGCCGACGTCGGGGCCGCGGCCGGTCTGGGCGTAGGAGATCTTGGCCGTGCCGGTTGCGGTGGTGACCGTCACCTCACCCTGGCTCAGATAGCCGTAGGTGCTCTTGAGGCGAGCGGTGACCTGATCCTGGGTCAGGCCCGAAACGTCCACGGAGCCGATGCGCACGCCCGGGACGACCTTGTCCGAATACATGCTCCGGACCCCGGCGGCGACCGCCACGAGAAGCAGGAGGACGGCTCCGCCGGTCAGGGCGAAGGCGAGGACGAAGCGCAGGAAACGCCAGGACGGCCCGGACGTCGCCTCCTTCGCGCTCCCGGCCGAACGGGACCGGGCGAGCGGATGGCGAAGGCTTCGGGAAGGGTGGGCCGGCGCGGCGACAGGCGGCGCGGCAACTGCTTCGGCGGCGGCTCCGGCGGCAACGGCCTGGGCGGTGGCGTCGGCGGTGGCCACGGGGAGGCTTCCGGCTCCGGCCACGGCACTCTGATCCACCACAACCGCGATTTGCTGGGACTTGGTCCCGGAGAGCTTCGAATCTGCCGGATCTGGTACGGCGGCCGGCTCCGACCAGAGGGCAGGTTCGGTCGTGGCGGCCTTCCACGCGGCGGCTTCGGCACCGGGCTGCTCGCCGGGCTGCTCGCCGGCCTCTTCGGCGGTGGCCCTCGCCAGCCCGCCCAGGATCTCGTCCACCAGATCTATCTCCTGAGGTTCCCCAGCGCTCTGCGAGCCGACGGCCTCGAACGACGAGGACCTCGAGCTCGAAAGCGATTCAGTTTCATCGGCCGACATGTTTGCGTTTCCCTCATCAGGATCGATCGACGTTGCGCTTCCGCCGCAGACCCGGGCCTGGATCCTGTGCCGGTTCCAGTTGCCAACTGGACGCGCACGTGTGACTGACCGTTACGGTTTGCCGATTTCGTGTCCGGCGCTAGTTTGGGCGATTTACCGATGGCTCGGTGCGGCGGTTTCGCAAGTGGCGGCGTGGAGAGGCGATAGAGGATGCCTCGTGAAGTGATTTAGAAGTAGGTTAGTACGAAATCCATAACACGATAGTCGTCGTCCAGCTCGGGAATGACGGGCCATTTGTCAAAGGCAGTGCACGGATGGGAGATGCCGAAAGACATCCAATCGCCGACGTCGAGGCCGAAACCTTCGGGCAGCGAAACGTATAGGTGCTGGTCGTTTATCGCGGTCGAGGCGCAGGTTGAGGCGTCGCGCACTACGGCCACGGGTTGGGGCGGGCGGACGGACCGGGGCACCGGCAGGCCGAGATCGAACGGGACGTCGCGGCGGCCGAGGCCGACGATCGCCAGGCCCGGTTCCGGGACGGACAACACCTGGCCCCACGCCTCCAGCGCGGCCACGAGGCGGTAGCCGGGATCCGCGCCCGGCCGGCTGAACGGCGACATGCGCTCGTAGAAACCGGAGTCGTGGCTGACGTAACAGCCCGACCGCAGCAGGCAGCGTGTGGGCTGGCCGCCCGCGAGCGGCCGGGCCAGAGTGGCCACGACACGATCGAAGAAGACGCTGCCGCCCGCGCTGACGATGATTCCGCCGCCGGGATCGGCGAGGAGCCCCTGGGCCGCCAGCTCCGACGCGGCGGCGTAGATCGTCTCGAGGAAGGCATCCACGGACTCGAGCACGGACCGAGTCAGCTCGTGGCCGATGTAGCCCTCGAAGCCGGCCACTCCCACGACGCGAAGGCCCGCCTCGGCCCTCGCCGCGCTGGCCACCGCCACGGCCTGATCCAGGTTCCGGCAGCCGGTTCTGCCGCCCGGGACGCCCATCTCCACGAGGACGTCGAGCGGCCTGGCGAGACCGCGGCTCCGGGCCTCGGAGACGGCCGCGGCAAGCAGGCGGACTCCGGCCACGGAGTCCACGTAGCAGAGGAAGTCGAAGCCGGGATCGGCGGCGAGCTCCGCGAGGATCCAGTCCACGAACGGCCGATCCACGAACTCGTTGGCGAGCAGGACGCGCGGCACACCCGCCGAGCGGCAAATGGCGACCTGCCCCGGAGTCGCCACGGTGATCGCCCACGCTCCGGCGGCGAGCTGCCGCTCGAAGATACGCGGCGCCATCGTCGTCTTGCCGTGAGGCGCGAGATCCACGCCGTGGTCGCGGCAGTAGCGAGCCATCGTTTCGACGTTGTGTTCCAGGGCGCTCCGCCGCAGGGTCATGATCGGCGGAGCGAACGTCCCGTCGAACAGCGTGGGCTGCCGGCCGAGGAGGTCGCCCAGACTGCTCCCGGCGGCGAGCGGGGACAGGCCCTTGACCGGCCGATCCAGCGGACGCTCGAGTACGTCTACGCCGTCCGCGCTTGCGGGGTTGGCTGCGTCGGCGGCGGTGGAGGCTGTCATGGGCGCCCTGATCTTAGCCACTCGATCGCTAGGCTAGTGGTGTGAACCGTTTGGCGTCACGCCGCTACTCACCTTGTGACACCCGTTGCTGCGGGGCGTCAGGCTGCCGACCTGCCGGTCGGACCATCTGGAGGCGAAGCGGAGAGTGGCCCTGGTCACGACCCTGGTGCGACGCGGTATGAGCCACGACGAACGTGGCGAGGCCGAGCTCGTGCTCCGGCTCGCCCGCGGCGACGCGGAATCCGTCACCGAGCTCTACTCGCGTTTCGGCCGGCCGCTCCATGCCTACGTCCGGTCGCTCGTCCGCGACGCCGGCCTTGCCGAGGAGGTCGTCCAGGACACCTTCGTCGCCGCCTGGAGAGGCGCCGCCCGCTTCGAAGGACGATCGAGCCTCGCGAGCTGGCTGTTCGGCATAGCCCGCCGGCAGGCTCGCGATCGAATGCGGCGAGCGGTTCCGGAGACGGAGCCCGTCGATGGGCTGATCGACGTCGCGGGCGGCGGGCTCGGGCCGGAGGCCGCGGCGCTCGCCTCCGCTTCCCGAGCGGAGCTCGCCGAAGCGCTCGATCGGATCCCCGCCGCCGATCGCGAAGTCCTGCTTCTCGCTTTCGCCTACGAGCTGTCCGGGCCCGAGATGGCCGAAGTCCTGGCAATCCCCGCGGGCACGGTCAAGAGCCGGCTGTTCAACGCCCGCCGTCGTCTGCGCGCGCAACTGGTCGAGGAGGAGCTTCGATGAACCCTCGAACCGATGACCGCCATCCGCTCGAGCTGCTTCCCGAGTACGTCAACGGCAGGCTCGGAGCGCAGGACGCGGCCGCCGTCCGGGCCCATCTCGACGGGTGCGAGGAATGCCGGACGGAGCTTGGTGCATGGCGGGCGGTTTCCGGAGCGGCCGAGCCGTTCTCGCCCGCGTCCGTGTCGCTGCCGGCGGGCCTGGCCGATCGCGTGTCGGAGGCCGTCGCGCGCGAGGTCGCGGCAGCGGACACTGCCCGCCGTCCCGGCGGCGTGGTACCGCGGTTCCGCTGGCTTGCCGGCTTCGTCGCCGCTCAGGCGCCGCTCGTGCGGCGCGAGATCTGGCCCGCGTCCACGGTGGTCATGTTCATCGGGGCTGCCGTCTCGCTTATCGCGGGCAGCGACCGCGGGGTTCCGGGCGCGGCCCTGTCGCTGCTCGCTCCCCTGGCCGCCGCGCTCGGCGTGGCCCTGATCTATGGACAGGAGAATGACCCCGGCCTGGAACTGGCTCTTGCCACTCCGACATCTCCGCGACTGGTGGTCGTGGCCCGGCTGGTGGTCGTGCTCGCCTGGGACCTGACGCTCGCGCTGGCCGCCTCGGCGGTCCTGGCCGTCACGAACGGCCCGGCCGTGTTCGTCCCGGTCGTGTCGGCGTGGCTCGGCCCCATGCTCCTGCTCGGCTGCCTCGTGCTCCTTCTGTCGCTGTTCGTCCACTCGTCGCTGGCGATCGCCACGGCCATGGTCGTGTGGGTGGTTCGGGCGATGGCGGTCAGCGGCGAGACCCACATTCGCAGCTTCAGCGCCCTGGCCGACGCCCTGAACAGCGTCTGGCAGACGAGCCCCGCGACTCTCGCGCTCGCCCTGGCCCTGCTGGTCGCGGCAGTGCTCATAGCCCCTTATCGCGAGCCCTTCGGGTCTCGCCCGAGCATCTGAGAGGTTCCATGACTGCTTCGCGTCTGAGTGGCGGTCCCGTCGCGGCCGCCCCCGGCACCGGCAATGCCACCGGCGACGGCACCGGCAATGCCACCGGCGACGGCCCCCGCCACGGCACCGGCGACGGCACCCGCCACGGCACGGGCGAAGGCCCGGCCACTCTGGTCGACCGCCCGGAAGCTGGCCGGCAGCGCGCCCGGCTCAAGCTCGAGTCGTCCGTCCTGGGCATCGGGGCCGTTGTGGCCCCGCCACTGGTCCTGGTCTCGTTCCTGTTCGTGGGATTCATCGCCCGGGATCCGGCCCGGCTCCTGACCGTCGCCCTGGAAGCGGCCGTGCCGCTCGCAGTGGGGCTGGCCACGGCGTCGCTGCTGGCATCCGAACCGGCCCTCGAGCTCCAGCTCGCGACCCCGGGCGGGTTCCGGCCTGCCGCGCTGCGGCGCGCTGGGCTGCTCTTCGGCTGGGCGGCGCTGCTCTCGCTCGTGACCGTGCTGATCGGCCGCGCCGCCGGAACGTTCGACTCCTGGCCCGGGCCGGCCGATCCGCTGCGCGACCTCTTGATGTGGTTGTCGCCGCTGTCGCTGTTCGCCGCCTGGGGCTGCGTCCTGGGAATCGCGCTGCGGAGCCGCGGCGCTGCGGCCGCTCTGCTCACGGGGTTCTGGATCGCCGGGCTGGCGCTCAAGGACTGGTTCCTTGCCCACGACTTCGCCCGAGCGTGGTTCCCCTTCATGGTCACTTTCAGCCCCGACGACCCGAGCCTGCTGGCCAACCGGCTGACGGTTCTGGCCCTCGCCGCGATCGGCCTGGCCGTGGCGGTGGTCTGGCTTGGGCGCGGGGAGTGGCTTCTCGGTTCGGAGGATCGATAGTTGGAGAGCATCGCCCGTCTCGGCGCCGCACCTCGGATCAGGACCGGCGGCCTGCTTCCCGCCCTCACCTCGGTGCGAGCCTCGGCGGCCTACGAATTTCGCATGCAAGCCCGCCGCCGTTCGCTCTGGCTGGTGATGGGGCTGCTCGGCGCCTACATGGTCTACGTCCTGAGCGAGTCGCACGTCGCGCCCGGCGACACGGCCGCCGGCCAGACCGCCAGCTGGACTTGGCTGCTCCAGGTTCTGATGCCGATCGCGTTCGGCGTCCTGCTGGCGGACCGGTTCCCGCGCGACCGCAAGCTCAGGGTGGACGAGCTGCTCGAGACTGCCCCGGCGCCGATGGAATCGCGGCTGCTCGGCAAGTACTTGGGCTCGTGCGCGGCGACGATGCTGCCGATCCTGGCTACGTTTGGGATCGGTCTCGCGTACCTGATCGCCAGCGGAGAGGATCCGGCGGCGGTCGTGGGGACGGCCATCCCGGCCTTCCTGCTCATCGACCTGCCCGGGCTCCTCTTCGTCGGGGCGTTCTCCGTCTGCTGCCCGCTGGTCGTGCCGGTGGCGGTGTACCAGTTCCTCTTCGTGGGCTACTGGTTCTGGGGCAATCTCATGCCGCCCGAGATCATGCCGACGCTCCGCGACACCTGGCTCGCCCCCATCGGCTGGCAGGCGGGCCGCGGCATCTTCAATCTCTTCCCCGACACGCCCGGGCCCGCGGCCACCGCTGCCGACGCCGCGATCAGCATCTCGATCCTTCTCCTGTTTGCGGCGGCCGCCCTGGTCGCGGCCTGGCTCGTCCTCCGCTTCGAGCGGGCGCGTGGCTGACCCGTCGATGCCGCCGACTGACTCACCAACCTCGCGCCCACGGCGCTCCCAACGACGATCGGAGTCCAAACGATGCAGATCGAAGTCCACGGACTGACCAAGACATATCGCGGCGGCGTCCACGCCCTCGACGGCGTCGACCTGTCCATATCGGGCGGCATTCACGGCCTCCTGGGTCCCAACGGAGCCGGCAAGACCACGCTCATGCGGATCCTGGCCGGCATCCTCCGCCCCAGCTCGGGAACGGCCCAGGTCGGCGAGTTCGACCTGACGACCGAATCCGGACGGGCCGGCGTGAAGGGTTCGCTCGGCTACCTGCCCCAGGAGCTGGGGCTGTATCCGGACCTGTCGGGACGCGAGTTCCTGGACTACATGGCGCTCCTGAAGGGCCTCGAGCACGGGCGGCGGCGAAGGGTCGAGGACCTGCTCGACGTGGTCGGCCTGCGCTCGGACGCGAACCGCAAGCTCAAGGGCTACTCAGGCGGTATGAAGCGCCGCATCGGCATCGCCCAGGCGCTGCTCAACGACCCCCGGTTGTTGATCGTGGACGAGCCCACCGTCGGCCTGGACCCCGAAGAGCGGATCCGCTTCCGGACGCTCCTCGCCGAGCTTGCCGGCGACCGGACGGTGATCCTGTCCACGCACATCGTCGAGGACGTGGCCCAGACCTCACGACAGATCTCCGTCCTCGATTCCGGGCACGTCCGATTCCGCGGCGCCACTCGCGAGCTGATCGCCGCGGCGCGCGGCCACGTCTTCTCGGTCCACACCTACGGGCCGCGCCCGGAGGGCTACCTGACCGTCGTCTCGATGATCCAGCACGACGCCACGACCGAGTACCGCGTCGTGGGCGCCGCGGCGCCGGATGGCGGCGTGGATCTGGAGCCGGGTCTCGAGGACGCCTACGTCTGGCTGATGCGCTCGGGACGCGAGGCCGCCGCCGCCGCGTAGGTCGCGTGGTGGCGTGGGCGCGTGCGGCGCGGCCGGCGCGTGGCGGGCGCGTGGCCGGCGCGCGGCCTCCGACCGCTCTCGCCTAGAAGGCCCAGTGGCCGATGACGAAGAGCCTGGTGAAGGCCGCCAGCATCACCACGCTGGCGATCAGGATGGTCTTGCCGAGAAGCGGCCGCGACCACGAGCCGATGGCGATGAAGATCGGGAAGACGCCCAGGATGTAGCGCGGCACGCTGATCGGCCAGCTCAGCGATGAGAACGCGATCAGGCTGATCGCCGTGTAGACGGCATACGACGGTCTCGAGCGCTTGCTGATTGCCGCCCAGACGGTCACGACCGCGAGGAACACGAACGACACGAGCGGCGCGAGGGCTACGGTCACCCAGCTCTCGAGGTTCTCAGGCGTGCCCCAACCGGCCGACACCCTGTTCCACAGACTCGTGAGGGCTTCCCAGGGCATCGTGTTCTGCACGAAGAAGGTCGTCTTCTGGACCTGGACGAAGTAGAGCGGATCGTGGAAGTAGTACCAGTTGATGCCCAGGTAGAGGAGCAGGCCTGATCCGACGAAGAAGATCCAGAAGATGTCCTTGTCGATGCGACGGCGCAGAACCAGATACTCGATCAGCAGCGCCGGCGCGATGAACACGCCCTGTATGCGGGTGGCAGCCGCCAGCGCCCCCAGGATCCCGGCGGTCATCATCTGGTCGCGCCGGACGGCCACGAAGGCCCAGACCGACAGGGCCAGGAACAGGGCCTCCGAGTAGGGCGCGACGAAGGCGTACGCGGTCGGGAAGACCGCCATCGCGATCACGCTGAGGCGGGCGACCCCCTGCGGCGAGTCCAGCCTGACGAGCTGGTAGAGGCCCACCGCGGCGAGCACCGTCGCTATCAGGGAAGAGAGCATCGCCGCGTCGAGCGGGGCGAAGAGAGGCTCGAGCAGGACGATGCTCGCCGGGTACAGGGGGAAGAGGACTATTCGCGCCGGGTCGCTCGGCGGTCCGTAGCCCGTCGCGGCGATCTCGAGGAAATGGGGCCCGTCCCAGTGGTTCCAGATGCCGAACCCATTGTTCGTGGCCCCGGGCTGGTTGGCGACCGCGATCCAGGCGAACACCATGATGGCGATCCGGATCGCGATCAACGGGATCAGCACTTCGAGGGCGAGACGCGTGAGCATCTGCCGGTCCAGGCTCGACAGCCACACGCCGGCGCGCGCCCTGACCCCCGCCACGCTCCAGCCGGGGGCTCCGGCTGCGCTCTGGTCGGTCTGAACCGGCGGCGGCTGGAGCGCCGAGCCGGTCTCCGGATCCGCGGAGGGCACCCCGTCCTGCGCCGGCGGCACGGTCATGACGTGAACACGCGGAGAGCCGCCGGGAGACGATTCGTCGGAAACACGGGGGCAGTTTACCCGGCGCCAGGAGAGGCTTTCGGCCCGCCCGCCCACATGCCGGTACACGTGCGGAGATGGCGGCGAGATGGTGACAGAATGCCCGCCTCCGTCCGAGCAGCATCAGCGTGGACCGCCTTTTGCAGGGACAAGGAGTACCGAAATGGCCCAAACCTCAGTGTCGGTCGCGGGCAAGCCCGCCTGGATAGATCTGTCGAGTTCCGACCCCGCCGCGTCGCGCGACTTCTACGGCAAGCTCTTCGGCTGGCAGGTCGACGTCAATCCCGATCCGCAGTACGGCGGCTACGCCATGGCCCGGATCGGCGGCAAGGACGTGGCGGGCATCGGGCCGAAGATGATGCCCGAAGCGCCAACTGCCTGGTCGATATACATAGGCACGGACGACATCGACGGCCTGGCCCAGAAGGTTCAGGCCGCCGGCGGAACGGTGCTCGGCGCGCCCATGGACGTAGGCGACCAGGGCCGCATGGCCGTCTTCACCGACCCCGCCGGCGCGGTCATCTCGGCCTGGCAGCCGCGCGCCATGCCCGCCTTTCTGACCGGTCCCGCTAACACGTACGGCTGGGCGGAGCTGAACTCGCGCGGCCTCGCGCGGGCCGTGCCGTTCTACGCGGCCGTCTTCGGCTGGTCCTCGCGGACGAGCCCCATGGGAGAAGGCCAGCCGCCGTACACGGAGTTCCTCCTGGGCGAGGAGAGCGTCGCCGGCGGGATGGAGATGAACCCGGCCACGCCACCCGCGGTTCCGAGCTACTGGATGGTCTACTTCAGCGTGGACGACGTCGACGCCGCGTATCGTCGGGCGCTCGATGCCGGTGCGCAGGAGATGCTGTCGCCGACTGACTTCTCCGGCGGCCGCTTTGCCATCGTGAGCGATCCTCAGGGCGCCATGTTCGGCCTGCTCAAGATGTAGGCGCCCGGCGGCCGCACGGTCCGATCATCGAACCGAGCCGACTCCACCGGACATCGATACGTGTGAGCGGAGGCCCGACCTTCTGGGGCCTCCGCTCTTTTTGTTGCCCGCCGCTCGTTTGCCGATACGCACCCTGTCGTAGTGTGCTTGCCGTGCCTGGCCCCGTGTCGAATTCGTGGCCGGACTTGGGCCGATGCGATCCGCAAGTTGGCGGCCCAGTGGCCCGACTACTACCGGGAGGACGCCTCGCGGAGCGATCCCGCGAGGCGTGGGGGTCCCGGCTAATCGACACGCCCTGGCGTTGTCCAGGCCCATCCGCTACAGGGAGCAGCCATCAGCCGGCGAACGTCGAGCTCGTCACTGGTCTCTCCGACCGTCGCGGGACACCGCCGCGGTGGATCGAGCTCATCTGCCGCCTTCCGCGCCTCGACCAGAGATCGGTCTGGGACGCGGGCCCGCCTGATCGACCCTCCACGGGCCGGCGCTTCGGCGCGTCCCGAGGCGCGAACGCTCCCGATGGCCGGCTAGACCGATGGACAGGAGCGCGCTGGCAGTCCCGAGCTCGTTCGACCTCGTAAGGCCTCGAGGGCCGCGCACGCTGCGGAGCGCCCTGCCGTTGCCGCTCGCCGAGCATCCGGGTGCGGTCCTGGCCGCCGGCGCTTTGCTGACCGGCCTGCTGATGCTAGTCGAGATCCCCAACGTGGCGGACCTCGGCTCCGTCGCGGAGGGGGCCCACCTTCTCGTCGCCTCCGGGTTCGCCGTGCTATCCCTGGCGATCGCCGCGGCCCGTCCCGGAACTCATATCCTCCAGTACCGACTGCTGGCCTGGTCCGTAGGGCTGATCGGGGTCGGCCTGGCCGGAGTGGAACTGGTGCCGATCCTGGGCGCACCGGCCATCGTCGCCGCCAACATCCTGATCGTCGTCGGAGCGGCTCTGGCGCTGACGGTCATCGTGCCGGCTCTGTACCGCTTCTCGGACCGGCGGGCTCGCACGGCGGCGGTCATCGACAGCCTGATCACGACCGCGGCGGGCGCCGCTCTCGTCGTAACGATCTGGCTCTCGGCGAGCATGAGGAGCGGCCCGGACCAGGTTCTCGTTCCCGTCCCCGCAGCCTGCCTGCTCGCGAGCACCGGCATGCCCGTCATTGCCGCGCTGTCGAGGCACATCGCCCTGCAACCTCGCGGCATCTGGAGCGCCATCGTGGCCGCCACGGTGCTCGCCCTCACCTGGATCCTGTGGCTCGACTCGACCCTGGCCGGCCAGCCCCGCACGGAGCTGGTGACGATGGGCTATTCGGGCGGGGTCCTGCTCATTGCCTGGGGATGGATCAGCTGGTCGGAGAAGCCCGGACAGGGCCGCGTGTTCCTTGCCGTGGCCCAGCGGCTGACCGACTGGGTTCCCGTGGCCGCGATCGTGGTGTGCGCGACGATCGTGGCCGTTCCGCACGAATTCATCGGGCCCATAGACCCGGCTTACGTCGGCATGATCGTGGTCGTCTTCCTGACGCTGATCCGCCAGAGGCTCCTGATCCTCAACGAGCGGCTTTCCTCGATGCTGCTCGCGCGCGAGATCGAGGAGCGGGCCCAGACGATGATGTCCCTGTCCAACCTGGAACCCGGAGACACGATCGAGGCAACGGCCGGCCGAATCTGCGACGAGGCGATGCGGCTCGACGGCATCGAGGCGGCCGCCGTCTACGCCTTCGGCCCGTCCGGGTCCGTCGTACCGCTATCGCTGTGCGGCGTCCGCTCGGGCGCGGAGTCGGTGGGCGAGCCTGTGGAGGCCGGCAGGGCGCGACGGCTGCGAGCCGGCGCCGAAATCGGCGCGTGGGTCGACGGCTGGAGCGACGAGCCGGCCTTCAATGGCCGCGACCGAAAGGAGACCGCCGGGCAGCGAAGCGCCGGGCAGCCCGCCGGCGCTGGGTTCGACCCCACCAACGTCGAGGCTTTTGCGCCGATGCGCTGGGAAGATCGCGTCGTCGGCGTGGTGGCGATGGGGGCCGTCGATCGAGACCATATTCGGCGCCTGCCGGAGCGGCTGCCCACGCTCTCCGAATTCGGCGTCGTGTCGGCGGCGCTTCTCGGCCCGATGCTCACCGCTCACTGGCGCATGACGGCCCTGCGTTCACAACTCGAAGACGTGATCACAAGCCGCTCCTTCTGGCCGGTCTTCCAGAGCATCGTCCGACTCACGGATCGCCAACCGGTCGGCTACGAAGCCCTCACCCGTTTCGCGGATGGGACGCGCCCGGACGAGCGGTTCGCCCAGGCCAACGCGGCGGGAATGAGCGTCCGATTCGAGACCGCCTGCCTCCAGGCTCAGCTGGAGGCCGCCACCTGGCTGCCGCCCGAGGTGTGGGTCAGCCTGAACGTCTCCCCGGCGCTGGCGACGGCCGTGGTGCCGCTGGTTTCGGCGGTCGCGCTGGCCGATCGCGACGTGGTGATCGAGATAACCGAGCATGTCGAGATCGGCGACTACGAGTCGCTCGGCCACGCCCTGGACCTGGTTCGCGGAAAGGTCCGCCTGGCCGTCGACGATGCCGGGGCCGGGTACGCGGGCCTGCGCCACATCCTGGAGCTGCGGCCCCAGTTCGTGAAGCTGGATCTGTCGCTCGTCCGGAACGTGGACACGGATCCGGCGCGCCGGGCCATGGTCGCGGGCATGGCCCACTTCGCCCACGACTCCGGCTGCGAGCTGATCGCCGAGGGAATCGAGACCGAAGGCGAGCTTGCCGAGCTCGTCCGCCTCGGCGTCGCCTACGGACAGGGCTACCTCTTCGGCAAGCCATCGCCCATCGGCCAGAACTGACCGCCGGAGCGCCGCCGGGGCCTGCGATCGCAATAGGGTGTCAAACCGGTTTCGCGGCTGCCAGCCGCCGGCTGTCTCGGTCGAGTCCGATCGGAACGCGAGGACGCGACAGGAGGGTTCGCCTCGCCTTCACTCGAGGGGTTCGAAGTGGCTGCTCCTGAGGGTGCCACCCTGGATGTCGAAGTAGCCGATCATTGGCGGACTGCGTCCTGGGTTGGCTCGACAGGTGAGCGTGGACATGAACGATTCCGGCAGCTGGCGGTGGACCATGCCGGCCAGTCGCGGGACGGACGAGATAGGGCTCGAACCGAGGAGGCTCCGAGGTGGGTACCGGCTGTACTTCAATCGCGTCCGTCTCGGAAGCCTGCCCGCCCCGACGGATGAGGTCCCGTGGATCGAAAGACAGCTGCGCCTCAGCGACGCGCGCTTGGTCGTGGTCGCGCTCGAGTGGAACAACGACGCCGACCGAGCGTATCTCTTTGCCGACGGCATGGACGTTCGCGACGGAACCGCCATCCATGCCAGACGCTCGCAGGCACCATCCCCTGTTGATCCCTTCGACAAGCTGGTTCGATCCTTCGTAGCCTCGGCGCCCGCGACAGCGGTTGGAGCTGGTGTGGTGGGCACGGGCCTCGCAGCGGTTGAAGCCGTCGCGATCTCGCCGCTGCTCATCATCCCTGGGGCGATCGCCGGGTTCCTGTTCGGCTACAGCCTCGTGGCCCTATACGCGAGAATGATCACCTGGCTCGGGTCGAAGCATCACTGGCGACTGAGAACGAGGCGCATTGTCCTGAGCTTGGTCACCGTCGGGCCATTGATAGGCATCGTGGCGGTCGCCTCCCTGTTGACGCACTAGCGCCCTGTTTCTCAGGTTCATGCGTACCTCGCCGCTGGCCGTTTCGACCTGGCCTGGGCCGCCTCGCTCGACGACCTCGCGGTCGTCGGATGCCACGTGGATCGAGCGGTCATCGGCCAGGCAGTGAAATCGTTCGCCTACAACATCGTCCAGGGAGTGGCGGGGACGCAGGCACGCCGAGGTTACTAACGAGGCGGAATGATGGAAGTGAGTTCCTATCTTCTGGTCATCTGCTTCCCGGTTAGCGTCTGGCTCTGGTGCGTCATCTTGCTGGGTGCGGGTAAGGTCCACGATCTGAACGCTATGCCGTGGGAATTCCGAGCAGCCGCGCGCATCGCCGGGATGCAGAAGGCCGTCGCTTCCTCCGACGTGAACGTCTTCGGAGTTGCCGTGTTGCTGGCGTTCGTGAATCTGCCTCTGTTTGCGCTGCTGGTCGGCCCGTACGGGCTAATCGGACCCGTGGCGCTTGCGGTATACGCGGCGGCAATGGCGGGCTGGCTGATCAGGATCAGGCGAGCGCTTGCCCGTCAGTCGGCCTGACGTCGGTGAGCGGCGTGGCGCGGCGCGAACTGCGGGCCTGTCTATGAGCGGCGAAGCAGGTAGGGCATCAGGCGGACCGTCAGGTCCGTCTTGGGCACGGCGCCCACGACTCGATCGACGACCCGGCCGTCCCGGATGACGATCATGGTGGGGATGCTCCGGGCGTCGAAGACCGAGGCCAATGCCGGGTTCTGGTCCACGTTGACCTTGACGACTTTGAGCCGGCCGGCGTAGTCGCGGGCCAGCTCTTCGAGCATCGGCGAGACGTAGCGGCACGGGCCGCACCACGGTGCCCAGAGGTCTACGAGCACCGCCACCGAGGACTTCGCCTCGAGCTCGAAGGTCGAATCGGTCGCCTCGACCACCCAAGGCAAGGCCTTGCCGCACGACCCGCAATGGGGCGTGCCGTGCTCGTTGGGGCGGATCCGGTTCTTCTTGCCGCACTCCGGGCATGTGAGGACGCTCGCCGGCCCGGCAGGCTGGTCGGGTGTTGGATCGTCCGCGGTCGAATCGGCCGCCGCCGTCTTCGTCGTCGTGCTCGGATTCTGTTCTGTCGTCATTTCGTCGGACTCATCGTCATCTCGTGTTTTCGTGATCAGCGGCGATCGGCATGCCTGCGTCGATCCGGCGCGGGGCACGATCGCACGTAGTCGAGGATTTCGGACAACCGCGCCGTGGCCAGGCTTATCGAAGAATCGGCGGCGCCGTAATAGAGGCGAAGCTCGTCCGTGCTCGAGTCGAGGATCCAGCCGCACGGGAAGGTGACGCCCACCACGTCTCCGGTCCGCTCGTAGGGCTCGGACGGCCCAAAGACCCACTCGTCGCTGCGGCGCAGGCAGATGCGCGGGTCCTCCAGGTCCAGCAAGGCGAAGCCGAGCCGGTAGAGCGAGCCGCTGGCCGTCAGATGGACGCCGTGGTACATGACCAGCCAGCCGTCCGGCGTTTCCAGCGGCGGCGGACCCAGGCCGATCTTGCCCGCATCCCACCATGCCCCTTCACGGGCCGGCAGCAGCATGGTGTGGTCTCCCCAGTGCAGCAGATCCGGCGAGTAGGAGATCCACATGTCCGAAGGGCCGCGGAGCTGGGACGGGCGATGGATCAGCGCCCAGCGGCCGCCGAACCGGCGTGGGAAGAGCGCCGCGTCCTTGTCCTCGGGCGGCATCGCCGGCCCGAGCCTGGTGAATGAGCGGAAGTCGCGCGTGAAGGCCAGCGAAACGAGTGGGCCGCGGCGGCTGTATGCGGTGTAGGCGACCGCCCACTCGCCGACTTCGGGCAGCCAGGTCACTCGCGGATCCTCGACGCCCCAGATCTCCTCCGGATGGTTCTCCGGATCCGATTCGAAGGTGGGTTTGGCGTCGAACTGCCAGCCCGTTCGCCCGTCGTGGCTCCTGGCCACGGCCAGGTGGGAGATGCCGCGCAGATCCTCCACCCGCATCAGCAGCGCGCTCTCGCCGTCTACCTCCGCGGCCGCCGGGTTGAACACCGTGTTGACCCGGTACGGGAGGTCCTGGGCGGTGACGATCGGATTGCCCCTGAAACGCGTGAAGAGCCAATCCGAGCTACCCGACGACGAGTTGCCCGTGCTCGCAGCCCCTTCTCGCATCACCATGATTGGCGACCTCTCCCCGATGTCCGGTCGTTCCGGGTTCCGCCTCCGAATATCGAATCCTATCTTCACCCCGGGCGGCCCGGCTCGACGCAGGCATCTTCCGGCGCGCGCCTGGCAGAACGCGAGATGTGGCGACAAACCGGTCCGAGAATGCGGCCGACGAGGGCTTTGCGGCCGGCCACCCGCCTCAGCGGACGAATTCGTCGAGCGAACGCCGGTCCTTGTCCGACAGGGCTCCGTTGCGCGACTTCAGCTCGAGCGCCGGGGAAGCCACCTTGCCCGCCAGGGCGGCGCGCATCTTCGGAAACTGGCTGCCGGTTCGCAGCTGATAGGTCGTGAAGAGGGCCACCTTTGGCTTGCCGGTGCCGTTGGGGGCGGTTCCGCGCACGACCGGCATGTCACGCACGAAGCTCATCCAGGGGCCGTCCGGGTGCTGCATGACCACGAACATGCCGCTGGTCCAGCAGCCGAGGAACAGGAAGTCCACGTCGGCAAGGGCCGTCATGTCGCATTCGCCTACGGAGACCACCTTCGCATCGAGGCCGCGGCTCTTCAGATGGGCGGCGATTTCCTCGCCGTACCGCCGAGTCACGCCCGTGTGACTGCGATAGACGACCAGGGCGCTGGACACGCTGAGCCTCCTGACGATTCGATCCGGACCGTAGCCACGATCATGGGCCCCGCGGCGGCCGCCCGCAATCGTTCGGTGGATCCATGGCGGGTCGGCCGCGCGAAGGATTTCGAGAAGCCGGCTCGCGCGCAGGATCGGTCCGAACAGCCCTTCGAAGAACGGCCGATGACGGCGAGACTGCTATGGGGGGCACAAGCGAGGTGAGGCAGCAATGACCACGCTCCAACAAGTCGAAGATTTCCTGGCGCTCAAGCGCGTGGCCGTCGTTGGCGTGTCGCGCAATCCGAAGGACTTCACCCGGGCAATGTGGGAGGAATTCCGCCAGCGCCGCTACGAAGCCATCCCGGTCAATCCGAACGTCGCCGAGATCGACGGGCAGAAGTGCTACGCGAGCGTCAAGGACATCGACCCGCCGGTCGAGGGCGTCCTGATCATGACCAGCAAGAAGGCCACCGACCAGGTCATGCGCGACTGCGTCGACGCCGGCATCAAGCACGTCTGGTTCTACGGGGGCGCTGCGCCGGGAGCCGCCACCGACACGGCCGTCGCACTCGGCCAGGAGAAGGGGATCGATACCATCAAGGGTCTCTGCCCGTACATGTTCCTGCCGGGCACGCCGGCCTTCCACGCGCCCCATCGCCTATGGAAGAAGCTGACCGGCAGCTACCCGAAGAAGGGTTGACGTCCGGCGCTCGGTGCGCTCCGGCAGCCCTGTTAACCTGGTCTCGTGAGCGAGCAGGATGACGTTCTCCGTGGCGCGACCGGGCGGATCGTGCTGGCCGACAACCTCGCCGTGCTCGCGAGCCTGCCGGACGAATCGATCGACCTGATCTACGTCGATCCGCCTTTCAACACCGGCAAGCGCCAGACGCTCCGGCGGCTGCGAACGATCCGCGACGAAGGGGCGGGCGATCGAACCGGGTTCGGGGGGCGGCGCTACCGCTCGATCCAGCTCGGCGCGCACAGCTACCTCGACGTCCACGACGACTACCTGGACTTCCTAGAGCCGCGGCTCGTCGAGATGAGGCGCGTCCTGCGTCCGACGGGCTCGTTCTACCTGCACCTCGATCCCCGCGAAGTGCACTACGCCAAGGTTCTGTGCGACGCGATCTTCGGGCGGGAGTGCTTCGTCAACGAGGTGATCTGGGCGTACGACTACGGCGCCCGAACCCGGCGACGCTGGCCGGCCAAGCACGACGACATCCTCGTCTACGCGAAGGATCCCAACCGCTACTGGTTCGACGACGAAGCGGTGGAGCGCATCCCGTACATGGCTCCGGGCCTGGTCGGGCCCGAGAAGGCGGCCCGGGGCAAGCTGCCGACGGACACGTGGTGGCAGACCATCGTGCCCCCGGGCGGCAAGGAGCGGACCGGGTATCCCACGCAGAAACCGGTGGCAGTCCTGCGCCGGATCGTCTCGGCTTCGTGCCCGCCGGGCGGTCTCGTGGCGGACTTCTTCGCCGGGAGCGGCACCGCGGGGGCCGCCGCCCTGGAGCTGGGCCGCCGCTTCCTGCTCGTGGACTCCAACCCGGAAGCGGTCGAAGTGATGGCCCGGCGGCTTGCCGCCGGCGGGGGCGGGGTGGTCGTCGAGGCCGTCGCGGGGTTCAGTGCCGCGGCCCCGGCGGACCGCGCCGACGTCGCGGACCTCGTCGAAACCCCTGGCGCCACACCCCCGCTCGAACCATAGAACGCGGGTCCGGCTGGGGCTATCATCGAGTGAGCGCCCCTCTGACATGGGCTCGGGAGCCTGGACGTGCGCCGATACGCGAGCAGAGGCTTGGAGTGGCGGCCCTGGGCCGCACCGCCGGGTGGCGCGGTTGCGCTGCCGGCTGATGGTGACGCGCGCGCCGATCGGGACGTCGAGGCGCGCCTCATCGACGAGGCGCCGGACCCGATCGCGATGCCCCAGTGCGAGAGCCTCACACTCGTCCGCCGGGGCCGCCGCCAGTACCGCGAGCTCGCCGACCCGGCGCCGCAGACACGGGCCCAGTTCGGTCAGATCGTGGAGGACCGCATCGACGGCCACCGGATCTACCCCGACCCGCCCCGTCGAGTACGGAGCGTGAACCGGCGCGGCCGGCTCCTCGAGCGCGCTTCGCCGGGGCTCCTGCCGTTCGCCCTTCTCGCCTGGGTCCAGGCTTGCATGCTCGTGGCCGACGCCTGGTCGGCCGGCAACTGGACGGCTCCGGGCGCGGCCCAACTGGCGCTTCGCCTGGTTCAGGTGTGCGCTCTATGCCTGCTGCCGGCAGCCGTCCTGCTCTGGCGGCGCGACGCCTGGAGAAGCGCGCCGCTCGTGTTCGTCGGGGCGATCGTCTGGACCACTCTCCCGGCCCTTGCCGGCATCGCGGCCTGGCTGGTCACCCGCGCGCCGGGCCTGACCGAGCGATTCGGAGGCGAAGCCGGGGCTGCGGCCGCCGCGGCTGCCGCGGGCGCCTGTCTGGGCCCGGCCCTCATCGCGCTGGGACTGGAGCGGCTGCGGCGCTCGCCCGCGACGTGGCTGCGGCCGGTCACCACTCGGGGGGCGTGGCTTGCCGCAGTGCTCGTCGTGTTCAATGCCGGCAGGTGGCTCCCTCTGGCGCAGGGTTCCGCGTCGACTACCTCCGGCGGTGCTATGGACGCCCTTCACCTGGCCGGCTCCGTGACCGGCGCCCTCGACCCGCTGTTGCTGCTGTCACTCGCCCTGCTCGGCTGCTCGACCGTGTCTGCATTCTCCGCCGACGAGGCCCAGAGGCGTCTGTGGCAGTGCCTGATGCTCGGCGCCGCGCTATTCGCCGCGGCCAGCTTCTACGAGCTCGGCGCCGGGGAACTGCTCGGCAGCCTGGCAATGAGCGGGCAGCCGGCCCTGGCCGACCGCGGCTGGTACGGAGTCGTCGCCACGGCGGTTCTGGCGGCCGGGTCTCTCCTGCTATTCCTCGGCTTCTCGTCGCCGGTCTGGTCGGCCGCGCCCGATGCCGAAGGTTCCGGACTCGCAGCTCCCGAGGAGATCTTCGCCTGGGGATCGGTTTCCGAAGCCGGCGGCGAGCCGATCCCGATGAGCGCGATCGTCGCCGTAGCGGCCGGAGCGGACCACGCTCTGGCGGTGGACCGGTTCGGCCGGGTGGGTGCCTGGGGCGACGACGCCAGGGGCCAGACCGACGTCCCGGACGATCTCGTCGGAGTGGTGGCCGTGGCCGCGGGCGACGGCTTCAGCCTGGCCCTCCGAGGCGACGGCACCGTTGCCGCATGGGGCTCCAACGACCTGGGTGAGACGAGCGTGCCCGCGGATCTGTCCGGCGTCACGGCCATCGCGGCCGGCCGCGGTTTCGCACTCGCGCTCAAGGCCGACGGCACGATCGCGGGCTGGGGCGACCGCTGTGCCGGCGCAATGGCCGTCCCGGCGGGCCTTATCGGCGTGACCGCGATCTCCGCCGGCGTCGATCACGCGCTGGCGCTCAGGCTCGACGGTAGCGTCGTTGGCTGGGGCGACGACCGGTACGGACAGGCAAGCGTTCCGCCCGGACTGGGTCGAGTGAAGGCGATCTCGGCCGGTGGCAACTTCAGCCTGGCGCTTCTGTTCGACGGGACCGTGACGGCCTGGGGCGATGGCAGCTACGGCCAGCTCGACGTCCCGCGCCGCCTCCGGAACGTGGTCGCAATCTCGGCCGGCGCCTTCCACGCGCTCGCGCTGCTCGCCGACGGGGACGTGGCCGGCTGGGGCGGCGGCAGCCGCAGCCAGGGCGAATCCACTCACCCGTGGCACCTGGTGGATTTCAAGGCGGTCGCCGCGGGCGACGGCTACAGCCTGGCCCTCCGAGCGGCCTGACTCATCCGGCCTGGCCGCCCTGCCAGCCTCGCGGCTGCCAGGCGTTCCCCCGTAGCTGCTTAGTGCTCCAGGCTTACCACGGTGCCGGTTTCGGCGGATCGATAGAGGGCCTCGATGGCGCGGGCCTGGGCGAGCGCATCCTCTCGCCCGAGCAGCGGGGTAACCCGGCCCATGATCGCGGCGCTCATGTTTTCGAGCTCGAGCCGGTAGGCGTCGTCGTCCTGGACGTCGACCTCTCGCTCGCCGAGCGTCACGCCGCCGAACTCGCCCTGCCACGGATCGCCGATAGCGAGCGTGGCCTTCGAGCCGATGGCTTCGAGGCCGCGGTGATCCGTCCTGAAGCTCGCGGAAACCTGCGCGACCACGCCCGAGGGGAAGCGGAGCAGGCCCGCGAAGCTGTCGTCCACTCCGGACGGGGCCAGGTGCTGCTCGCCGTAGACGCGGAGAGGCTCCTCGCCCGCCACCAGGCGCGCGCCGCTGACGGAGTAGCACCCCACGTCCATGAGCGCGCCGCCGTCGAGGATCGGGTCGAGGCGGACGTCGTCCGGGTTTCGAAGGACGAAGCTGAAGCTCGCCCGGATCGCCACCAGCTCGCCGATCTCCGGCAGCAGCTCTACGAAGCGGCGCACCTGCGGGCGATGCCGCCACATGAACGCCTCCATGAGGATCAGGTGGCGCGCTTTCGCCTCGTCGAACGCCTGGATCACCTCCGCGGGCCGCCGCGTGTACGGCTTCTCGCACAGGACGTGCTTGCCGGCCGCCAGCGACTTCATGGTCATGGGGTGGTGGAGCGAGTTGGGCAGGCCGATGTAGACGGCGTCGACTTCGGGATCGGCGAGCAGGTCGTCGTAGGTTGCGTGGACGTGGGCGATGCCGAACCGGCCGGCGAACGATCGGGCTCGCGATTGGTCGCGGCTGGCGACGGCCGTGACCTCGAAGTTGGAGGCCTTTCCGAGGTCGCGGAGCAGGGTGGCCGAGATGCCGCCCGGCCCGATGATTCCCCAGCGAACCTTCCCGGACGACGGCATCGATTATCTCCTGGTCGGCTTGGGCGCGGGCCCCGAGGCGCGCGGCTGTCCAGACTGTAGCGCCCGGCGGTTTCCGTCGGGTCGCCCTTCGGCCGCGGCCTCGGCAAGTGGCCGTCGATCGCGGCCGCCGAGATACCCTGGGTGAGTGATCGAAGGTCAGGGCGACGGAATCGCGTTCGGGGCCTACGGGCCCGAGTCTGAGGCGTGGCGGATCAACCGCGAGGCCACGGCACTCCTCGCCGCCGCGCCTCGAGCCCTTCTCCTCCAGCTGGCTCATCCGCTCGTCGCCGAGGGAGTGGAGCAGCACAGCCGCTTCCGGGAGGACCCGAGGGCCCGCCTCGAGGGTACCCTCCACAGCTACATGCGCCTGGTCTACGGCACTCGTGCCGAGGCCCGTGCGGAGCTCCGGCGGCTGAACCGTCTCCACGAACGCATCCGCGGCGACGTCCGCGATCCGGTGGCGGCCACACTGGGCCGCGAGCGCTACTCGGCGAGGGACGCGGACCTGGCCCTGTGGGTTCACGCCACGCTCATCGACTCGACGCTCGCCGCGTACGAGGCCTGGATCGAGCCGCTGCCGGAAGAGCGGGCGGCCCGTTTCTACGACGAGACGCGGCCGATAGGGCTCGCCTTCGGCATCCCGAACGATCTGCTGCCGACGGACCTAGGCCACTTTCGGGCGTACTTCGACGGCATGATCGGCCCCGGCGGCCCGATCCGGGTGACGCCCACGGCCCGGGATCTGGCCGGGACGATCCTTCATCCGCCACTCGGCCGGATGCTGCTCCCTCCCGGACGCGGAGGCAACGGAATGCCGGCCCGGACCAGGCCGGTCGCGGCGGCAGGCCTGGACCTGGTGCCGAGCTTTCTGTACGACTGGCTGCTCTGGCCGGGCTTGCTGCTCCTGCCGCCGGCGGTCCGCGAGGGCTACGGGATCCGGGACGGCGCGGCGGGCCGGTTGGTCACAGCCTGGCTGCGGACGAGCTTCCGAACCTGGCGCGCGGTCGTGCCGGAGCCGTTGCGCTGGATGCCGCAGGCGGTTCGGGCGTTCGACCGCGTTCGCGTGGCCGACCGCGGGGCCGAAAGGCGCTGATCGGTCGTCCGCCGGCCGATTGCACGACATCCTTGGTGAGTCGGCCCGGCAGGCGGGAAAGGTCGTCGCTCCGGAACGCGGGCAGGCGGGTCGTTGGTACGTTGCCGCCGCAACGGAGCAGGCGGTCGCGCGCCCCCGGACGCGCCAGCAGGAGTTCTGACCATGAAGGTAGCCATAATCGGAGCCGGCAACGTCGGCAAGGGTCTGGGCAAGTCCATCAAGGGCGCCGGTCACGACGTGATCTTCGCCTCCCGCGGAGAGAGCGCCAGGACCGCCGCGCAGAGCACGGGCGGCACCAGCGGCAGCGTCCGCGATGCGGCCGAGCAGGCCGACATCGTGATTCTGGCGATCCCGTACGGCGCCGCAAGCGACGTCGCCACGGAGATTCAAAGCGTCGTTTCGGGCAAGGTGGTCATCGACGTGACCAATCCGCTCAGCGCCGACGGCAGCGGGCTCGCCACCGAGCCGGGCACGTCCGCGGCCGAGCAGATCGCTCGCTGGCTGCCCGGCGCACGCGTCGTGAAGGCGTTCAACACGATGTTCGCGGCCGTCCACGGCAACCCGAAGGCTCACGGCCAGCAGCTCGACGGCCTCTTCGCGACCGACGACGAGGTCGCTCGCGAGAAAGTCGCGCAGCTCCTGACGTCGATGGGCTTCCGGCCGGTCTGGGTCGGGCCGTTGTCGCGGGCGCGTGAGCTCGAGGCGATGGGGTACCTCAACATCGCCCTTCAGATGGCCACCAACGGCGACTGGCAGGCAACCTTCACGCTGGTGGGCGCCCCGAAGGGAGCACTCGAGCACCGCGCCCCGACGTCCGCCCGGAAGTAGCCCAGGCGCCCCGGGGCATCCGAAACCGGCGCGTCGCCGGCGGCTCGCGCCGCCCGGCTACCCGCCCCGCCGCTCGATTCGGACCGCGGGCATGAACCGGAGCGCCACGGCCGCCACTAGCATCGCGTCGACGGCAACGATGACGAATACCCACTCCAGGCCACTCGATAGCGCCGATTGCATCGAGGCCAGCTGCGCCGCCGGTATGTAGTTGCGGCCGATCGGGTCCAGGATCGCGGCGGACGACGAGCCGACCGAGGCTGTCACGATCCCGCCGAGGAGACCCACTCCGACGGCGCCGCCGATCGTCCGGCTGAACTGGACCAGGCCCGTGGCTACGGCGCGGCGCTGCCACGGCACGGCGGCCTGGACCATGACCAGGATCACGGTCGCCGACAGGCCCATGCCGAGGCCCGTGACCGCCTCTCCGGCCGCCGCCACCATGAGCCCGCCGGAGAGTGTCCCCGGCCGCTCGGCCTGGGTCACGATGAGCGTGCCCGCGACCAGCATCGCCATGCCGACCAGGACCACCGGCCGGGCGCCGAAGCGCAGGAGCGCCCGCCCGCCGACGATCGAGCCGAAAGGCCAGCCGATCGACATCGCCGCGACCGCGACGCCCGCTTCGAGCGCGTTGCCCGCCAGCACTCCCTGGATGAGTGGCGGCACGTACGTCGACAGGCTGAACATGACGACGCCGGAGAGGCCGCCGATGGCCAGTCCCGCGGCGATGACCGGCACGCCGATGAGGCTCAGATCGATGAGCGGCTCGGCGATCCGGCGCTCGAACGTCACGAAAGCCACGATCAGGACCAGCGCCGCCGCCACCAGCCCGAGCGTAAGCGGCGACGTCCAGCCCCACAGCTGGCCGCCTTCAGTGGCGGCGAACAGCAGCCCCACCAGACCCGCGGTCAGGATGCCGGCCCCGGCGAGGTCTAGGCGGTGGCGGTGATGCTCGACGTGCTCGTGGAGGTACCGGCCGATCAGGAAGGCGGCCACGATCCCCACGGGAGCGTTGACGAAGAAGACCCACCGCCAGCCGATCGTGGTGGTGATGATGCTGCCCACGGCCGGTCCGATCACCGCCGCCGCGCCCCAGACGCCCGAGAACAAGCCCTGGATCTTGGCCCGCTGCTCGCTCTCGAAGACGTCGCCGAGGATCGTGAACGAGATCGGTTGGACCGCTCCGGCGCCGAGCCCCTGGATGGTCCGGAAGAGGATGAGGGTGAACATGGAGCCGGCGGCGCCGCACAGCATCGACCCGCCCACGAACAAGCCAAGACCGGTGAGGAAGACGGGTTTCCGGCCGTACATGTCCGCCAACCGCGAGTACAGCGGAACCGTGACCGTGGACGCGAGCAGATAAGCGGAGAAGACCCAGCCGTACTCGTTGAGCCCGCCAAGATTGCCGATGATGGTCGGCATGGCGGTCGAGACCACGGTCGAGTCGAGGGCGGCGACGGCGAGCGCGAACATGATCCCGACGGCGATGACGAATTGCTCGGGCGTCATGCCGATCCGGCGCGCTACGGCGTGGTGCCTGCGGGTCGCGGGCAGCGGGCCGGGCACCGGCAGGGGCTCGGACGCCGGCCGGGGCTCGGTGGTCGTCGTGTCGGACATTCGCCAAGTCTAGGGAATGGCGTCCCGGACCGGCTCGCGGCGCCCGGCTGCGGGACAATCGGCTCATGGAGCGAGGCTGGGAACGGGCCTACTCATTCCGGCAGGTGTCGCGGGCCGAAGCGGAGGTCTTCGTCAGGCTGGCGTTGCCCTCGGCGAAGGTCGCCCGGGTGGAGCCGCTGACCGCCGGTCTTCGCAACACCAACTACCGTGTCGAACTCGTCGAAGGTCGGGCGCTGGTGCTCCGGATGTACACGGCCGATCCCTCGGCCTGCGCCCGCGAATCGGCGGTCCTGGCAGCGCTCGCGGGGCGGGTCCCGGTTCCACGGGTCCTCCATTCCGAGCCGTCGGCCGACCCGCCGTTTTCGCTGTTCGATTGGATCGAAGGCAGACCGCTCGATGGCATTCTCGCCGAGATTCGTGCGCCTTCGAGTAGCCGCGAACGTGCCCGCGTATCTGCCCGTGGCCGCGCCGCTCGGCAGATCGCCTTCGCCTGCGGTTCCGCGCTGGCGTCGATCCACGGCCTGCGCTTTCCGACCGCGGGCTTCTTCGGCCCGGACCTGGCAATCGCCACGCCCATGCCCGATTGGGACGCGGCCATCCTTGCGGCGCTCGAAGCCGCCGAGCCGCGCATCGGGCCTCGGCTGGCAGGCGCCTTGAGACGGACGGTCGAGTCGAACGCTCGGGCGGTGCACGGGGTCTGGTCCGAGGCGGCTCTGGTCCACGCCGACTTCAAGCCGTGGAACCTGCTCTACGCAGTGGATGCGGACGGAGCTGCCGCGGAATACCGGCTGACCGGTGTGGTCGATTGGGAGTTCGCCTGCGCAGGGTGCCGGCTGATCGACGTCGGCACGTTTCTGCGCGATGTGCCCCGGCGCGCCGTCGAGGGTCCCGCGGCCGATGGCTCCGCGCCCGAGGGCTCCGCGGCCGATGGCTTCGCCGAGGCCTTCGTCGAAGGTTATGAGGCCGGCGGCGCGCCGCTCCCGCCGGACTGGCGCCGCCTCACCCTCCTCGTGGATCTGCTGAGTCTGGTTCAGATGTCGGTGTGGGCTCGGGGCCGAGGCCTGCAGGACATCGTCCGCCTGCTGACCGAGTCGGAGCGCCGGCTCGCTTGAGGCACCGGTGGGCTCGATTGCCCGCGAGGCCAGCCGAAACTTGAACAACTTCCGCCAGGCGAAAGTTGTGCGAGTTCTGGGCGCGATTCCGAGGGCCGGAACGGGTTCGGGGCTAATATCTGGCACGCCCCCACGCTCGCGGCCGAGCTTCGCAGGCCGCGGCAGCCGCTCGAGACTCGAATAACCTCCGCCTCATGGAAGTTGTTCAAGAACGGTGCCCGTGCGCGGCGCCGCTCGGACTCAGCGGATCCGTGGTGCCGCTTCGGCCAGCTCCAGCAGGATCGCCGGGTTCGTGTTGAGGTGGCCGACGGCAACGTGCACCGACTTGAGCCTGACCTCGATCTCCATCAGCAGGTCCAGCAGGTCTATGCCGGCCGACTCGGCCGCGGCCGGGTCCAGCTCCATGCTCTTGGCGAGGTGGAGCCGGGCGCCTTCCAGGTTGCGCGACATCCCGATCGGATTGCCGCGGATGCAGTGCACGTAGCCCGCCGCGAGCTTGATCAGGCCCTGGTACAGCTCCCGCTCGGCGATGTCGGAGGTCCCCATCCAGGCGGGTTCCAGAAGCTCGTGAGCCTCGAAGAAATCGCCGCGAGAGTAGGCGGCGATGCCCGCCTCGAGAGCTTCGCGCCGTCTATCGGGCGAGATCGGCCGGTAGGCTTTGAGTCGATCGCCCTGGCGGATAACGGATCCGGGCGGCAGTCCGGTTTGGAAGAGCGCGTCCACCGGATCGTCCGGCCCGCCGTCGTCGCGCGGGATGATCGGGCCTGGCGCCGCTGCCGCATCGCCGGCTCGGCGTCGGGATCGTCGTTCGCCGCGCTCGGTTCCGCCGTCGGACTCGCCCATGACGTCTCGATCGAGCACTTCCGGCTCGCTCGTTTCGCCGCGCCTCGATCCCCGACCGCTTTTCAGTGCATGTCCTCGATGCGCTGACGGCCGTCGAAGCCAGCCGTCATCTCGTGCCACCACTCGACCCGCTCCTCCGTGAGCCGCCAGCACAACCACACAGGTCGTCCGGAGATGAGCGCCGGAAAGTCGACGAGCCCCGTCTGGATCTCGCGCAGCTGGATACCCCAGTCGTCGATCTGGATGACCGCAGCCTGCATCTGGTCCACAAGGCCCTGCATCCGCATCTGGAGCCGCTGCGTCTCTCCGCGCACCTCCAGGCTCCTGGCCGCCATCGTCGAAGGGCCGCCGGCGAGAGCCGGGGCGTTGAGGTCGACTATGCGGTCGCGCAGCGAGATCAATTCCTCGCGCATGGATTGCAGACCCAGGAGGGTCTCGCGGAGTTCGGGAAGGCGCGCGTTGGCGCGGTCCAGGTCGTAGAAATCCGACACCCGCGCATGTTAGCCGACCCGGCGCATCGCGCCAGCCCTCGTGCTCGGGCCGCGGACCGGAGTCTCGCGGGCCGCGCCCTCTCCGTCCGGAGTCCGGTGCCGCGTGGAAACGGGCAGTGATCCGAAACCGGGTTCCCAAGCGAACAACCGACGAAGGCATTGCGGAGCGAGCAAGCCCGCGCTGCCACTTGAACCCGACACCACCTCCTGCAAGGAAGGGCGGCCGTGACACTCCCGGCCCCGGCCGCTCCTTCCTTCTCCCGAGACCACCGAATCGGAAGGCGCTGCCCGCGCGGCGGCCAGGGCACCCCGGCCTCGGCGTTGCCGCCGCTAGCGTGCCTCGGCGGCGTCGAGTCGATCGCGAAGCTGCCGTAGGCGCTCCGGGCGCTCGTGGACGAACCGCTCGATTGCGCCGATGACGTGGCCGGAATCGAGGTGCGCTTCCTCGATCACCTCATCCACCGAGCCACCGGTCCGCCAGCGGTCGTCCCAGTCCGAGCTCAGCGAGTACTCGCGGACGATCGGGTCGTCGGCGAACTCGCGCATCAGCTTGTAGGCGCCGTTGGTTATCACCATCGAATCCAGTCGGTCCGCGGGCTCTATCGTGGCCGCCCGGTATGCCTCGTTCTGAAGCGCGAATAGTCCCGGGCTGATAGCGGCGACGACCTTGACGTTCAGGCCGCGAGCGTCCAGCTCCGGAAGCACGCGCACCAGGTTGGCCGTGCTCATGGTTCCGCGGACGAACACCGTGCCGGCGCGGGGCTGCCCGTCGCGGAACGGGCGCATCACGTAGGCGCCGCGGGCCGCGGCGAAGTGGCTCGGCATCCCGAGAGCCGCCCGATCCGGAATCTCCACCGGCGGCCGCGTGAGGTGCAGGGCCACGATGGGGACACGGGTCGCGAAGGCCGCGCCGAGGACCACCGGGACCTCGTTGTACTCCCAGGGGTGCAGGTCCAGGACCTGGCCCTCGGGGAAGAGCTGGGTAACGCCCGGAGCGAAGATGCCGAAATGAGTCCGCGAATCCTCGGCCGTTTCCGGCCCCGAGTGACCGGCTACGTACAGGATCCGGCCCAGTCGGAGGTCGCAATCCTGCGTCAGCTGGCTGAACAGCCGCATCGGTCCGTAGCCGAGGTAGCTGAAGGAGCCGTAGGTGGAGAAGGCGCCCCAGAACCCCTCGAAGTCGCCGAAGGGGTTCGACGCCATGTTCACCGTCGCCAGGCCGGCCATCATGCCGGCGTTGGTGAACTCGGTGATCTCGGTCGGAAGCAGGGCGCCCGTCGGGTTGGTGTCGCGCTCGTACCAGCCGAAGCCCGCCATGTCGCCGAACGGTTTGGCGAAGCCGGCGATGTTGGTCGACTCGGCGAGGTCGGCCGAGCAGGCGATGAAGAGCGGGCGGCCGTAATCGCGCTTCGACACGGCGTTGACGTATGAGCCCCAGCTGGCGAGGCCCGCACGGTTGGGCTGCTTTTCGCCGGGAGCCCGCCACATCGAGGCCGGGTAGTTCTCGAAGTCGAAGAGGCGGCTGTCCTTGGCGGGCCCGGCCGTGATGGCGTCGGGAGTCCGGCCCGCGTCGAGCCGGAAGCCCTCGATCGACAGCGGTACCGACTGGCCGATCTCCAGCAGCCGATCGGAGAGCCACTCGACCAGGCCGGGGCTGGCGTGCATGACACTCATCGCGGTGCGGAGGTTGGCCTCGGCCTGCGCCCGGCAGGCGGAGGCGTCCGCCGGTGCGGCCTGGTCCACGCCCTCGTATTCCACGCCGTAGCGGGCCATGAACTCCTTGCGCACGGCCCAGAACTCCGGCGAGTGCTCCTTGTGGGGGCTGCCGTGGCTGGCCGCGTCGAACTTGCCGTAGCCCCGGCCCTTGCGCGTCCGGAACCAGGCAATCGTGGGAGCCGCGTCGGGGTTCGGGCCGTGGGTCGCGTCGAGGAGTGTCCGCGTCACCGGGCCCCATTCCATCCCGCTCTGCGTCCCGGTCACTCGCCAGCCGTAGGGCTCGAACCAGTCCACCGGAGTTCCGTGGACCACGGCCGATGCCGGCCGCTCGTCGATCCCGTAGTCGTTCCAGTCCACGAGGAAGACCAGATTCGAGAGGCCCAGGCCCCAGGCCGCGTTCTTGGTTTCGTGCGCGGCACCGGGGGTGAGCCCGCCCTCGCCTTCCACCACGAAGACCTTGACTTCGCCCGCGCCGGCGAGCTTGAGCGCCAGAGCCTCGCCGGCCGCGAAAGGCATGCCGTGGCCGGAAGGCCCCGTGTTGGCCTTGAGGAAGAGGGTCTTGCCGGCCATCTCCGCGTGGCCCGGCAATCCGCCGCGGCGCCGCAGGCCCAGCAGGTCTTCCCACGTCAGGGCGAAGCGGCCGCGTTCAGGGAACTCGTAGCGGTTGTCCGCGGCGGTGTCCATCCGGAGCCGCATGCCCTCGTTGAGCACGGCGAGCGTGGCGTAGACGAGCGGCACCGTATGGCCCGCGGAAAGCACGAACCGGTCGCCGAAGCGGAGCCACGGCCGGCGGATGTCCCAGCGCATCCCTCCGGAGAGGAGCAGCGAGAGGAGCATGTGGACCTTGGACCGCGAGCCGCCGGGATGGCCGCTCTGGCGGTAGTCCAGCGTTATGTCCAGGCACTCGTCGACAAGGTCCTTGAGGATCTCGTAGTAGTGGAAGTCCGCCTCGGCCCGGGTGAAGAGGCGGTCCACCTGCGCGGCGTCGGACACGTCCGCGGCCTGTGCTGGGGTGGCGCTCATCGAGCTGCCCCGGCCGCCCCCGCAGCCGCGGCCGCGAGGGGCTCCACCACGGCGCGAGTCCGCCTGATCGCTTCGGCGATGTTCTCGCGCGACGTGGCATAGGAGAACCGCAGGTGGTATTTGCCCACCTGCCCGAACGCCGTTCCGGCCAGGGCCGAGACGCCGCCTTCGTTGAGCAGCCGGTCCGCCAGCTCGGCGCCGGTGAGGCCGGTGGCGGAGATGTCGGGGAAGGCGTAGAAGGCACCCTTGGGCATCAGACACTTCACGCCGGGTATCTCGTTGAGCCCGTTGACGATGAGGTCGCGCCGCGCCCGGAACTCCACCACCATGGCATCCACCGCGTCCTGAGGCCCGGTCAACGCCTCCACTCCTGCCCACTGCGTCGCCGCGTTGGTGCAGGACACGCTGTTGACGACCAGCCGCGAGAACGGGGTCACGAGCTTCTCCGGAAGGATCGCGTAGCCCAGGCGCCAGCCGGTCATGGCATAGGTCTTGGAGAAGCCGTCCAGGACGATCGTCCGTTCGGCCATGTCGGGCAGCGACGCGATCGAGAAGTGTTCGCCCTCGTACAGGATCCGGCCGTAGATCTCGTCGGCGAGGATCGTGAAGTCGTACCGGCGCGCCAGCGCCGCGATCTTCTCGAGATCCTCGCGCGTCGAGACGCCACCGGTCGGATTGGCGGGCGAGTTGATGATCACGAGCTTCGTCCGCTCGTTCACGAGGGTGGCCAGCTCGTCGGGGTCGAGCCGGAAGCCGTTCTCCTGGCGGATGGGGCAGGGGACGGCCGTGCCGCCCACGTACCGGGCCATGGACTCGTAGATCGGGAAGCCCGGGTCCGGGTAGACGACCTCGTCGCCTTCGTCCACGAGCGCGAGGATCGCGAAGAACATGACCGGCTTGCCGCCGGGAACGACCACCACGCGGCCCGGATCGACGGCGAAGTGCTTGCGAGCAGTAGCGTCGGCGGCGATGGCCTCGCGCAGCTCGGGGATGCCGGCGGTGGGCGTGTAGTGCGTGGCGCCGCGATCGAAGGCCCGCTTGGCCGCCTCGCGGATGTTCGCCGGGGTGTCGAAATCGGGTTCGCCGATCTCGAGGTGTATGACCGACCGCCCGGTCGCCTCCAGGGCGCGAGCTCGAGCAGCGGCCTCGAAGGCCGTTTCGGTGCCGATGCGATCCATGCGAGCAGCGAGCTTCATCGCCGTCTCCTCATCCGAGCGCCGGTTTCGCTGGTCGCAGACGCCGGGGAGGCCGCCGCGAAGCGCCTCCACGAGAACCAGCCGAGGCGCGGAAGTCCTTGCGGCGAGTCTGGTCGCGGTCAAGAGGGAGGTCAAGTTCAGCTTCCTCGCCGGATCGTGAAGCGGGGCTAAACTGTGTCGGCGCGGACGTGGGGGCCTCCACGACCCTTCCGACGTTGGGCAGCGCAAAGGTAAGGGTGGGGAAATGCTCGGTGTCTGGCGCCTGCAACTGCTCCGGGAAGTCCAGCGCAGAGGCTCGATCCGGGCCGCCGCGGAGGCCGTGAACATCACGCCGTCGGCCATCTCGCAACAGCTCGCGATCCTGGAGCAGGAAGCCGGCGTCGAGCTGCTCGAGAAGAGCGGCCGGCAGGTCCGGCTCACCGAGGCGGCGCTGCGCCTCGTCCGCCACACCGACGCGATCACCGGAGCGATAGCCGCGGCCGAAGCGGACGTGGCGTCGCTGCGAAACACGGTTGCCGGCACCCTCCGGGTCGCCGCCTTCCCCACGGCTGCGCGAGCTGTGATGCCGCCGGTGATGACCGCGCTGAGCCGGCTCCATCCCGATCTCCGAGTGACGCTCCGCGACCTCGAGGCGGACGAAAGCCTGACGGCTCTCCAGATGGACGAGATCGACATCGCCATCGTGGACGACTACGGCGACGGATCGCGCGTCCCGGTCCAGGGCCTCGACGTCTGCGAGTTCATGAGAGATCCGATCTACCTCGCGGCGACGGGCCCGTCGGCACAGGGCCAGGCCACCGCCGGTCCGCCCCGGCCGGCGCGCCTCGACGAGTTCAGCCACGCCTTCTGGATCATGGACACGGACAACAGCCACCTCTCGCAGGTCACTCGGCGGGCCTGCCGGGCTGCCGGCTTCGAGCCGCACATCCGATCGAGCTGCCGCGACTTCAGCGTGATCATCGCCCTCGTGGAGGCCGGGCGCGGCGTCGGAGTGCTGCCGGGTCTGGCTCTCCTGGACCGGCCCGTCCGCGCCGACGTCCGACCGATCGTGCCGCCGCTGACCCGGCGGATCTCGTCGGTGGTGCGTCCGGAGCGCCGGCACCACCCGATGGTCGTGTCCGCTCTCGCCGAGCTCGAGCGATTCGGCGCTTCCTACGTCCCGCCGCTCACTGTGCCGGCGGCGCCGGGCGAGTAGGCCGCGCGTGGCGGCGCGCGTCCGCTCGGCGGCGCGCGTCGGTTCCCCGCACGCCCACCTTGCGGATGTACGCCTGGTGCGAACAGCATCTCGCCTCAGGCCCTCCCCCGCCGCCGCCAATCCGCTCCGGTAGCCCCGCAGCGACCCAGCCTCGACTCGGAAAGGCCGGATAAGCGGCAGTAGAGCGGCGATTCGGACCATTCGGAACGCGGGCGCGCGCCGATGCGCTGCGGGTATGAGCCCGTCGTGGTCGCAGGTCGGAGAGAAGGCGATTCTTGTTCGCACACGTTGGACATCCGCAAGATGAAGGTCTCCCCGCCGGCTGTCGCGCACTGGAACGGGACATCGGCGGTCTCGCCTCTGCCCTCGGTGCCGCGATACGTGCCGAGCGGGTGCGTCGCCACCTCACCCTGCGAGCTCTCGCCGCGATCTCCGGAGTGAGCCACTCGGCGATCGGCGGGATCGAGTCCGGGCGGGTGGCGTCGGTGGAGACCTATCTCAGACTCGGCCGTGCCCTCGGACTGAAGCCGCGATTCGAGCTGTTCGACCCGCGAACCTCACGTGGAGGCCGCCAGAAGGATCTCGTTCATGCCGCCATGGGCGAGCTCGAAAGCGAGCGATTCCGCCGCTTCGGTCTCGAGGTTCGTCTGGACGAGCCATATCAGCACTACCAGTTTGCCGGCCGGGCCGACCTCGTCGCCTGGTCGTCACCGGCCCGGAGCCTGCTTCACGTAGAGAACAGGACCGCCTTTCCGGACCTGCAGGATGCGTTCGGAGCCTTCAATGCCAAGAGGGTGTACCTCGGTGCGGAGCTGGCGGAACGCGCCGGCGTGAGCGGATGGCGCAGCCAGACTCACCTGATGGCCGCGCTGTGGTCCACCGAGATGGTCTCGACGATCCGCCGGCACCGGTCGAGTTTCGGAACGATCGCGACAGGCTCACCCGGCGCGTTCGAAGACTGGTGGTCGGGCAGATTGGCCGGGCCCGGCAGCCATGCGGCCGTCATCCTGCTGGATCCAGTCTCGCGCCGATCGACGGCCCGGGCGTGGATCACGCTGGAAGACAGCGTCGGAGTGCGCGCCCGCCACACGGGTTACGCGGAAGCCGCCAGGGCAATTGAACGGGCCGGCCACTGAGGGCCTTGCCGTCTCGTTGCGCGGTTCTCTTGCTCAACGGTAGCTCGGGGATGCGGGACCGGAGCACCATGCCCAAACATGAGATCCACGACCGAGAAGCCCACCTCCGATTCGACGTTCGACGTGCTTGCCCGGGCCATCGGACGGGGCCGGCGACTGCGCCCCGGCCGCGTCGCCATCGTCCGCCTCTACGGGCCGATCTCCGGAGGTCCCAGATCAGCGGACTGGGTCGAGACCGTGCGGCACCTGACCACGCAGAAGACCGTGCCCGCCGTGGTCCTCGACATCGACTCCCCCGGCGGCTCGGCGGCCGCGTCGGACTACCTGTACCTGGCCCTCAAGAGGCTCGCCGCGGCCAAGCCGCTCGTCGCCCACGTTCGCGTCGTCGGCGCGTCGGGCGCGTACCTGGCCGCGATGGCGGCTCAGAAGGTAGTGGTCGCGCCCTCGTCCATCGTCGGGTCCATCGGCGTGATCTCCGCCGGCCCAAGGCTGCCACAGCTGCTCGACCGCCTCGGCGTCAGGGTCGAGGAACACCGCGCCGGCCGGCTCAAGGGCATGGGCGCCCCGTGGCGCGAAGACACGGACGAAGAAAAGGCCACGGAGCAGCGCCTGGTCGACGCCTTCTACGATCGATTCGTGGATCGCGTGGCGGAGGGCCGCCATCTGCAGCGCGAGCGAGTGGTCGAGCTGGCCACGGGCGAGGTCTGGCTGGGCAGCCAGTCGGTCGAGCTGGGTCTGGCCGATCGAGTCGGCGACCTCGACGACGCTATCGAAGTCGCGGCCGGACTCGCCGGCGTCCCGGCTCAAGCATCGCCGATCCGGCTGCGGCGGCCCCTGTTCTCGCGCCTGGTCGATCGCTTCGCCGTCAGGCTGGCAGCCTCGGTCGCGGATGAGATCGAAGCCCGAATCGGTCGCGACCGGCTGATGTAGCGGTCAGGCGGCCTCGACCTCGACCTCGACCGCGGGCGGGACCAGAGCCGAGCGCGCAGCCTCGTTCCGCAGCTCGACCAGCCGCCATGCCGCCAGCAGCAGTGGCACGCCCATGACCACGAGGCCGATCGGCACGACGCCCATCGGCGTGACGCCGCTCATCAGGTCGCCGAAGAGCATCAGCCCATAGGCGGCCACCGGCATGGCGCCCGTCCGCCAGTCGACCGGGCCCAGGGGCGCGGGGCCGTGACGCTGCTCGACGAGCCGGTATGCCGCGTACACCACGAAGGTGGTCACGAGCCAGCCGAAGAAGTTCTGTAGCGGCACGCCGAAATACGCGCCGCCAGATTCCCAGACCCAGGCGTGCACGGACGGCCCGGAGAGGATCGGATCCACGACCAGGTCCCACGCCGTCATGACGACCGCGCTCGCGCCTGCCGCCACGACCAGCGTCCGCAGTCCGGGCCCCGGGCCGGTCACGCGGCGGCCGACGATCAGGTTGGCGATGACGTAGCTCGGGTAGATCATCATGAACCACGCGAGCGGGATCAGGAGCGGGACGTCGCCGAGCCTGGGGCCCAGGTAGTCCGTGTAGTGGTAGCCGCCGTAGACGAGGCCCGTCGCCACGCCGCCTTCCTCGAGAGCCCATGAGATCGCGGCGGACAGCGCGAAGAAGATGGCCGTCAGGCGCCCGCCCACCGAATACCAGGCGTGGCACAGACTGAACAGCGTCAGGATCGCGGTCAGGCCCGAGAGCCCTCCGGGTATCGGCGGCAGGCGGACGATCCCGAACAGCAGCGCTCGAACGACGGCGTAGGCGATCAGCCCGAGCGCGACGGTGGAGGCGGCGAGCTGGGGCGATCTCCTGGCGACCACGGTCGGCATAGCCTACGGCACCGCGCCGGACTGCGGGGCCGCCGGGCTGGGGGGCCGCTCGGCTGCGGGGCCGCCGGGCTGCGGGGCCGGCCGAGCCGGGCTTACGGGGCCGCGCTCGGGGACGGCGCCGCGGAGGGAGCCGCGCTCGGCGACGGAGCGGCCGGCGGGGCGCCGCACGGGTAGTACGGGTGCAGCAGCGACGAGGTGCAGGCCTGGTACTGATCCTGCGGCGAGGCCGGGTTGGCGGGCTGACCCGGGCCGAAGAACGGATACGCCGCAAAGATCGAGAAAGCCAGGTATCCGATCACGAGCCAGAGCGGGCTGACGCGCCGCAGCAGCCACCAGGTCAGCAGAACAATCGATAGCGGCAGGAGGCCGGTGAAGATCGGGTCGAGGAGGCCTGCCTGCAGGTTGAGGCTGGCGCCCGCCACGTTGACCGTCGGCGCGAGGTAGATCACGACGAACCGCCCCGCGAGAGCGCCGAGGACCATGTTGCCCAGCACGCCCGCGCCGACGAGGACCCGGTCGATCGCGCCGGAGCGCAGCAGGTCGGTCACGAAGCCACGGCCGCGGGCATAGCCCTGCGTCCAGGCCACGTAACCGATCGAGATGATCGCGGCCGAGATCAGGATCGCGTAGACGATCGCTCCGATGGGGTTCCCGGACGCTCCTGCGGCGAGGGTCGGGATGGCGGCCGAGCCGCTGCCGATGTCGACGCTGGCCGTGGCGCCGGCGATGCCGATGCCGAGGGCGAGCAGGATGGGCGTGATCGTGCCCTGGCTGATCGAATCGCCGATGCCGGCCATCGGGCCCATCAGGCCGGACTTCACGGAGTTGATCGCGTCGTCGTCGATCGGCGCTCCGTTGGCCCGCTGCTCCTCCATGGCGATGACCGCGCCCTGGACGACGTTGCCGAAGTTGGGCTCCGTGTTGAAGAAGACGAGGTGCCGGCGCAGCGCGGCCCGGATCTCTTCGGGCGTGGTGTAGAGGCGCTTGATGATCGGCGTCATGGCGTGGGCAAAGCCCGTGCCCTGGAGCCGTTCGTAGTTGTAATTGGCCTGAGAGAAGAACGTCCAGAGTGCCCACGATTTGAGGATGTCGCCGCGCGTCAGCCTGACGCCGCCTTCGGCCAGAGCCGGCGTTGCCGGTCTGGCGGCCTCAGGCACGGCCGCGGCGGTGGGACGAGCACCGGCGAACGTCAGGTGGAGCGACGCGAGCGCGAGCCCCAGCACCGCGATCGTGATCATCACCCGGCTGTCGTCCGAGCCGGTGGCGGGGTTGTTCATCAGCGTCCACAGGATGAAGCCGACGAAGAAGTAGGGGATCACCGCGCCGCGGAAGATGAACCTCATGGTCAGCGCGATGCCGATCGCCGGCAGGATGAAGCCCGCGATCTGAAGCCCGTTGGTGACCCAGAACGGCAGCTGATTGAGGGCGTCCTGGACGGCGGAGGGTCCGTTGAGGGCCAGGAAGAACACCGGCACGAAGCTGATGACGAACAGGAAGATCTGCGGCGGCACCACGTTCATGAACGCGACGCCGCGGATGTCGCCCTTCTCGGCGCGGGCGTCGGCCCAGTGGGCGAAGATCGGATCGACGGCCATGCGGCCGTAGAAGAGAACCGTGCCGAGCAGGCCGATGGGGACCGCCAGGGCAACGGCGCTCGCGGGCGACAGGTGGCCCGCCAGGGCGATCGTGGTCCCGATCCAACCCGGCAGGCTCGGATCCACCGGCAGATTGCCGCCGGCGGAGATGAAGCCCAGGTACGGGACGTTGATCGCCGCGCCGACGAGCGTCCCCTGGGCGGGATCGCCGAGGATGCAGCCGACGATGAAGCCCGCGACAAGCGGCCGATACAACGTGAAGTAGGCGACGCCGAACAGCCAGCATGAATTGGCCAGGTAGTAGCCGATGGCGATGAGGGCCGCCTGCCACGCCGAAACCGTGACATTCGCCTCGGCCGGGGCCGAGACGCCGCCGCTCGCGCCGAACACCACGGACGGCGCCAGCATCGTCAGAACGATGAGCGGCAGGAGCAGCCCTCCGACCGCCGCCGACTTCCTGACCACGTTTCTCCTCCCTTGCACCTTGCCGCTCCCGCCGAGCGTTGCCTGTAGCCGGCAGCTACCCGCGGTCGATCGATCGAAATGGGATGGGCCGATCGTCCGCGACTATCTGGACCTCGACCCGCGTGCCCAGCTCCTCCAGCTCGCGCAGCTCCCGCAGCTCGTCGGGGCTGACCGATATCGTCTTGTGAAGCCGCTTGCGCCCGGGGCCCGCTCCAAGGCCGCCCAGATCCACGACCTCGATCGGGACGCCTGCCTGCCGGAGCGCGAGAACCGTCCGAGGCGTTCGAGCCAGCACCATGACCGGTTCCGGCGCGGCGGCGAGCTCGATGCAGCGGAGAGCGCCCTCGTTTACTCCCAGGACCTCGACGGGCACGCCGGGAGGGGACGCCAGCGTGAGAACCTCGCGCAGGAACTCGTCCCGGGCCGTGTTGTCGTCGACGATCACGATCCGCTGCGCGCCCAGGGCGCGCAACCACACCGCGATGACCTGGCCATGGATCAAGCGGTCGTCGATGCGGACGAGTCGGAGGCTCAACGGATCCTCGATGGATTGGGGGGTTGGGTCAGGCAGCTCAGGGGAGCGTGGGCGAGCGGGCGGTCGTTGATAGGTCGGCGGCGCCTACGAAACGCGCCTGGCCCGGTGGCGCTCCGTCTCGACGATCCCCGATCGGCCTGCCTCCAGTAGTCGATCCACCATGAGATCGTCCAGGTCGCCGTCGGCCAGGGCCGCTTCGACCGACATCGCCAGGTTCATCCCGGAGACGCAGATCACTCGAGGCGAACGACGAGCGATCGCGGAGGCGACGTTGAAGGGCGTGCCGCCCAGGAGGTCGCAGAGGACCAGGACGCGCCTGCCGTCGTGCCCGATGGCCGCGCGCAATTCGTCGGCAAAGTGGTCCGGCGTTTCGCCCCCCGCAAGCCCCACCGCGCTCATGTCCGCCACGGGACCGCAGATCATCTCCGTGGTTCCGAGCAGGGACCCAGGAAGCGTCCCGTGTCCGGTCAGGACGATCCTGAACGAGCGCATCGAATACCTCCTGGCAGCGGTTGGGCCAACCTGGTGAGAGTAGTGTCTGCAAATATTCTCACGAAATCTCTTGCAGGCCAGCTGTTGAGAGGTATACTCGCGGCCGGTCTCGAACCTGTCAAGGAGAAGCCACTTGGACGCCGGATCCCGCGATGGCGAGGCAGTCTCCGCAGCGCCCGGAGCGCGTCGCGCGGGCGTCGCGGGGCCGACGGGCCCCACGGGCCCCACCGGGCTCGCGATCGAGCCTTCCGCGATCGAGCCTTCCGCGATCGAGCCCTCCACCGAAGCCGCCGCCAGCCAGCGCGAGATGCTCCGGCTCGTGGCCGAGCTGTATTACGTCCGTGAGCTCGGCCAGCCGGAGATCGCCTCGCTGACCGGCTTCTCCGTCTCCAAGGTTTCGCGGCTCCTTGCCGCGGCCCGCACCGCCGGCGTGGTCCGTATCTCCGTCGAGGGTGCGCCGCCGGAGCCCACGCCGCTCGCCCGGGCCCGCGGCGAGGCCCTCGGCCTGGAGGTCTGGATCACCGCGGGCCACGAGACCGCTCCGGCGCTCGCGGCGCGATTGTGTGGCGTGGCGGCAGCGCCCCGCCTGGCCGAGGTGCTCCCCGACGACGGCGCCATCGGTCTCACCGGCGGCTATACCGTGGAATCGCTCGTCTCCGCTCTCCCGTTGCTCGCCAGGCCCCGTGTCACCGTCGTGCCTCTCGTGGGCGGCTGGGATTCGAGCAACCCGCACCTCAACAGCAACGAGATCGCCCGCCATCTCGCGGAGCGGCTCGGGGCCACGGTCCGGCTCCTCCACGCCCCGGGGCTGCTCGACAACGAAGCCACCACGGCCGCGCTCCTGTCTGACAGCGCCGTGACCGCCACCACGCGCTACTGGTCCGAACTGCGCTTCGCGCTCGTGGGCATGAGCGGCGCGCCGCGGTTCAACCCCGGCTACGGGACCGTCATGGACCGCCTCGACGAAGCCGGACGCGCCCGAATCGAGTCCACCGGTGCGGTCGGCGACGTGGCCGGCCACCTCGTCCGCCTCGACGGCTCGCTCGTCGCGGACGAGTGGGAGCGCCGCACGATCTCCATTCCGATCGAGACCCTGCGCGCCGTCCCGCGCGTCGTCGGCATCGCGGCAGGCTCCAACAAGGTGGACACGATCGTTGCGGGCGCCAGGACGCGCCTGCTCCACGTCCTGATCACCGACGAGCCGACAGCGGCCGCGGCCCTCGCGCTCGTCACCGGAGGGCCATCTGCCGCGTCTCCTGGCAGTCCGGCTCGAACGCCAGCGGGCTGACGGTGGGCGCCCGGAGCAAAGGCCGGGGCAGCGTCCGGGTTATAGTCAAACGGGCTGCCGCGCACGCGGCGGGCGGCCCGGGGCCGGCGGGACAGCCGGCCGGAGTCATCGGGGGTGTGAATGGCCGCACAACGCCGGAGGGCGGCAAGCAGCACGCAGGCAGCCCGCCTGAGTGGGGTGGCCTTCGCCTGGCTCGGGACCATAG
>DAHXON010000025.1 GCA_027364875.1 Chloroflexota bacterium
GCCCACGCCCTACCCCGCGCAGGGGGCGAAGAGCGGCAGCAGCTCCTGGCTCGAGGCCAGAGCCACCAGTTCCTGATTGCCCGACGCACACGTCCGAGACGGGCTGCCCAGCTGCGGCAGCAGCGTGCCGACCGCCGAGTCGAACGCCCCGGCCCCGGAGGCGGAACGCCAAACCGTCCTGAGGACGACCGCCCACTGGCCGTTCGGGCCTTCGTACAGTCCAACCCGGTCGCCGCCCCACTCGGCGACCGCGTCCGCGCCGCCCGAGTTCGTGCTCTTGAGTCCGTCCAGCCAGATCCCCAGCTGGAACTCGCCCAGCGTGTCCTGCATCGTGAGCTTCCAGCCCGAGCCCGACAGCGAAGTCGGCACGACCGGCACCGAGACGGCGACCGGCTCGACGCCCTGGGCATACAGCTCCGGGTGGATGATCTGAGAAGTGGACGTCGGCGGATTCGCGTAGAGACGATTGACCGCGGCCCAACCCCCCGACTGGTAGACCGACTGGACGAATGTCAACCCAGCCGTGTACGGGAAGGTGAGCCCCTGGCGAAGGATCGGCGGGGCCGCGTCGAGCTGCTTCTGCTGGGCCGCGCTCCCGGATTGGTTGGCGATTGCCACCAGGTCGGCCAGGGACAGGTATTTCGAGGCCCAGAGCGTCATGAGCAGGGTCGCGTCGCCCTCCAGTAGGGCGGTTCGGGCGACGTCGCGATCGCCCTGGTCCGGCGTGTCGGTCGCAAGCTTGGCCAGCCCGAAATTCTGGTCCTGGAGCGCGTGCGTGAACTCGTGCGAGAAAATGAACTTCGCGCTTGGCCCCACGCCTCCGGAATCCGATAGGACATAAAGACCCTTGGAGACGGGGTCGTACAAGCCGACGACCTGGCTCGAGTCGAGGGCAGTCTGCATCTGCTCGAGCGAAGAGCCGGCCGGCAGCATTCCCATGTCGATGAAGAGCCGGCTCTCGTCGGCGAGCGCCTGATGGTTTGTCTGCTCCGCGTTGGCTTTCGCCAGCCAGGAGGCGATCTGGGCGGAGTCGAGCAGCACCGGAGTGACCGGCCTGGTCGAGCGAAGCCCCCGGATCGCCTCGACCTGAGCTTCGATTTGGGCATAGATGGCCTGATCCGCGGGATTCGGCGATCCGGCGGGCGAAGAAGCGGCCGAACCCGACGGAACGGCGGAAGGCGAAGCTGAACCGGGCACCGGCGACGATCCCGGCACGGACGATCCGGGCGCGGGCGATCCGAGGTTCGCGGAGCCTGCCGGGCCGAACCGTCCGACCGGCGGGCTGCAGGCGGCGGCGAGCGCCAGTACCAGCAGCAGCGCTCCGACACTTCGACTTCGCGACATCTGGGTCACCCTCGAATTGTGCCAGCCCTTCGTGGGGCGAACCCGGACGGCCGGTTCAGCGACCGAAAGACGCCAACTCCGACGAGGCGCCGGTTCGTTGCGGCAACCCGGGTCGCACGCATCTGTTGGCGGCTTGGATCACTTTATTGCGGTTTCTTAATATGCAACGGTTCCCCGTTTTCACGGGAGTGGTTTAGCGTAGTCCCTGGAACACTGGATGAGTCTCCTGAACGTTCCATCCTCCCTCCCTCCGACCGGAGGTGCCGATTGGGCAGGCGCCTCCGGTCCTCCTTTTAAGGTCGGTGTCGGACGGCCATCCGCGTTGTTGGAGCGTGTGCTCCTCGCTCACGGGCGTTCAAGCCCGCTCGCTCCGGTACTCGCGCCCGCCTGGCGGCTGACTCGCCGGACGCCGGGCGGGGCGGGCGGAAGTTGCCGAACTCACGGGAGGACGACTTTAGGCCAACGTCCGGCCAGGCCTGGTCCACCTTTGGCTGCCTGCTCCTCCGCCTGAAGGGCACCTCCCGCACGGAATCGCCTCCGTCGGCTATGGTCGCGCCCGGGAAGACGCCGCGTCCGACGAACTCGCCCGGAATCTCGCGCCTTATGTCGCCCACGCGTGAATTCGGAAAACGGTCCCAGGTCCCGGGCCGCCATCCGTCCCGGCATGGCGTTGGCGGAGACGTGGCCGCGGGTAAGCGGTCGGCGAGTCACCTGTGCAAGAATCCCCCTATGGAACTGACCTGGTACGGGCGAACCTGCGTCCGCATGCGCGGCAAAGATGCCGTCGTCGTGGCCGACGCCTATCAATCCGTCGTGGGGCCGACAGGGCGCGGGATCACCGCGGACATCGTCACCTACAGCCACGCCGACGACTCGCCGCTCCCCAGGGCGAAGGGCAAGGCGTCCCGAGACGCCTCGACCCTGCTGCCGGCCAGCCTCGAGGAAGCGTTCTGCCTGGACGGCCCGGGCGAGTACGAGGTCAAGGACGTCCTGCTGACCGGGGTCCGAACATATCGAGACGAGCACCGGGGCAAGGACCGCGGCCGCAACGTCGCCTTCATCGTCGAGCTCGACGGGGTCCACGTCATTCATCTCGGCGACATCGGGCACCTGCTGACGGAGGACAAGCTGACGGACATCGGACCCGTGGACGTGGCCTGCATCCCCATAGGCGGCACCCTCGCCGCCAACAAGGCGGCCGAGCTCGTGGCTCAACTCGACGCCAAGGTGGTCGTCCCGATGATCGTTTGCGAGGATGAAGACTCCACCGAGGCGCTCGCCCGCTTCTTCCACGAGATGGGAGTCACCACCCCGCCCGCGCCCGTCGCCAGGCTGTCGCTGATGCCGTCATCGCTGCCGGCGGAAGTCTCGACCGTCGTCCTGGAGTCGCGCGGCAAGGTCTGAGCAATGCCGGATCTCGAGCGAGAGCCCGATACGGATACCGATGCGGGCACCGACCCGGTGCTTCCGCCCGGCTACGTGATGGTCCAGGCCCGGACGACGTACCTGGAAATGCTCGAGAACTCCGTGGTCGAACCGCCGGAGGCGCCGGCGGGCTGCGAGATGCGCCTCTGGCGCCGACCTCCGCCGGGCCAGTACCGGGAGCTGTTCTCCGCGGTCGGGGGACCCTGGGGTTGGTCCGGTCGCCTGCTCATGACGGACGACCAGCTGCGAGCCGTACTCGACGACGATCGGATCGAGGTCTGGCGGCTGTACCGGGACGAGACCCTGGCCGGCTTCATCGAACTGGACCGGCGCGTCCCCGGCGAGGTGGAGATCGTGTACTTCGGCCTGCTGCCCGAGTTCGTCGGGCGGGGGCTGGGCAGCTTCGCGCTCCGGACGGCGATCCACCACGTCTGGACGGCAGGCGAGGCGGGCCCGATCCGGCGCCTGTGGCTGCACACCTGCGACTACGACAGCCCCACCGCTCTCGCGTTCTACCAGAAGGCGGGCTTCCGGATCTACGACGAGCACTCCGGCCCGGAGGCCTATCCGGCGGAGCACATTGCTCGTCTGGGCGAGCGGCAGGCCGGCGGCTAGCTTCGAACCCCGGTCGCGCGATCGAAGACGATCCGGCCGCGCTTGACGACCGTCCGGGCAGGGCGCGAACCCAGCCAGTAGGCGAGCTGATCGACCGAGGGGACGTCCCACACGACCAGGTCGGCCTGCTTGCCCGGTTCGATCGAACCGATGCGGTCTCCCAGCCCCAGCGAATGCGCCGCGTTGACGGTCACCGCGGTCAGGGCCTCGGCCGGGGAGAGGCCCATCTCCACGCAGGCGATCGACATCACGAGGGGCAGGCTGACCGTGGGGCTGGTGCCCGGGTTGAGGTCCGTCGCCAGGGCCACCGGAACGCCGGCGTCGATGAACCGGCGAGCGGGGGCGAAATGGTGCTTGCCCATGAACCAGCTGGTGGCGGGAAGCAGCGTCGCGACTACCGGATGGTTCGTCGCCGCCGCCGCGAGCGCGGCCACTCCTTCGTCCGAGGGCTCGGCGAGGTGATCGGCGGAGAAGCAGCCCATTCGGGCCGCCAGCTCGGCCCCGCCCGACGGCGCCAGCTCGTCGGCATGGACCCGGAGCCGCAGCCCCATGGCCAGGGCCGCTTCGAAGACCGCGGCGGTCTGCGCGGCGCTGAACACCCCGGCCTCGCAGAAGACGTCGCAGAAGCGGGCGATCCCCTGCTCGGCCACACGGGGCAGCTGCTCCGCGATGACCGCGGCCACGTAGGCGTCCGTGGCGTCGGGACGGCCCCGGAACTCCGCCGGGACGGCGTGGGCGCCCAGGAACGTGGGCACCAGCTCGACCGGCCCCTCGCTCCCGAGGCGGCCGATGATCTCGAGCAGCCGCAGCTCCGTCTCGACGTCCAGGCCGTAGCCAGATTTGACTTCGGCCGTGGTCGTGCCGCAGGAGAGCATCTCGTGGAGGCGAGCGCGCGCGCCAACCGTCAACGCGCCGGAGCTCGCCGCGCGCGTTGCCGCAACCGTGGAGAGGATCCCGCCGCCCGCCCCCAGGACCTCCAGGTACGAGGCGCCGCGCAGACGCATCTGCCACTCCGCCTCGCGGGTTCCGGCGAACACGAGATGAGTGTGCGCGTCGATGAGCCCCGGCGTGACAAGGCCGCCGCGGGCGTCGAGCCGTTCGAAGTCACGCGCATCGAGTCCGGCGGCCGCGACGATCGCCGCCACGGCCGGGCCGTCGCCGACGGCCAGGACATCGCCCTTCCAGGCCGCGACCGAGCGCGGCCCCCCGGCCATCACGGCGGCATCGGCCTGGTAGCGCCCCCGTCGAAGACCGCCCGCGAGCGTCGCCACGGCGGCCGCGCCCTCGACCAGAAGACCCCGCCCCGCGCTCGGCTGACCGCGCCCCTCGATCACCTCATCGGCCCCGTGCCGCTTCCAGGCGCAGCTCCAGGGCCTGCATCGGGGAGAAGTCGCGCAGCTTGAGGAAGCCCGCGGCGCCGGCAAGGCGCTCGAGCTGGGGCAGGCGCTCGGAGACGCCGGCGTGGTTGGCCACGTCGAGCATCGCGTCGATCGGGGCCAGGCCGATCAGCTCAGACTCGGCGAGATGGACGCCGTCCTCGGCCGCCTCCGCCCGAACGGCCTCCCAGACCATCCACAGCGGCGTGACCCGAAAGTCGAGCAGATTCATAGAGACCTGGGCCCGGTCGCGTTCTTCGATCCAGAAGCCGTTGGCCTGGACACGCGGCAGCCCTCCGCTCGACTCGCGGATCCTCCGGGCAATGCGCTTGGCCAGCTCGACGTCCCGACTCTCCAGGTTGATGTTGTAGGCGATCAGGAAGGGTCGGGCGCCCACGGCCACGGCTCCCGCGGTCGGGTGGATCTTCGCCGGGCCGAAATCCGGTGCGCGGGCGGGCTCGGCGATCGAGCTCTTGAGCCCCTCGTACTGGCCGCGGCGCACGTCGGCGAGCCGCTGGCGGAAGGGCGAAGTGGCCGCTTCGCCGTACAGGTACACGGGCAGCTGGAAGCGATCCGCGATCATCGAGCCGAAAGTGCGGGCCAGCTCGACGCAGTCCGACATAGTGGCGCCGGCCAGGGGAACGAACGGGACCACGTCCACCGCGCCGATTCGCGGATGCTCGCCGATGTGCCGCTCCATGTCGATCTCGGCGACCGCGACCGCGACCGTCTTCTCGAGGGCCTGGAGGATCGGGGCCGCCTCGCCGGCGATCGTGAGCACCGAGCGGTTGTGGCTCGGATCGCTCGTTCGATCGAGCAGGAACGCACCGGGAACGCTCTCCACGGCGGCCGCAAGCTTGTCCACCACTTCGAGCCGTCGGCCTTCGCTGAAGTTAGGTACCGACTCGACGAGCTTCGCCACGCTTCCTCCATGCCGGCCGGGCGGGGGCGCCGCCGCTTCCGGATCGATCGCTGCCCCGCATGCCCGATCGACGCGGCCGAGGCTCAAAGATACCCACAAGTAAGGGTTGTTTCGCCATCGGTAACTACCTGACCGGGCAATCCATACCTATCGTGGCACGAAACAATGCGACGAGTCGCTTAGTGCCTGAATCGTCCGGTACGGGATAGCATGCCGCGCGATGAACGACCAATCGGCCCGACGGCGCTCGTCTCTCATGCGGCATCACGACTTTCTCATGATCTGGTCCGCCGCCACGGTCTCGATCGTGGGCAGTCAGGTGACGCTGATCGCGATCCCGTTCATGGCCCTGACCATGCTCCACGCCAGCGTCTTCCAGGTCTCGCTGCTGGCGGCCGTCGAGATGGTGCCGTTCCTGCTCTTCACCCTGCCTGCCGGGGCATGGCTGGATCGCGTCCGGCGCCGGCCGGTCCTCATCGGCGCGGACATCGTGCGTGGTTTCGTGCTGCTGTCCATACCCGCTGCCTATCTGTCGAACACGCTCTCGCTACCGCAACTCTTCGTCGTCGCATTCGCGACCGGGACGGCGACCGCATTCTTCGACGTCGCCGATCAGTCGTACCTCCCGGCAATCGTCGAGCGCGAGGACCTGGTGGAGGGAAACGCGCGGTTGCAGGTCAGCAACTCGATCGCCCAGATCGGCGGCCCGACCCTCGGCGGCAACCTGATCGCCGCCTTCGCCGCACCGGTCGCCATCCTGGTCGATGCGTTGAGCTTCTTCGTCTCGGGCGCGTTCATGAGCGCGGTTCGCCGCCGCGAAGCCAAACCGAGCCGCCGCACCGACGCCGCCGGCCGGCCGGTGCCGATGCACAGCGAGATCGGCGAGGGGCTGCGCTACGTGCTGGGCAACCCGCTGCTGCGGCCGATCGCCGCCTGCACGGGCACGTCCAATTTGTTCGCCGCCGCACTGTTCGGGGTCTTCCCGGTCCTGATCTGGAACGAGCTCCGGCTACCGCCGGCGTTCTACGGAACGGTGATGGGAATCGCCAGCGTGGGGTTCCTCGTGGGAGCGGCGCTCTCCGACCGGGCAACCAGGATCATCGGCCTGGGCCCCACGATCGTCGCCTCCGCCGCGGTGGGCGCGCCCGCATTCCTGCTGATGGTCCTGACTCCCTCGGACCTGGCCATCGCCGCGATCACGCTCGGAGTGGGCTGGTTCCTCGCGGGTCTGAGCCAGGTGGTCTACAACGTGGCCCAGCTGAGCCTCCGCCAGGCCATCACGCCGCCGGAGCTCCAGAGCCGGATGAACGCGACGATGCGCTTCGTCGTCTGGGGAACGATCCCCATCGGCTTCGTGATGGGCGGGATTCTCGCGACGATCATGCCCGTCCGGGTCGCCTTGATCCTTGCCGCGCTGGCCTGTGCCACGTCATTCCTGCCGGTGCTGTTCTCACCGCTCCGGCATCTGGTGGATCTACCCGCCTGCACGGCGCCGGGCAGTCCAGGGACGGCCGGGTCGGCTGACGCGGCCGCGATGGCGGGGGCGGATACCGGCGTCGAGCCGGCGTCCGAACCCACGCGGGCCGCTGCGAACGAGGGGCAAGCGGCGGCCTGACGCGATCCCGGTGAACGGCTGTGCGGGTGAACGGCTACTGCGCGTCCGGGGACTCTGGGTTCTCCGAAGTCGACTTCCACTCCGCCGGGCCCGGCTCCACTCCCCGATCGCCGGAGGGCGCGGGCGGTGCGGGTGGCGCGGGCGGTGGCACGTAAGGGGGCGCCGGAGCCACAGTGCCGGGAGCCATGGGCCCCGGGACCGGGCCCGGGCCGGGCATCTTAAACGGCGGGCCCGCCGGAGCCGCGGGTGCTGGCGGCGGGGGCGCCATCGGGACTGCCATCGGGCCCATCGAGGAGGGCGGATACGGCGCCGAGGCGCCCGGCTGGCCGTAGAGCGGGGGCCACGGCCGAGGACCCATGCCCCGGGCGGCCCTCTGCGGCTCGGACCGCTCCCAAAGATCGGCGACAACGAGCACCACCGACCCGACGAAGACCAGGAAGTAGATCACCATCCGATAGGTGGCGATCTGGTCGACGCCGTCGGGCTGGCGGAGGGCGAAGTTGACCACGAACGCGACCAGCGCCCAGACCGCCGCCGCGCCGAAGACATAGACGTGCGGCCGCATCAGCAGCACGGTCGCGAAGGCGGCGCTGATGGCCGCGGCGGCCAGGTCGATGACCCAGCCGGCGTTTCCGCCGTTCCGCGTCGTCTGCATCGCCATGAGAGCGTTCGCGGCATCGGCGATGGCAACGATGCCGAACAGGAGAGCCAGCGCATACGCGGGTCTGTTGATGTTGCGCGTGACCATATCCCTCTCCCTGTCGGATGAAGGACGCAAACAGATCGTACCCGCGGGAGCAATAGGCCCCGGTGACCGGGCCTACTCGGGGTCCCAGCAGCTCCTGTCGAGACCGCGCAACGTCAAGAGCCTTGGCGCATTTCCGGTCCCGGCAGCGCCACCCGCGCCACCCGCGCCACCCGCGTCGCCGATCAGTGCGATGGCCGGCGGCGCGAACTCCTGCAGCTCGGCCGCGACGTTCCCGTGAAGCGGGTACTGGCCATCCGGCAGGGGCTCGGCAGTCATGAGCGACACCGCCGGGATCAACTCCAGCTCCTCGGGCGGCCGAGGCGCGCCGGCGCCGGCGGTCTGCAGGTACGGCTGGATGGTGAGCGCGCCGGAGTCCCAGCGGAGCAGATATGGCGCGACATGATCGGCGACCACCTCGATCCGGCCGGGCCTGGCGATGGCGGCGAAGTCGAGTATCAAGTCGTCGGATATGAAGCCCAGGACCGGCTCCGACAGAAAGCCCGCGATGGCCGCGGACGCGTGCAGCCAGCCGAGCTGCTCGAGGTCGTGTTCGTCGCCGTCGAGGACCCGGACGGCGTCCACGTAGCCCGGGGCCATTGCGCGGGCCGCACGCACGGTGGCCCTGTCCGGCCGCCCCGAGATCGCGAGATCCAGGATCCAGGCCTTCACGCCGGGCAGCTCGAAGAGGCGGAAGCCGTAGTGCTCGGCGACGGCGTCGAGCGCCGCGGCGGACGGCTCCGTGCGGACCACCACCCCCTGAATTCGCTGACCCACGAACCCTCTCCTGCCCAATCGGTATTGCCCTTGCAATCGTATTCGGTCGGCGGCAACCGGTCCGGTCGCGCATGCGCGAATCGGCGAGTAATCAGAAGAGCCGCTCCAGGCGAGCCAGCTCTTTCTCCGGGTCGAGCCGCCGCCGGTGCTGGGCGGGGCCCGGCGCCTCGGCGTTGAGGCGGTCGATCGCCGAGTTGGCACCGGCGACGACGCGGCGCAGTTCGGTCCGCAGTCGCTCGCGCGCCATCTCCGTCGCGGCACTCGAGGCTCGCTCGAGCAGTCGGTCGCGAGCCTCCAGCAGACGCCGGGCTTCCTTGTCCGCCTCGATCCACGGCGGCGCGACGCCGGCGTTCTTCAGAACGTGGAACGCGAGCGCGTTCTGCCCCGCGTAGGTTTCGTCCTCGAGGGGAATGCGCCGGCCCTTGTAAGGGAGGTCGTCGAACTCGCCGCGCTCCATGGCCTCGCGGATCAGCCTCTCGCTGAGGCTCTCCCAGGTGGGACCGAACGTCGGCCGGCCCTCACCGTCCTTGCGGATCGGCATCGCGGTGCCCGCCCGGCGGTCTCAGTCTTCCGGCTCGAGCATGGGGATCCGGACGCCGCGCTCGCGGGCCACCTCGATGGCGCGCTCATAGCCCGCGTCCGCGTGCCGCATCACCCCCGTGCCCGGGTCCGTGGTGAGTACCCGCTCGAGCTTGCGCGCCGCCAGCTCGGTTCCGTCGGCGACCACCACCATGCCGGCATGCTGGGAGTAGCCGATTCCGGTGCCGCCGCCGTGGTGGATGCTCACCCAGCTCGCGCCGGAAGCCGTATTCACCAGGGCGTTGAGGAGCGGCCAATCGGCGATCGCGTCCGAGCCGTCGCGCATCGATTCGGTCTCGCGGTTGGGCGAGGCCACGGACCCCGCGTCGAGGTGGTCGCGGCCGATGACGATCGGCGCGGACACGGCCCCGGTGCGGACGAGCTCGTTGAAGGCGAGCCCGGCGCGGGCGCGCTCCCCGTAGCCGAGCCAGCAGATCCGGGCCGGCAGGCCCTGGAACGGCACCCGGGCCTCGGCCATCTCGATCCATCGCCGAAGCGATTCGTTCTCCGGGAACAGCTCCAGGATGGCCCGATCCGTGGCGAGGATGTCGTTCGGGTCGCCCGACAGCGCGGCCCAGCGGAACGGCCCCTTGCCCTCGCAGAAGAGCGGCCGGATGAACGCTGGCACGAAGCCCGGGAAGTCGAAGGCGTTGGCGACGCCGGCGGTCTGAGCCTGGGCCCGGATGTTGTTGCCGTAGTCGAACGTGATCGCGCCGGCTTTCTGGAGGGAAAGCATGGCCTGCACCTGCAGGGCCATCGAAGCCATCGCCTGGCGGACGTACTCGTCGGGCGCGGTCTTGCGAAGCTCCGCGGCAGCGGCGACGGGGAGCCCTGCGGGAACGTAGCCGTTGAGCGCGTCGTGAGCGGACGTCTGGTCGGTCACGGCGTCGAAGCGCTCGCCCCGGCGGACCAGCTCGGGCTCCACCTCTGCGGCGTTGGCGACGAGGGCGATCGACTCCGCCCGGCCGGCCGCCGCAGCGGCTCGAGCCCACGCGAGCGCCTCGTCGAGCGAGCCCGTCAGACGATCCACGTAGCCGATGTCGAGGCGCCGCTTTGCCCGTGCCTCGTCCACCTCGATGACAAGAGCCACGCCCTCGTTCATGGTCACGGCCAGCGGCTGGGCCCCGCCCATGCCGCCCAGGCCCGCGGTCAGGGTCACTCGTCCGCGCAACGTCCCGCCGAAGTGCTGGCGGGCCAGCTCCGCGAACGTTTCGTAGGTGCCCTGGAGAATCCCCTGCGTGCCGATGTAGATCCACGAGCCCGCGGTCATCTGGCCGTACATGGTCAGGCCGGCGCGCTCGAGGCGCCGGAAGTCGTCCCAGTTGGCCCACTTGCCGACCAGGTTCGAGTTGGCGATGAGAACCCGAGGCGCCCATTCGTTCGTCCGGAAGACGCCGACCGGCTTGCCCGACTGGACCAGGAGCGTCTCGTCGTTCTCGAGCCGCCGGAGCTCGCGGACGATCGCGTCGAAGGCGTCCCAGCTGCGGGCCGCGCGACCGGTTCCGCCGTAGACGACCAGGTCGTCGGGCCGTTCCGCAACCTCCGGATCCAGGTTGTTCATGAGCATCCGGAGGGCCGCTTCCTGGACCCAGCCCTTGCAGGTCAGTTCCGGGCCGCGGGGCGCTCGCACGGTTCGCGGGCCGGACGTGGGGGATCGTCGAGAGGAGCCAGTCTGGATCGCCATCGGAGGCCTCCGAAGGGGGCGGTGCTGCGCCTGTCGCGCTGGATTCCAGTGTGCGCCCGATGCGCCGGGCGCGCACGCGGCGCGTCGGAGGCCGGGGGGGCCGCCCGTCAGTACAGGTTGGTGATGAGAATTCGGCCGAGATCCCTGGGCCCGTTGTCGAACATGGAGAGGTACTGGCCGTCGCCGAGCGCGAGCGAGTAGACGACGACCCCACCGTTGCAGTCGGAGATGTCGACCAGCCACACGCCGATCTGGGCCTGACTGGAATCGCCGATGCCGTTGGCCTGCGAGCAGGCCTCCGCGGCGTAGTTGTCGATCCACTGCGAATAGGCGTCGCCGTTCTGGAATTCGGGCTTGAAATGCACGATCTCGAGCCGCAGGAAGTCGGTGTCGAGCAGATCGCCGGCCATCGCGGCCGCTAATCGGTCGATCCTCGTCGGAAGACCAGAATCTTCCATGCGCTGCTCTTCCTCGCCCGCATCCTCGGTCAGGGCGACCCCGCCGACGGCGATGGGCAGCCGCTTGAGCAGAGTCGGGTCGATCCGCAGGCCGTACTGGCCTACGGTTCCGTTCGGCCAGGGCGTCGCCCCGATGTAGTACGACGTGGGTCCGGGCGAGGGAGTGGCCGAAGAGGTTCCGCAGCCGGCCAGGCCGGCCGCCGCCAGAGTGCACGCGACGCCGATCAGCCAGAATCGGCGGAACGCCGCGACGCCGAAGGCGCGCCTCACAACTCGCGCCGCATGACTGGATAGCGCTCGTCGTCCACCGCGAGCCTGAACCCCGCCGCCAGCCAGAAGTCCGGGCGCGCAGCCGGAGTCGCGTCCTCCGGCGCATGAACCTCGGGATAGGCCTCCACCGCGCTGAAGCCCCGGGTGGCGAGGTCCTCGCAGACCACCTCGACCAGACGGGCGGCGAGGCCGCGATGGCGGACCGCGGACGTGGTGGCGATGCAGGTGATCACCGCCGGAAGCGGCGCCTGCGGCAGTCGCGGGTACAGGTCCCGGAGTCGCAGCGCTCTCGGATACGCGGAGAGGGGCCCGAACTGGCAGTACGCAATGGCCCGGCCGTCCACCAGGAGGACCCGAGCGTAGCTCCCGAACACGCCGGCACCGCGCGCAAGGAGCTGCAGCTTCCGGGGCGCCTCCGGCCCGACGACCGGCCGAGCCGGCTTTCGCGGCGCGAACGGGTTGTCCACGGGCGGATCGTCGCGCCCCTCGAGGAATGGATTCGGGGCCGATTGGGCCGGCGGCGGGGCAAAGGGATTGGACCCGGCTCTGACTGACGGCGCGAACGGGTTCGGGTCCGGCCGCTTGACCGGCGCGAACGGGTTCGAGTCGGCGGCCGAGACCGCCGCGAGGGAACTCGAGGAAGACGAGGTTGCCGAAGCGCCACGGGTGGGAGCCGGGATGCCCAGCCAGCTCGGGCGGGCCGCTTTCGAGCCGTGGTCGGCGTCTTCCCAGTAGTCGCAGGTGCGATGGTCGAAACCCGGATTCGCGCACGGGGGAATGAGCCCGAACCGGGCTTCGTCGGTGACGTCGACGATCTCGATGGCGGCCATTGCCCGCCAACTTTACGCCAACACGCACGGGCAAGGCGTGGGCGAGGGGCGGGCGAGGCGATGCGGGCCCCCGGGCTTGTTCCGCTCAACCTGCCCGAACAGGTGGGGACGACCCACCGGAGCGGTGCACAGCGGAACCATCGTTCCCCTCTGCGCACCGAATGAAATGCGGGTGAAACGTTGCGGTAAGTTGCGAGCGGGGACTCCGATCCGCGGGGACCGGAGACGATCCCGGCTATTGCACGCGACCGCCTGGGGCTAAGGCAATCGCGGTCCCGTACGAGGTGTGGAAATGAGCCAGATAGGCTCGCGCATCGAAGCCGCCCTCGGCACATATGACAACGAATGCCGCTGGGAGCTCATCGACGCCATCGTTTCCGAATGCCCCGATGACGTCTTCGAGGTTTCCAAACAGCTGCTGCGCGAAGGCGACCAGCGCGCCAGGACCCTGGCGGCCGACATACTCGGCCGTCTCGTAACGGTTGATCAGGGTCAGCGGATGAGGGTCAGCCAGACCCTCCGGTACGCGCTGGCGGCGGAGCGCGAACCGGGGCCCGTGGCCTCGATGGTGGCCGCGCTGGGCCACGTGGGCGATCCCGCCACGCTCGATCTCGTGTATCCGCTGGTGGGCCATGGGAACGCGGAGGTTCGCCTGGCGGTCGCTTTTGCCGTGGCCACTTTGAGCCTCCAGCCCCTCGGACCGCAATCGCGCCTTGCCCTGATCCGTCTCTCCCGCGACGACAACTCCGAGGTCCGGGACTGGGCCACTCATGCGCTGGGGACCCTGTCGGACGTGGACGGCCCCGACGTGCGGGCCGCGCTCCTCGCCCGGGCCGACGACGATTGCCACGAGGCCCGCGCCGAGGCGCTCTTCGGGCTCGCCGTCCGGCGCGACCCGCGGGCAGTACCGCACCTCATCCGCGCCCTGCAGTCGCCCCACGTTCGGGGCCTCGAGGTCGATGCCGCCGCGGCCGCCGCCGATCCGCGCCTGCTGCCCGCCCTCTGGGCACTGAAGCTCTCCGGATTGGCCGACAGCCTGCGCCTCCGCCGGGCCATCGACCGCTGCTCCGCCTCCGAACGACCGCCGATGGCCTGAGGGCCGCCGGGCCGTGCCGCCGGAACTCTGAGCGATCCGCTAGCCGACGAGAGCCAGGTCCACAAGAGCGCCTTCGCGCACCAGCCGCAGGGCCGAGTCGATGTCCGAGGTCTGCTGGCGATCGTGGTCCAGGTGCGGCACCACCGATCGAAGTCGGGCGTGAGCTTCCATGACGCCGCTGCCCGCCCTCACCCGCGGGTCGGCCTTGCGCGCCTCCTCGAGGCGGAAGTCCAGCGCCTGGGCGCCCACGAGCAGCTCCAGCGCGACGATCCGCTGGACGTTCGCCAGGACGGTCCGGCAATGGCGAGCCGCGATCGAGCCCATCGAGACATGGTCTTCCTGATTGGCCGAGGTGGGGATCGAGTAGGCGCTGGCCGGATGAACGAGCACCTTGTTCTCCGAAGCCAGGGCGGCCGCCGTGTACTGGAGCAGCATCATCCCCGATTCGAGACCGCTGCCCGACGACAGGAACGGCGGCAGGCCACCGTTGAGCCTCGGATCGAGCATCAAGGCGATCCGCCGCTCTGATATGGATCCGAGCTCGGAGATGGCGAGCTTGGCAAAGTCGAGGGCAAGCGCGACGGGCTCGCCGTGGAAGTTGCCGCCGCTTATGACCAGTCCACCGCCGGTCGCGGCCACGTCGGCGTCCGTCACTCCGCCCTGCGGAAAGACGAGCGGGTTGTCCGTGGCCGAGTTCAGCTCTATGTCCAGGACGCCGCGCAGGTAATCCAGCGCGTCGCGTGACGCGCCGTGGACCTGGGGCACGCATCGGAGCGAGTAGGGATCCTGGACCTTGTGCGAGGAAGCGTGGTGGCCGGCCATCAGCGACGACTCGCGGAGGAGCCAGCGCAGCTCCTCGGCCACCGCGATCTGGCCGGGGTGAGGCCGGGCCAGCTGGTAGGCCGCGGCGTAGGCCACGTCCGTGCCGAGCATCGCTTCGCAGCTCATCGCCGCGGCCACGCTCGCGGTCCGCGCCAGTCGAGCCGCGTCCGCGGCCACGAGCGCCCCGATCGCCGACATCATCTGGGTGCCGTTGAGGAGAGCCAGGCCCTCCTTGGCCTCGAGGACCAGGGGCGCCAGCCCGGAGGACGAGAGCGCTTCCGCGGCGGCGACGATCCGCCCGTTGAGCTCGACGTGGCCGCGCCCGGTGAGAGGCAGCGCGAGATGTGCCAGCGGCGCCAGGTCGCCGGACGCTCCCACGGATCCCTGCGACGGCACCACCGGATGCATGCCCAGACGCAGCATCTCGCAGAGCCGGTCCACGAGATCCGGCCGGCAGCCGGAGTGGCCCAGGGCGAGGGTGTTGGCCCGAAGCAGGAGCATCGCCCGGACCACATCGCGCGGCAGCGGCTCGCCCACGCCGACGGCGTGGGACAGGAGCAGGTTCTCCTGGAGCCGGGCCGATTGGGATGGCTCGATGAACGTGTTGGCGAGGTCCCCGAAGCCGGTCGTGACGCCGTAGACCGTTTCGCCCGCGGCCACGAGCCGTTCCACGACCTCGCGGGCCTCCAGCATCCGGGCCCGAGCTTCGTCGCCGAGCCGGACCCGCCGCCCGCCCCGCGCCACGGATTCGACGTCGGCGATCGACAGGTCGGCGCCGGTAAGGACGATCTCGGACTGCTCGGAGCCGGGCTGGCGAAGCCAGGCCGACTCGGGCAGATGGCGGTGCGAACCAGGGTCGGGATATCGGGGGGCGTCGCTCACCCCCTGAGCATAGCGGTGCCCCGACGATCGGGTCGAGCCGCTCGCCGCGCCGGCGGGGCGCGAAGCGGAACGAATGCCGACGCCCGCCTGCTCGCTCGGGTATCCTGCGGACGGCTGCCGTCCTGTCGGCGCCGCCAACCCCCCATCGTCGAGGCCGGCGTGCTTTCTTTCATCGATACCTGGATCATCCCGATGCTCCAATCCGCGTACGACTCCGTCGGCTACGTCGGCGTCTTCGTCGCGATGGTCATCGAGTCGACGTTGCTGCCGCTCCCCTCCGAGATCATCCTGCCGATGGCCGGCTGGATGGTCTGGGACACCACCAGGCTGGAGCCCCTCACGCACGCGCACTGGAACTTCTGGATCGTCGTTGTCGTGGGCGTCGCCGCCAACACGACCGGGTCGATCTTCGGCTACGTGCTCGGCGCCAGGCTCGGCCGGCCGTTCCTGGATCGATGGGGCCGCTACCTCCTGATCCGCAAGCACGAGGTCGAGCAGGCCGAGCAATTCTTCGCCCGGTGGGGCTCGCCGACCGCCTTCATCAGCCGCCTCCTGCCGGGCGTTCGATCGGTCATCAGCTTCATCGCCGGCGTCTCGCACATGCCGATCGGCAAGTTCATCGTCTACTCCACCCTGGGAGCCATTCCCTGGACGATCGCCCTCGTCTATGCCGGCACGGTTCTGGGCGCCAACTGGATCGACATCCGCGACGCACTGCGGCCGTTCGACACGCTGATGGTGGTCATCGTGGCGGCCGCCGTCATCGCCTTCGTCTGGTGGCGCCTGGGCCATCCCGGCTGGCGCCGCGGAGAGATCGAACCGAGCGAGAGCTAGGAGTCGCGGGCCGGCTCTGCCCCGCCACGGTCGGCTCTGCCCCGCCGCGGGCCTGGCTCGGCCCGGTCTCTGACCCGGCCACGGGACGCTCCCCGCCGGCCGCCTACCCGAACAGGTATTGATCCTTCTTATGGGTCTCGAAATGCAGAGTCCGCCCCGAAGGTGGCAGACTTAGGCCGGATCCGCCGGTGCCAACCGGCGAGTCGGAGCTCATGGCACGGCACCGGACACACCGTCACAGCCGCGGAGCAAAAGGAACGCTGATGCGCAGTAGACCAACCGGCGTCCCCTCGGTGACGCTGAGCATCCACGAAAGCATCGACGAGAGCACATTCCGGGGAAGCACCTCGGCACAAGCTCGCTCGTGAGCAGCCTGAGAGATCGCACCGGGCCCCTGAGGGAGTCCGTTCCGGCGAGAGCCGCCGCCCGGTCCGCGGAAGGGCAGATGGCCCATCCGGATCCCAGCCTGGCCCAGCTCGGCCGCAACATGGCCCACCGTGTCCCCCGCGGCCCGCTCAGCTGGCCCTGGCGTTTCCTGCGCGCCTTCGGATCCGGGATCGCGAGGGCCATCACCGCGCCGTCGGCAATTCCCGGCGCGGTGCGCGGAGCGCTGCCAAAGGAGCCCAAGCGCCGCGAGCTGACGGCGGTCCTGGCCCTGGTCCTGGCCGCCTGCGCGATCTCGGCGGGCATCCCCGTCATGGCCGCGACCAGCCACTCGGGCGACCCATCCCCGAGCCCGAGCAGCCTGAGCTCCGTGATCGCGGCCGTGGAAGAATCCGCCACGCCCGCCGACACTCCCACGCCGACGCCCACAGCCACACCGAGTCCCACCCCGACGGTCACTCCCACACCCACTCCAACCCCGTCGCCGACCGCCAAGCCGACTCCCGCTCCCACGAAGAAGCACCGCGTCTACCCGTACGTGGCGCTGGGCGACTCGCTGACGGCCTGGCCCACGGACGGCCCGTGGCCCAAGCTGCTCGACGCCAAGGACCCGTACCTGACCCTCTACCACAACGCCGGCGTGCCCGGCGACACCACCGCGGACATGCGGGCCAGGCTCAGCGGTGACGTCTTCACCTATCAGCCCAACTACGTCTTCATCCTGGGCGGGACCAACGACCTCGGCCACAACATAAGCCAGGCCACGACGATCGCGAACCTGCGCTACATCATCACCCAGACGATCGCCCACCACGCCGTGCCGATCGTTATCAACGTGCCGCCGGATTCGTTCACGGGCATGGCGCCCAAGATCGACTCGCTGAACGCCGCGATCGTCCACCTGGCCAACGCGTACAAGGTCGTGGTGATCGACATCCACACGCCGCTCTCCACCTCGAGCGGCACGATCCAGTCGCGCTACACGGTGGACGGACTCCACTTCAGCACGGCGGGCGTCTCGGTGGTGGTAAACGCCATCTACAACCGGGTGCGGCGCCTGGGCATCTAGTCCACCTCCGGCACGGGCAGAGACTCCGGGATCGGCAGTGGCTCGGGGATCTGCCGGGCCTCCGGAACCGCAACCGGCGAGGCGGCACGGGCCTGGTCGGCGGCGGGAGCAATCTTCGATGCCTTCAGGCGTTCGGCCGACCCCGGCAGGACGACGATCGCGATCAGCACGACCGCAATGGCGCCAAGGCCCGCCGACATGGCGAAGAGCGTCCGAATGCCCAGGAAACCGCCGAGCTGACCGCCGACGCCCGCGCCGAGGATCGACGCCACGCTGAAGGTGACGGCGTTGAGGATGCCCTGGGCCGTGGCCGCCGTGCCTTTGGGAGCTCGCTGCGAGACGTAGGCGATGCCGCCGATCAGCAGCAGCCCGTAGCCGAGACCCTGGAGCAGCGAGAAGCCGATCAGGATGTCCGGCGACGTGAAGACCGCGTTGGCCGTCTGGCGACCGACGAGAATCGCCATCCCCACGACGATGAGCCGCTCGATGCCGTACCTGCGGGCCAGGAGGGGGAAGAAGACCATGACCGGGATTTCCAGCAGGGCCTGGCAGCTCCAGACGTAGCCCACCTGGTCGCCGGAAGCGCCGATTCCGCGCAGGTATATCGAAAGGAAAGGCGTCTGCATGGAGATCGAGACCCAGCCGACGACCGCGGCGAGGAGGAACATCGCGATCGGGCGGTGACGAAGGACGACGCCCGGGGCTCGCATCATGCCCGCGCTTCGGACCGTGCTCGAACGGCCCGGGAGGAGCAGCGAGCTCAGCCCGGCGAGGATGATGACCGGGATGAAGATGACGAACAGCTCGCCATACGACTGGTGGATCGCGAAGCCGATGATCGGGGTGGCGACGATGAATCCCACCGACCCGAACACTCGAACGCTGGCGTAGCGCGACCGGTCGGAGCGAGTCAGCTCCAGGACTCGGGCGTCCATCATCGGGCTGATGCCCGTGAGGCCGATCGAGAAGGCGGCGACCGATGGAATGAGCCACAACGTGCCGCCGAGCAGACCGATGCCCAGGCCACCCGAGGCGGCGATGAGGCCGGCGAGCGGGATCAGGGCTCGAGCCGTCGGATGGCTATCGTGAATGGCGCCCCACAGCGTCGCCGAGATGATGGCGATGAACGAGGAGAAGGCGGCCAGGGCGCCGATGCCGGCCAGGGTGATGCCGAGGCTGCCGTAGTAGAGCTGCAGGTATGGCGCGTAGGCGGCAACCGCCACGTAGTAGGCGACATAGCCAACCCGAGCGCGGTTCAAAGAAACGAGCCTCCCAAACCTGGATGCCGGCGCCCCGGGAGTGGCTGCGCAGCTCCAGAATGGCCCGAGGCGTCCCCCGATTGGTGACAGGATGAATCCGCCGGGCTCCTGCACCCAGTCTGCCACAAACTGCCCGGTGCCCCTTCCCCGGCTCGGACGATCCGACGCGGGACGATGGTCCGGCCGGTCCGGTGACCCTGCGTCAGCCTCGGGCCGCAGTCCGAGCGGCTAGCCCCAGGGAGCCTGGCCCGGGCTTCGCAGGTGGGCCACGTCGTTCGCGAGAATGAGCTGGGCGCCCTCCGGGCTGTCGCCGGGCTCGTAGCGGAGCAGCGAGAGGCTCGCCCGATCCATGACGAACCGGCGCCGGTAGTCGCGCACGGGAACGTCGAGGGCCACGCACATCAGCACCCGATTCAGGGTCCCGTGCGCCACCACGAGCACGCGACGCTCGGCCGCCGATTCCTCGGTTCCTTCATCGGGAACGCGTCGCGAGCCCCCGGCGTCGGGAGACCGAAGCGGGGCCGCCGTGGGGGGCTGGGGCAGATGCTCCTCGGCGAGCAGCGACAGCAGGAACGAACGGGCGCGCCCGGCGACCTCATGTCCGGATTCACCACCGGGGGAGTGGGTCGTGGCCGGATCGGCCTCCCAGGTTGCCCGCAGCGCCGGGTCTCGGGCGCCGATCTCGGCGTAGGTCAGGCCTTCCCATCTCCCGTAGTCGAGCTCACGCAGACGCTCGTCCACCTCTACGGGGCGCCCATTGGCGACCGCGCGTGCCGTCTCGAGCGCCCTGACCATCGGGCTCGAAATGATCCGGTCGATCCGGACGCCGGCCAGCCTGCGCGCCAGGGCATCGGCCTCGCGCCTGCCTTCGGGCGAGAGCGGCACGTCGATCTGCCCGCCGAGCATCACGCCGTCCCCGGCGACGGTCGTGCCGTGTCGTGTCAGCAGCAAGTCGAGCACGGCCAAACGCTACCATGGCGGCCGTACGTCTCGGTCGAGGGGACTGTCGGAGGCTCAATGTCAGCAGGGGCACGCGTCGCGACAATCGTGCGCGGTCGCAGCCACGCCGCCGAGGTGGTTCTGGCGGCGTCGCTGGTAGGTCTGATCATCGTCGAGTACGCGGTGATCGTCCTTCTGCCGTCGACCTGGAACCGCGTCCTCGCTTTCGACTACTGGCCGTACGTGGACGCTGCCTCACGCTGGCTGCACGGTGGTTCTTTCTATCTGCCGTACCAGCTCTCCGGGCCGTATCCGGTCGTCGAGCACGAGATCATGTACCCGCCCTCGGCGCTCTTCCTTCTCGTTCCGTTCACTGTGTTGCCCGCTCCCTTGTGGTGGGCAATCCCGACGGCCGTCGCGGGCTGGTTCGTGGCTTCGTACCGGCCCTCGCTCCTGGGCTGGACGGGGATACTGGCGTGCCTGGCGTTCCCCTGGACGCCGATGCTCTGGCTGGCCGGCAATCCCGTCATCTGGATCGTCGCGGGCCTTGCGGCCGCTCCGCGACTCGGCTGGCCCGGGGCGATCCTCGCCCTCAAGCCTCAGTTCGCGCCGCTGGCCCTGATCGGGTGGCGGCATCGCTCCTTCTGGATCGCTTCCGTGATCGTCGGGGCGGCTTCGCTGCTCCTGCTGCCACTCTGGTTCGACTGGCTCAACGCTCTGCGCAACGTTTCGAGCTGGCCCGGCGGGAACCTGGCCTACTGGGTGAACAATCTGCCGCTCCTCGCGATTCCGCTGATCGCCTGGCTGGCGCGGACGAGTGGCCGGACGCGGACGCCGGGCGCGACGCGGCCGAGCGGCGAGGCGCGGACGCGCGGCGAGACCTCGGCGCCCGGCGAAACCCAGCCGGATTCCTCCGCCGGCTCAGAGGTCGCTCCCTAGAACAGCCCGACGATATTGCCGTCCGAGTCGATGTCGATCGACTCGCCGGCCGGGTGGGACGGCAGTCCCGGCATCGTCCGCATCTCACCGAGCAGCGGCGTGACGAAGCCCGCCCCGGCGGAGAGACGGACCTCCCGGATCGGGACGCGGAAACCGCTCGGCCGGCCCTTGAGAGACGGGTCGTGGCTCAGCGAGAGGTGCGTCTTGGCCATGCAGACCGGCAGGTTGCCGTAGCCCAGCTCTTCGTAGAGCTTGAGGGCCTTCGTGGCCGCGGGCAGCTCGTCGACTCCGCGGGCGCCGTAGATACGGACGGCGACCGTCTCGATCTTCTCGCGGAGCGGGAGATCGTCCGGGTAGAGGAGCCGGAACTCCGGGGCGCCCTCCTCCGCGGCATCCCAGACGGCGTGGGCCAGGTCTTCGGCGCCCGCACCGCCGTCGGCGAAGTGGCGGCTCACCACCACGTCCCGCGCGCCGGCGGCCATGGCCACTTCCCGGATCGCGGCGACCTCCGCGTCCGTGTCGCCGGGGTAGTGGTTGACGGCCACGACCACGGGGACGTTGAAATGGCGGACGTTCTCGATCTGGGCCGCCAGGTTGGCGGATCCCTTTCGGACCGCCTCGACGTTCTCCTGCCCCAGGGCCGGGTCCAGCGGGCGGCCCGCGACGATGCGCCCGACCCCGCCGTGCATCTTGAGCGCCCTAACGGTGGCGACCATGACCGCGGCGTCCGGCCGGAGCCCGCTCTGGCGGCACTTGATGTCGAAGAACTTCTCCGCGCCCATGTCGGCGCCGAAGCCGGCCTCGGTGCAGGCGATCTCGCAGGTGGCCAGGGCGAGCCGGTCGGCCAGGACGCTGTTGTTGCCGTGGGCGATGTTGGCAAATGGTCCGCAGTGGACGAACGCCGGGCCGCCCTCGAGGGTCTGGAGCAGGTTCGGTTTGATGGCGTCGCGGAGCAGGACCGTCATGGAGCCCGCGCACTTGAGGTCTTCGGCGGTGATGCGCCGGCCGTCGAAGCTGGTGGCGACGACCATTCGACCCAGACGGCGCCGCAGGTCCTGCAGGTCGGAGGCCAGCGCCAGGACCGCCATGACTTCCGAGGCGACGGTGATCTGCCACTCGGTCTCGCGCGGGTAGCCGTTCTCGCGGCCGCCCAGCCCGACGATCGCCCGCCGCACCGCCCGGTCGCTGATGTCGACGACTCGCGGCCAGAGGACTCCGAGCGGATCGATGCCCAGCGGGTTGTTGTGGGTCAGCGAGTTGTCCACGAACGCGGCCAGCAGGTTGTGCGCCGCGCCGACCGCGTGGTTGTCGCCGGTGAGGTGGAGGTTGAAGTCCTCCATCGGGATCACCTGGCTGTAGCCGCCGCCCGCGGCGCCGCCCTTGATCCCGAAGACGGGCCCGAGGCTGGGCTGGCGGATGCACACCGCCGCCCGGTGCCCGATCCGGTTGAGACCCTGTACCAGGCCTATGTTCGTGGTCGTCTTGCCTTCGCCGAGCGGCGTCGGCGTGATCGCCGTGACCACGACGTACTTGCCTCGCCGGCCCTCCTCGGCTGCCTTCGCCTCGAGTCGCTCGATTCCCTCCAGGCAAACCTTGGCCTTGTACGGCCCGTACTGCTCGATCTCGTCCTCGTGAAGCCCGAGCTCGAGGGCAAGCTCCATGATCGGCCGGGGCCTGACCGACCGGGCAATGTCCAGGCTGCTGGGCATGGGCGATTCGCTCATCGCGATCCTCCGCCGGTCTCGATGCCTTCGGCCTGATCCGTGGCCGCCCGAAGCAGATGCGTGAGCAGGAGCGCATTCGTGAGCGGTCCCACGCCGCCCGGTACCGGCGTGATGGCCGCCGCCACTCGCGAGGCCGATTCGAAGTCGACGTCCCCGACGAGCTTCACCGCGCCCGCGCCTTCGCCGTGCGGATCCGGGACCACGTTGATGCCGACGTCCACGATGGTCACTCCCGGCGAGAGCATCTCGCCCGTGATCAGGCCCGGCCGGCCCACGGCCACTACCAGAATCTCGGCCTCGCGCGTGTATCTGGCAAGGTCCCGCGTCCTCGAATGCAGGATACTGACGGTGCCGTGCTCGCGCAGGAGAAGCAGTGCCGCCGGCTTGCCCACGACGTTCGATCGCCCGACCACGACGACGCGCCGGCCGGAGATCTCGATACCCGAGCGCTTTAGGATCTCGACCGAGGCTTGAGCCGTTGCCGGCAGGAAGCCGTCGTACCCGAGGGACAGCAGACCGGCGTTTCGGGGGTGGATGCCGTCGATGTCCTTGGCCGGGTCTATGGCGTCGATCACCGTCCGCAGCGGGATATGCGGCGGAAGCGGCATCTGGACGATGATGCCGGCGACCTCGGGCTCGCCGTTGAGCCGCTCGATCGCATCGCAGACGACGTCTGCGGTGGCCTCGCTGCCGATCTCCACCAGCCGTCCGCTGGCGCCGACCCTCTCGCACGTCCGCAGGATCTGCTGGAGATAGACCGCCGAAGGCGCGTCGGCGCCGACTAGGACGATCGCCAGCGTCGGCGAGTAGCCGTTCCGGTCTTTGAACGCCGCGAATTCGCGGGTCAGCTCGGCGCGGATGTCGGCCGCGATTGGGGCGCCGGCGAGCAGGCGCGCCGTCGGCGGCGCGGCCGCCGGGGTTGCCCTCGAATCGGGCCCGTTCCGGTCGGCGCTCTCGCGAGCGCCGCTCAGTCGGCCATCCGCCGGCTCACTCACTCGGCTTCGGGGTCGCGGGCCTGGCCCGACAGCACGGCTTCCCGGGTTCGGGCGGCGAGCGCCACGATCTCGTGGAGTGTCCGGTCGACGTCGCTCTGCATCTCGCCGGCGAACACGTCGTCGCCAGTCGCGATCAGGTTGATGAGCACGTTCTCGGCCGCGCCTCTAGCTGCCGCCTCTCCGAGCAGGGCCGCGACCAGTACGTCGCTCGACGCGTTCACGTTGCTCCGACCGGCCAGCGATTCGGCCGCGTTCACCAGTTCCTCGCAGGCCCGAACGCAGTCCCAGGGGGCCTCCGAAGCGGCCCTTGCCGCTGCCCGGATGGCGAGCTGGCGCGTTTCCTTCTGCTCCACGGTCTCTCGCGGCATCTTGAGCGCGGCCGCGTATCCGGCATAGGCCTCGGCGTCGCGATCCACCAGGGCAAGGAACCTTGCCTGGAGGTCGCGGCCGGCCGCGGCGCAGCGTTCGAGCGTGCCTTCGTAGGCCGCGTACTTGGGCCGCCCGGTGGAAAGCCCGGCGACCATGGAAATCAGTGATGCACCAAGTGCCGCCGCCAGGGCCGAGGCCGATCCACCTCCGGGTACTGGCTCGGACGACGACAGGCGCTCCATGAACTCGCAGACGGTCAGCTGTGAGAGCGAGGTGTCTACGGGCGCTTGCTCCATGCAACGATTGTAGGGAACGGACGAGTGTTGGAGTGCATCACTCTGGCCGGCGATACGATCGGGTGGTCCGCCGGTGGTGCGGCCGCCAGCCACCGGGGCCCCCGGCAGGCGCAGCCGGACGGAGAGGCGGTGGAGGATGCCGTGCAGGCGATTTCCCGCCAGACCTCTGAAGTGATGAGGGACCTGGAGGCCCGGGACGCGGCCGACCGGCTCGACGGGACTTTTCACTCGGCTCGCTTGAGGGCGATCGGGCCGCAGACCGGCGAGTTCCTGCGAACGCTGGTTCTGGCGACCGCGGCGAAGGTCATCGTCGAAGTGGGCACCGGCTCGGGCTACTCGGCGTTGTGGCTTGCCCAGGGCGCGACGCAAACAGGCGGCCGGATCACCACGTTCGAGACCGATCCCGCGAAGGCGGCCATCGCCCGAGAGACCTTCCGCACCGCCGGCATCGAGGACGTGGTGGATCTCCGCGAATCCGACGGAGGCGCGGGCCTCGCCGGCTTCGATGGCCAGGCGGACATCGTCTTCCTCGACGCCGAGAAGGCCGACTACACTCGATTCCTCGACCCGGCCGTCCGGGCACTCCGCCGCGGCGGCTTGCTGGTCGCCGACAACCTCATCTCGCACGCCGCCGACCTCGTCGAGTTCAGGGAGCGGGCGCTGTCCGACCCACGGCTGACCGGACTCGTCGTGCCCGTGGGTCAGGGCGAGCTGCTCGCCGTTCGACTCTAGCCGCGGCGTGCAGCCGGCCGAAACCGGCTACGGCAGCCGCACCTCGTCGTCCACGCCTTCGACCGCCCACGACCTGGTCCAGTGGCGGTAGCTGAGTGAAAGCCGGGCGGCCGGAGTATCCACTTCGAAGATTGTTCGCGGACCCACGCCCACCCGGAATGCGGCCGTCTCGCGACGAACCGCGGCCAGGCGGGTCACGGGAAGACGCATCTCGCCCCAGGTGATCTGGCGGGGACTGCCGTCGAACCAGTCCGTTCGAACACGGACGTCAACTGGCTGCATGCGCACGATGGCCATCGCGTTTGCTCCTCATCGCTTTGGCGGGCCGTCGCTTCGCTCGGGCACTGAGCTGAGAACGGACGTTCTATTACCCGACCAAGTTAGTCGAACATGTGTTCGATGTCAAGCATGATTTCGATCATGTGATCGATACGCGGAGCATCGCGGTGGTTTGTGACAGCTAGCGTGTCACGCGCCTTGGTGGGCTCGAGAGAAACGACTCGGGCGGCCCGGACCTGGGCCGGCGCAGCGGGCGCGGAGCCTCGATGACAGCCGTCGCCGGGTCACTTGCCGGTCGTTTCGGCATCCACCGGCGAGGGAAGGAGGCCGCGAATGCGGGCCACCAGCCCGCGCAGGCGGCCCTGTGACACGGCCACGCCCAGGATTACCAGCAAACCGCCCGCCGGCTCGTTCCAGCTGGGCGACTCGCCGAGGAACACAGACCCGACGATCACCGCGAACAGCGGCGTGAGGTAAGTCACCGTGCTCGCCGTCGACGAGCCCGCCTCGCGGACGACCTGGTAGTTGAGAGCGAAAGCGATCCCCGACCCGAGCGCTCCCAGGCCGAGCATCGCGGCGACGGGCGCGGCGGCCACGGGACCGGGCAGCGGACCGGCCGCCACCGCGAACGGCAGCAGCACCAGCGCTGCGCAGGCGACTTGCCCGGTGGCAAGTCCCACGCCACTCTCTGGCAACCCCGAGAGGTGCCGGCGGACGTACGGGAAGGCGATCCCGTAGCCGGTCACGGCACCGAGGCAAGCCAGGATGCCCGTCCACTCGCTCGCTCCGAGACCCTGCCAGATCCCGACCACGACGAGGGCGCCGACGAATCCGACGAACAGGCCGGCGACCCGCTCGGACGTCGGATTCTCCTCCGGGAAGGCCAGGAGGATGACCGCCAGGGTGGTCAGCGGCGTCATCGCGTTGATGATGCCGGCGAGGATCGACGAGATGTCTCTCTCTCCGATCGCAAACAAGGTGAACGGGATGCTGTTCATCAGGAGCGCCACGACGAAAAGGTGCCGCCACGTGGACAGGCTTCGGGGCAGCCGAGTACCCGTGAGGATCGCGACGAGGGCAAGCACGACGGCACCGATCGCCAGCCGGACGAACGCCACCTGCACCGGCGCGAGCATCTCGAGGCCGAGCTTGATCCACCAGAACGAGCAGCCCCAGATTGCCGAGAGCAGCAGGAATGACACCTGCCACGGGATGGCGGATCCGTGTCGCGTTTGCGGTCGCGAAGAGACGGCACCATTTGCGCTCATGCGCAAACACTAAACACTCGTGCCGAACCGGGCTTCCGGAAGTCGGCTTTGGGCCGGGAAGTTGCGGCCTGCCGGTCGACATCGACCTCCGGCGTCGATAGCGAGCTCAGCGGTCGGAAATCGACCTCCCACGTCGCTGGCGGTCGCGGCGCCTCGCGAATCGACCCAAAACCGAATGGCGGAAGCCACGCCACGCGGCCCGGACTATCCTCGGCCAATGAACTTCTCGCAGCGTCTCGCCGCCGTCGGTCGGCTGCCTACCGACGCCGAATGGGCCGCGATCACTGGTCGCAGATCGAGCCCTCCGTTCCTTTTCATCGTCACCAGCACCGGCATCCTGTGCACGCCCGGATGCCCCGCCCGGACGCCCGGACGGGATCGAATCCGGGTCGTGTCGAGCCCGACCGAAGGGCTCGACGTCGGTGCTCGAGCCTGCCTGCGCTGCCGGCCCGACCGCCTGTTCGGCTTCGAGGCGCCCGAGCGAACCGCCGACGTCCGCGAGCCGAAGGAGATCGTCAAACGGGCGATCGAACGTCTTGGCGCGGCCCTGACCGCCGGCGACGACGCTCCGACCGATCGACATCTGGCGGCCGAGCTGTCGATTCCCGAACGTCGCCTGCGCGAGGTCTTCCGCGAAACCCTCGGCGTGACGCCCAGAGCCTGGGTCTCCGCGCGACTGGCCGAGCATCTTCGAACGAAGCTTTCGGACGGCCAGGATGTAACCGCCGCCCTGTACGACGTCGGCTACGGCTCGTCGAGCGCGGCCTACGAGGCCGCCAACGGAGGTCTGGGCATGACACCGGGACGCTACAGGGCCGGGGCCCCCGGCGAATCGATCCGCTGGACCATCGCGCCCATCCCGGAGGGGATTGCCCTCGTCGGGGCGACGGAGCGCGGCCTCTGCTCGGTGTTGATGGGCCACGACGAGAAGGCCCTCGCCGACGAGCTCCACTCCGAGTTCCCGCTCGCGTCCATCGCCCGCGACGACACGGCACTGGCGGACCTGGCGGGCATCGTCTCCGACCTGGCCGTGGGCCGCCGGCGCCCCGAAGCGGATACGTTGCCGCTCGACGTCCACGCGACCGCGTTCCGGAGGCGCGTCTGGGAGGCCTTGCGACGCATCCCGATGGGCCAGGTTCGGAGCTACGGCGAGATCGCCCAGGAAGTTGGCGCTCCACGAGCGGCTCGCGCTGTCGGAACTGCCTGCGCCACGAACCCCATCCCGATCGTCGTCCCCTGCCACCGAGTCGTCGCGGCCAACGGCAAGCTCGGGGGCTACTCGGGCGGCCTGGCCCGCAAGCGGCAGCTGCTCGCGGCCGAGGGCGCGAAGGTTCAGGGCGTGCCCGGGCCGGCGACCACGGACGGCGAGAGTCGAACGGGTCGAACGGGTCGAACGCGGGTGCCCCGGGAGCTCGAGCGCGTCGGCTGACGCTGTCCGGCGCCACCGAGTGAGCGCTCCTCTCCTCTGGTTGGATTCTTGAACAACTTCCATGCAGCGGAAGTTGTTCAAGGAATGCGGGCCCGAGAGAGCGGCCGAAGGCCGAATCGCGTGCTGAGCCCGCACAAAACCGCCTCGATTCGTGGCCCGGTGCCCCCGTCAGGGCCGTGTGAGCGGCCCGTTCCTCGCACAACTTTCGCCTGATGGAGATTGTTCAAGATTCGGGGCCGGCGCGGCCCTCAGACGAGCTGGCGGCGGCCACCTGCGCGCCGCCGCCCAGGAGCGAGCGGCGACCCGCTTACCTCTCCTCCTCGTCCGCCCTGGGCACGCCGATGCGCCCTTCCACCGCCGAGTTGGGGTCGCGTTCGAAAGGCGAGGGGACGTGGCGATGCAGCAGGCTCGCCCGCGTGACCGCGCGGTCGCCGTAGCGGCGCCGGACCGCGTCGGTGGCGTTCACCACCCGCCGGGCGCGCTCGTCCACCACGTCGAACATCGAGATCTGCTCCGGCGCGCCGAGCTGAGTGGCCGCCACTCCGAGCAGCCGGATCTTCTTCCCCCGGACCTCGGGCCGGGCAAGCTCCACCGCGGCGCGCCAGATGGGCTCCGTGAGGTCGGCCGGCTCGGCCAGGTGCTTCTGCCGCGTCACCGTCCGGAAAGACGAATCACGAACCTTGACCGCAACCGTTCCGGCGCGGATCCCGCCCGCGCGAAGCCGAGCCGACACGCCTTCGGAGAGCGCCAGCAGCGTCCGTTCGATCTCGGCCGGGTCGGTCACGTCCACCGCGAACGTCGTCTCGTGGCTCACGGATTTGGCCGCCTCGCCGCCCCCGTGGACCGGCTCCTCGTCGATCCCGAGCGCTCGATCGTGGAGCGTGGCGCCGTGGTCGCCGAGAGCCCGCGCCAGAGTCTCGGCCGGGAGTGCCGCCAGCTCGCCGATCGTGGCGATGCCGAGCCCGTGCAGCCGTTCGGCCGTCTTCGGGCCGATGCCCCACAGCCGCCGGATCTCGAGCGGAGCGAGAAACGCGGCCTCGTCGCCCGGCTGGACCACGACCAGCCCATCGGGCTTGCGCAGGTCGCTCGCCACCTTGGCCACGAGCCGGGTCGTGGCGACCCCCACGGACACGGTCAGCCCGGTCGCCTCGACCACCGCTTCCTTGATCCGTCGAGCGATCTCCGGCGCCGGCCCGAACAGCGCTTCGGAGCCGGCGACGTCAAGGAAAGCCTCGTCGATCGAAACCTGCTCCACCTCTGAGGTGAAGCGGCGCAGGACCGCCATGACCTCGTGGCTCACACGCTGGTACTTGGCCCCGTCCACGGGCAGGTAGACGCCCTGCGGGCACAGCTGGTAGGCCGTCCGGAGAGGCATCGCCGAGTGCACGCCGAACTTGCGCGCCTCGTAGCTGGCCGTCGATACCACGCCGCGCGTGTAGCGCTTGTCGGTCGGATCGCCACCGACTATCACCGGCTTGCCGCGCAGCTCGGGCCGATCGCGCTGCTCGACCGCGGCGAAGAAGGCGTCGAGGTCCACGTGGATGATCGACAGGCGTGCCATACATCTATCATCGCGCCAGCCGTTCACCGTGGATATCCCAGGCGCGGGGAAACGAAGGCAGGGGGCTCGCGACCTCTCGCCACGTGTAGCCCGCGCAATCCGTCAGCAGCCCATTCCGAGGCGGCCACATGCAGTCGAGGCTGATCGCAACCCGGGACCAGATAGCCAGGGCGCCGCTCGCCCTTCTTATGTTTGGGGCAAGCCTCCTGACCCTGGCGTGGATCGTCCCGCCGCTCGCGTTGCTGGTCGCGTGGCCATTCCTGCTAGTTGCCCCCGGATGGCTTCTCGTCGCCCGCGTGGCTCCGTCGCTCGGCCTGCCGGGCCGGCTCGGCATCGGCATCGTGGCGTCGGTCTTCGTTTCGGCGCATCTCGTCGACCTCATCTCGCTCGCCATCGGCTTCCGGTCGGGGTCGGTGGTGCTGGCCGCGTGGATCCTTCTTGCCGCCACCCTGGCGCTCGCGAAGCTGAACCTGCGCTGGCTCGCGCCCGCACCCGCGCTGGACGGCCTCGCGGGCTGCGCCCGCCGGGGCCTGCGGGAGTACGCCGGCGTCTGGCTCCTCGCCGCGGCCTCGGGCATCGTCATCAGCGGCATCCTCTTCGTGGGCGGCGGGCACGACACGAACCACGGCTGGGTCGCGGGCGGCTGGAACTGGAGCGACCTCCTGGTCCACGTCTCGATCGGCCAGAGCCTGATGGATGGCAACTTCCCGCCGCAGGTTCCGTACTTCGCCGGCGTGCCCCTCACCTATCACTGGTTCGGCGACTTCCACGCCGCGATCCTCGCCAGCGTCGCCGGCGTAGACCTCATCCAGGTCTTCTTCCTGTCGAACGGTGTCCTTGCCGCGGCGCTGGTGCTGCTCGTCTGGGAGCTGGCGTTCCGGCTGACCGGCGAACGGCGGGTGGCCTACATCGCCGCGATACTCGCCCTCTTCGGCGGCGGCATGGGCTGGATCCGCCTGCCGGGCGATTTCATGGCGGGCAAAGGCGACATCCTGAAGCTGGTGACGAACAACCCCTACGACAACACCTGGGCCGACGGCTGGCCGTTCTTCAAGATCGCCTCGGTCCTGGGCACCGGATTCGGACCGCATCGGGCGACGGCCTATGGGCTGCCGGGGCTCGTTGCCATCGTGCTGCTGGCGCAGGCCTCGTTCGGGCGGAGCCGCGCGGGCGTTCTCACCGCGGGCATCCTCGCAGCCCTTCTGGCCCCGTTCCACTTCTTCTTCTTCCCGGCGAGCTACCTCGTCGTCGGCCTGCTCTGGCTGACTTCGCGCGGCTGGCGGGCGGAGAAGTGGCCGGCGGACATCGCCCTGTTCCTCGCCCCCGTCGTCATGGCCATCCCGTTCATCGTCCCTGCCATCTCGCAACAGGGAGCGCAGGGCTCGTTCAAGTTCGTCATCGGCTGGTCGGAGGCGCCGTTGCAGTCGGGCCCGCCGGCCGTGGCCTTCTTCTACCTGACGAACCTGGGTCTTCCTCTCGTGCTGGCGACGATCGCCGCGGTCTGGCCGAAGCTTCCCCACCGGGGCTGGCTGTTCACCTGGGCCCTGGCGCTGTTCCTGGTGCCCAACTTCGTCGTTGCCAGCTCGGTCGTGTTCGACATGAACAAATACTTCCAGGTCATGTGGATCGCGCTGGCCATCATGAGCGCCTGGCTGATCCGGCACTGGCCTCGCCCGATCATCGCCGCGGTGCTGGTCTTCTGCAGCTTCTCGCCGGCACTGGTCAGCTTCTGGTCGATGACGAGCGACACGGTGGCTCTCTCGAACGACCAGCAGCAAGCGGCTCAGTGGATCTCCGCCCAAACGCCCGAGAAGTCCGTCTTCGTCACGGATGCCTACATCGACAGCCCCGTCGACCTCGCGGGCCGGCTCCGGATCACCACATTCGGGCCCTACGCGGCGAACCTGGGCTACAACCCAGACCAGCGCGCAGCCGACGTGCAATCGATCTATTGCGACGGGCCGAACATGGCGGCGACTCTGATGAACAAGTACGGGGCCACGTACGTCCTCTCGAGCGGCGGGGTGCTCCAGTGCAGCAATCACAAGGCCACGGACTTCACCGCCAGCCCGCTGTTCGAGCGCGTCTACAGCCAGGGCTGGGTGGAGATCTGGCGCCTCCTCCCGACGGCGCCCGGCGGGTAGATCCGCGGCAATTTCGATCGGCGGCGGCCGGCAAGCCTCGATGAGCGGTCGAGCATCCGCGACGGGCGGGCGCCGGCAATTGGGCAAACGACCCCTCGCGCCTTCCGCCGCTAACCTTCGCCCATGCGCTTTGCCATCGACATCCCGAACTTCGGCGACTACGCGGACCCCCATCTCGTGGCCGACGTCGCCCGCGACGCAGAGGAAGCCGGCTGGGACGGCATCTGGGTCTGGGACCACATCATGCGGTCGCCCGCGGATCCGCACGCCGATCCCTGGATCCTCCTCGCGGCCATCGCCCTGGCCACGGAGCGGCTCCGGCTCGGGCCGATGGTGGTGCCGCTGGCCCGCCGCCGGCCGTCCGACGTCGCTCGCCAGACGGTCACGCTGGACCATCTCTCCGGCGGGCGGCTGGTCCTCGGGGTTGGCAGCGGCAGCCGCGACCACGAGTTCAGCTCGTTCGGCGATCCGGCCGATCTTCGTACCCGGGCCGAGATGCTCGACGAGGGGCTGGCGGTGATCGAAGGGTTGTGGTCGGGCCGGCGGTTCGACTATGAAGGCCGCCACTTCCGGATCCACGACGCCACGTTCCTGCCGGTTCCGGCGCAGAAGCCACGGATCCCCGTCTGGGTCGCGGCCACCTGGCCGATCCGGGCGCCGTTGCGCCGCGCCGCGCGCTGGGACGGGGTGTGGCCGCTTCGACGCGACGAGGCCGGCAACAGCGTTCCGCTCACTCCGGACGACGTCCGCGGGGTGTGCCGGACCATCGCCGAAGAGCGCGCGGCAAACGGCCGGCAAGGGCCCTTCGACGTACTCGTCGCCGGATACACGCCGGCCGACGATACCGCGGCCGCGGCCGACACGGTTCGGGCCTTCGCCGACGCCGGGGCCACGTGGTGGACCGAGCGGATCAATCGAGAACGCGGGTCGCTCGAGGCGCAGCGCGAGCGCATCCGGCGGGGCCCGCCGCGGCTGTGAACGGGCAGCGCGACCCCGGGCACGTGGATGGCGACCTCGTCCGCGCGCGACTCGGCGCGCAACTGCTCGCCGGCGAGCCGGCCCGGACACCGGAGGAGGTCGTGGATCGAATCCTGGCCGTCCAGGCGCAGGACCCGCGCGGCGCGCGCCTGGCCGGTCGGGCCCGAACGACCGGTCTGTCCGCGTCCGACGTCGACCGAGCCTTCACGCTCGACCGCTCGATCGTCATCACCTGGCTCAACCGCGGCACGCTGCACCTCGTCCGACGTGACGACTACTTCTGGCTCCATGAGCTGCTCGTCGCCCGCTTCCTGCCATGGACGAACCGGCGGCTGCACGAGCTCGGCGTCTCGGCGGACCAGGCCGAACGGGCGGTCGATCTCATCGTGCGGTCGATCGAACGCGACGGACCGCTGACCCGGGCGGAAGTCACGCAGCGTCTCGTCGAGGCCGGGCTCCCGGCGCAGGGGCAGGCCGTTCCCCATCAGGTGGGCCTCGCGAGCTTTCGCGGCTTGATCGTCCGCGGTCCGATGCGCGGCGGCCAGCAGTGCTACGCGCTGGTCCGCGACTGGCTGGGCGAACCGCCTCCGTTCGATCGCGACCGGGCGCTGGCCGAGCTAGCGCGCCGGTATCTGGCAGGCCACGGTCCCGCGACGGAGCGTGACCTGGCGTACTGGACCGGACTGCCGATCGGCGTCGCTCGCACCGCCCTCCGGTCGATCTCGCCCGAGCTGGCGGATCTCGGCGACGGACTCGTGGATCTGGCCGGGCGCCCGACGTCGCCGAAGCTGCCGCCGCCCCGCCTGCTCGGGCCGTTCGATCCGGTGCTCCACGGTTGGGCTTCGCGGGAGCCGATCGTGGGCCGGCACGGCTCGCTCGTGACGAGCAACGGACTCTTCCGCCCGACTCTGCTGGTGGGCGGACGCGCGGTCGGGACGTGGGGACTCGCAGCCGGGCGCGTCACGCTCGAGCCGTTCGAGGAGATGCCCGAAGACGTGCTGGCGGCTCTCCAGACCGATGCCCGGGACGTCGAGCGCTACACGAACCCCGCCGAACGCTGACCGGGGGCCGTGGCCGCCTCCTAGCCCTTCGGGCCGACGACCACCGTCACTTCGGGAGTCATTGAGCCACCGCTCGCGCGATGGCTTTGGCAGTTGCTGTGCAACTGCCCGGGCTTGGGGTGCGTGCCCGCCTCCTAGCCCTTCGGCTCGACGACCACCGTCACTTCAGGAGTCATACCGGGGAATACTTTCACCGCCACCTTGTAGGTGCCAAGGGTTTTAAGCGGATCCGGGAGGTCGATCTTGTGGCGGTCGACCGTGATTCCGCGGCGGCCCAGAGCTTCGGCGATCTCCTTGGCCGTGATGGAGCCGTAGAGCTTGCCGCCCTCGCCGACCTTCACGCCCATGGTGAGAGTGGTGCTGCCGATACGCGTCGCGGCGATCTCGGCTTCCTCACGCTCGCGCCGGCGCTTCTCTTCGCGACTGGCGATGTCGTGCTGCCAGGCTCGATAAGCGCCACCCGCAGCCGGCACGGCGAGCTTGCGGGGGATCAGGAAGTTGCGGCCGTAGCCTTCTGAGACTTCCTTCATCTCACCGCTCTTGCCGAGCTTGTCGACGTCGGCGGTCAGGATGACCTTCACGCGAACGATTCCTCCTTCGTTGCCCAGGACTTTGATGCCCAGGATCGGATCAACGACCCGAGCCGGGCTTGTTTGGCAAACCGGCCGGCGCTGTCGAGCGCCTCCGGCAATCGTCGAATGATCTTGCGGACCGGGGCCGGCGTCACCCGCCGAACCTGGTCCATGTCGTGCCGGAAGACGTCGCCGTCTATTTCGAGCTCCTCGATCTTCTCCTGGAGTATCTCGTCGGGTACTCCTTCGAAGAAGAGCTCGACCGCCAGAACGACGACGGCGAGGTCGTCGATCCCGCCCAGCACGGGTATCTCGTCGGGAATCAGGTCGCGGCCCACGAGAACGTAGCCCACGGCACCGACCAGGATCGCCTTGCGGCTGGCCGGGATCCGGCTATCCCGGGCAAGCGCCCAGATCAGCCGGGAGTACATGGGCAGCCGACTTGCCACCGGGACAAAAGCTAGCCATCGCAACGTGCGGAGCAGTCCGCTCCGGCGGTGCTGGCGTCCTCTCGAAAGCATGCGACTGGGGCCCACATTCTCTGACTTGGATCGTCTGCCGACACCACCGCCCAAAAAACACCGTAGCGCTCGGGGCGTGGAGCCGGCGAGGTGAACGACTCACCCGGCTTCCCGGTGTGAGTCTATCAGGAGAGGGTCGCCACGACGCGATGGGCTTCTGGCGCGTCCGCGCCACGCCTTCCGCGCAGGGGGCTGCCCGAGACCTGCCCGTTAGCGTAGGATCCGCAGCACGTGCTGGCCGGATCGGGGTAGATGAGCGGGCGAAGAGACACAGGATCGAGCGGCGAAGCGCGCGGCAAGACGCCGGTGGCTCCCGGGGCAGGGGAAGCCGCCGGTGGCGTCGCGCGGATCGAACGCGCCTTCCGGTCGGGCGAGGCAGAGAGACCAGACTCGTGCCAGGCCGATTCGGTGCAGTCCGGGCAGGCGGCGGCCCGGCTCGAGCGCCCGTTCATCCTCCTGATCGGAGCGATGGCCGCCTTCGAATGCGTCTACAGCGTTCTCTGGCTGTCCGGGCTGCTGAGCGGCGGCGTGTTCGATCGCCTCACCGGCGCGGTCGCCTTTCCGGCAGCCGTTCTCGTCGCGCTGATCGGGCTTCGGCTGCGCTGGTCGCAGCACCTGGACGAGCGGACCCGCCGCGCCTGGTCCCTCGTCGCGACGGGAATCGCCTCGTACGGCCTCGGCTACGTCTGTCTCTTCATCGCCGGCACCCGCCACGACGGTCCGCTGAGCGCCGCGGGCGTGGTCCTGGAGCTCGCGACATATCCGACGATCGCCTGGGGGTTGGTCCTCATGGCCAGGCCCTTCCAGGCAACCTCCGACGCCCTCCAGTCCTGGCTGGACGTGTCGATCATCGCCTGGAGCACGGCGATGCTCGTCTGGCACTTCGCCTTCTTCCCGGTCGCCAGGGAGATGAACGCGGCTCCGTTCGACGCCGTGTTTGCGGCCTTCTTCCCGGTCGCCGACCTGTCCCTGGTCTTCGCCATGGTCGCGGTCCTGCTGCGAGGGCTTCGCTCCGCGAACCAGCTCGCGCTCGCGATGGGGGCGGCTTCTCTTGTGCTTCTGTTCGCCGGCGACGTCATCTCGGGCGTGGAGGAACTGCGAGGAACGTATCTCCCGGGTGGGGCCTCGGGTCTGCTGTACGGCTTCGCGTGGCTCGGGCTGGTGATGGGCGCCTACCTGCAATCCCGGCATTCGCCGGCGGCGCGGCGAGTCCTGGATCTGACCCGCTACCGCCGGCTCGTCCCGTGGCTTCCGTACCTGGCGGTTTTCCTGGCCTTCGTCGGGCCGCCGCTCTACCACTGGGACGACGTCCAGATGCTCGAGCAGCACATCCCGGCCACGGGCATCCTGATGGCCCTGCTCGTCGCCCGGCTTCTCGTGACCGCCCGCCAGAACGCCACCCTGGCGGTCGCCGAGCGGGCCCGCCTCGCGGCGGCGGTGGCTCAGGCGGCCGAAGCCATCGCGACCACGGATCGAGACTGGAAGCTCACCTACGTCAACCCGGCCCTGACCGCCATAACCGGCTACGGGCCGCAGGAGCTACTCGGGCAGGATCTGGCCGTGCTGAGGGGTACGTCGGATCCGGAGCAGCTCGCGGAGCTCCGGACCACCGTGGAGCGCGGCGCTCACTGGCGGGGGCGGTTCGCGCGGCAGCGGCGCGACGGCACCGCGGTGGAGCTCGAGATGGCGGTCGCGCCGCTCCGGGACGACGCCGGCAACCCCTCGGGCTCGGTGGTCCTGGCCAGGGACATCACCAGGGAGCGCGCCCTCGAGACGCAGCTCGCCCAGACGCAGCGCATGGAGGCGGTTGGGCGCCTGGCCGGCGGCATCGCCCACGACTTCAACAACATCCTGACCGCGATCAGCGGCTACTCGGAGCTGGCCATCGGCTCGCTGCCGGCGGATCATCCCGCCTCGTCGGACGTTCGTGAGGTGCTCAAGGCCTCCGACCGGGCCGCCGGCCTGACGCGCGATCTGCTCGCCTTCAGCCGGCGCCAGGTGATGCAACCGCGGCTGCTCGACCTCAACGACGTCCTCGAAGGCATGCGTTCCATGCTCGCCCGAACGCTGGGCGAGGACATCGCCCTCCGGATAAGGACCGGGGACGGGCTCGGCGCGATACTGGCCGACCAGAGCCAGATCGAGCAGGTGATACTCAACCTGGCCGTCAATGCCCGCGAAGCCATGCCCGACGGCGGCATGCTGACTATCACCACTGCCGACGCCGACCTCGACGAGGCATACGAGCGCAGCCACGTCGGCACCTCGGCCGGAAGATACGTCTCGGTCACCATCGCCGACACGGGGCTGGGGATGACGCCCGAGGTCCGGGAGCACATCTTCGAGCCGTTCTTCACGACCAAGTCCAGAGGTCGGGGAACGGGCCTCGGGCTGTCCACGGTCAGCGGGATCGTCGAGCAGAGCGGCGGCTTCGTCATCGCCGACAGCTCTCCGGGCTCGGGCAGCGTCTTCAGCGTGTTCCTGCCACGGGTCAGCGCCCCGGACACGGTGACCAGTGCCGCGAGCGAACAGGCAAACCCCGGTGGCAGCGAAACCATCCTCGTGGCCGAGGACGAGGCGCCGGTGCGCAAGGTCGTCGAGAGGGTGCTGCGATCGGCCGGGTACCGGGTCTTCACGGCCGCCAACGGCCACGAAGCCCTGGCCATGGCACCGACGCTCCCGCACCTCGACCTCCTGCTCACGGACGTGGTCATGCCGGGCATTAGCGGCGCCGACCTTGCTCGCCAGCTGGTCGCGGCCCGCCCGGACCTCCGCGTGATCTTCGCGTCCGGATATTCGGAGGATTCGCTGATCCGGGCCGGCACACGCGAAGGCAGGATTCCCTACCTGAACAAGCCTTTCACCTCCGAAGCGCTCCTCGAGCGAGTGCGCAAGTCTCTCGACGAGCCCGCCGATGGGCTCGGAGACGGCGACGGCGAACCGGCGGGCGACCGCGGGCGCTAGGCCACCGGCGACCTCATCGGCCCCCTTGCCGGTGGCCGAGATCGGCCGGTCGACCGCGCAGCGCGGCGCAGCGGCGGAGCGGCCGGCCCGCCGGAGGCCTCGCACCTGCCCCGGCCGCGGATCCTACGCCACTTGCTTGACAATCGAACGTCCGTTCGGTACGCTCCGGAACGGGAAAGGGGTAAACCCGTGACGAAGCACGACGCGGAACGGAAACGCAAGATCCTGGACTACATCGCGGCCACGCTGCGGACGCGAGGTTATCCGCCATCGGTGCGGGAGATCGCGGTGGCGGTGGATCTGGCCTCCACCTCGGCTGTCCATCACCATCTCCAGATGCTCGAGCGCGAGGGCTATCTGGAGCGAGGCGCCGCCCAGTCCCGGGCACTCCGGCTCACCCCAATGGCCGCGCTGCGGCTTGGATTGTCGGGCGAGCTGATGCCGCAGGCTGCGGCTACGGAAGCTCACGTCCTGCCGATCGTCGGCGAGATCGCGGCCGGCGGCCCAATCGAGGCCTACCAGGACGCCTCGGAGAGTCTGGCCGTGCCGGACCTTCTGGCCCCTTCCGGGGATGCGTACGTGCTTCGCGTCCGCGGCGACTCGATGATCAATGCCCACATTCAGGACGGCGACTACGTCCTGATCCGGCCGCAGCAGACGGCCCGCGACGGCGACATCGTGGTCGCGCAGGTCGAGGAGAACGCGGTCACCCTCAAGCAGTTCTTCAAGGAAGCGGGCAGGGTCCGCCTTCAGCCGGCCAACCCGGACTACCCGGCGATGTTCTACAACGACGTGCGAATCCAGGGGAAGCTAATAGGCGTCATTCGCCGCCTGGACTAGGAGTCGGCGCTGATGCGGCCCGATCGCGGCGTTGAGGCCTGCGCTCCTCGGCTCACGCACACCCGGTGCGCTCGCCTGCAGGTGCTCGGTCTCGCCTTGCGCTCGAACCGCCTGAGCGCCGACTCGGTTACGGGGCCGCTGATGCGGCCCGATCGCGGCGTTGAGGCCTGCGCTCCTCGGCTCACGCACACCCGGTGCGCTCGCCTGCAGGTGCTCGGTCTCGCCTTGCGCTCGAACCGCCTGAGCGCCGACTCGGTTACGGGGCCGCTGATGCGGCCCGATCGCGGCGTTGAGGCCTGCGCTCCTCGGCTCACGCACACCCGGTGCGCTCGCCTGCAGGTG
>DAHXON010000026.1 GCA_027364875.1 Chloroflexota bacterium
ATCACGCCGGGAGCGATGCGCTCGAGGGCAATGAACTTGTCGGTAGCGATGGGCCCCTTGTCGTCGATGGGCTCGGCGAGCGAGTTCACGACGCGTCCGATCATGGCGTCGCCCACGGGCACACTCATGATGCGTCCGGTGCGCTTGACCTCGTCGCCTTCCTTGATATGGGTCGGATCGCCCAGGATGACCGCGCCGACGGTCTCCTCCTCGAGGTTGAGGGCCATGCCCATCACGCCGCCGGGGAACTCGAGGAGCTCCGACGAAAGGGCGCCGGAGAGGCCGTAGATCTGGGCGATGCCGTCGCCGACTTCCACGACCGTGCCGACGCTGCGGGACTCGGCTTCGGTCCCGAAGGTCTCGATCGTGTTCTTGATGATGCTGACGATCTCGTCTGAGCGAATGGCCATGCCTTCTCCGATTGACGTGGTCGGCGCCGCGGCTGGTCGGGCCCCGGCGGCTCCCGCTGTTAGCTCGTGCCCTGGACCAGCTGCTTGCGCAGGCGCGACAGGCGAGTGGCGATGCTGGCGTCGATCTGGTAGTCCCCGATACGAACGCACAGGCCACCGATCAGATCTGGATTGATCTCCGTGTACAGCTCGATCCGCGAGCCGGACATCTCCTCGAGGCGCCCCTGGAGAGCGGCGAGCTCCGATGGCGTCAGCGCCGAGGGCGTGGTGACGGTCGCACCGACGATGCCCCTCGATCGACGCCACAGCTCGTCGAAATCCGAGCTGATGTCGGGCAGGAGGCCGAAGCGACCGCGGGCGGCCAGCATCAGGGCCAGGTTGAGCGTCAGCCGCGATACGCGGCTGCCGAGGATCTGCTCGACCACTTCGCGCCGTCTCTCGAACGGCACGGCCGGGCTGTCGATGGCCCGGGCGGCGGCTTCGTCGCTGGCCACTTCGCAGCACACGCCCAGGTCCTTGCGCCACGCTTCCACCGTTCCGTCGCGGGTCGCGATCTCGAAAGCGGCTTCGGCGAAGCGCCGGCTGGCGGCGAGGCGAGGCATCAGTTGGTCCGCCCCGCAGCGGGTCCGGATCCGCTCGACTGCTTGCCCGAGCCGCCACCTTCGCGGATGAAGTCCTCGACCAGGCGCCGCTGCCTGGCATCGGTCATCGTTTCGGCCACCACGTGGCCCGCGGCGGCGAGCGCCAGATCCGCGACCTGGGCGCGAAGATCCGCCATGGCGCGGTCGCGTTCCGCGGCGATGTCCGAGGCGGCTCGTTCCCGCATCTGGTCGAGCTCGGCTCGAGTTGCGGCAATGTCGGCCTCGCGCAGATCCTGGGCCGCTTTCTGCGCGGCGGCGATCAGCGCGTTGGCCTCGCCGCGGGCTCGCGCCATCGCGGCCTCGCGATCGGCCAGGGCGGCCTCGCGCTCTTTGCGAGCGGCCTCGGCGTCCGCCAGGCCCTGCTCCAGCCGCCTGGTGCGGTCGGAGAGGATGCTGGCGATCGGCCGGAATCCGAACGTCCAGATCAGAGCCAGGAACAGGATGAAGTTGAGGGCGGCGACGATGACCCAGAAGAAGTTGATAGACATCGGTCGCGCTCCCTGACGGCAGGTCCTACTTGAGGAACAGCGAGAGGAGGCCGACGACGATCGCGAGAACGCCAAGGCCCTCGGCGAAGCCGGCGAGGATGATCGCAAGACCGCGGATCTGACCGGCGGCGTCGGGGTTGCGCCCGATGGCGTTGCTCGACATGCCGGCCAGGATGCCGATGCCGATGCCGGGGCCGATGACTCCCAGGGCCGCGAGACCGGCTCCGATATGCTCGGGGGTCATGAAGTGATCCTCCTTCTAGTGATCTGACGTGACGGTTGGTTGGCCACTTGCGTGGAAGCCGGGTTTCATTGGGCGTTGACCGCCGGGACTTGCTCCATGCCACTGATGGGGTCGACGGTCGGCCGCTCGTGCTCCTCGGCGCCATGGCCTTCGATGGCGATCAGGATGAACATGAGCGACAGTACCGAGAAGATGAGGGCCTGGATCACGTTGAGCAGTGCCTCGAGGCCGTACAGGGCGATAGGCACGACCGCAAGAGTCAGGGCCGAGATGACCGCGAGAGCGACTTCGCCACCATAGATGTTGCCGAAGAGTCGCATCGCTAGCGTGACCGGCTTCACGAACTCGAGGAAGAGTTCGATTATCCCGACATACATGGCCAACAGGCCCGCCCCGATGCCGTTTCGGAACTCCCCGAGAGGGAAGAACTTCCCCAGGTAGCCCCGAATGCCCAGGCGATGGAAGCCTTCGGCCTCGAAGATGACGAACGAGGTGATGGCCAGTCCGATCGTCACGTTCACGTCGCTGGTGGGCGCCCGCAGGTCCTCGATCTTGCCGATCGGGGGCACGAGGCCGCTCCAGTTCGAAAACAGGATGAAGATGAAGAATCCGGCAAAGATCGGGTAGTAGCGTCTCGCCCGCTCCCCGCCGATGCCCACCGCAAAGTCCAGCCCGAACTCGTAGGCCCACTCGACGGCGTTCTGGATCCCGGTCGGCACGAGCTTCATGCGCCGCGTCGCCACGATCGCGAGCAGCAGGATGAAGATCATCACGATCCACATCGTCAGGATCGTGGAGCTGATGCTCGGATGGAAGTAGACGAGGGGTGCCGTCGCCGGAGCCGTGCCGGGCGAGAAATCGAAGACGATGTTAGGCGGCGGCATCTCGATTGCGCTCTGGACGAAGCAGGACGGGAAATCGCAGGCCTCGCCGGGCTTGCCCTCGGCAGGGAACGGCGGAACCAGGATGACGGCCACTATGTCGAGCACGACGGTGGCCAGGGCCAGGAGAAGCAGGAAGCGGCCGGGCGTCAGGCGCCGGCGAGGTCGACGGGGCTCGGCCGGCTCGTCGGTCTCGGCCAGGCCGGCCGGGCCAGCGTCCGTCACGCCCAACCCCTCGTTGTTCTCGAGCTCCGAAAGCCCGAGTCCCGGTTCGCTAGTCACAGTTGCTCCGTTGCCCGGCGCGTGCTGGCCTCACCGCCGATCAGATTCATCCAGCTTCGCCAGGAACCTGGCCGTCAAGCGCCAGGTACCGATCGCGCCGCTCGTGCCGCCGATCGCGAACCCGATCAGAACGAAGACCGGGACCGTTCCGAGCCGCTGGTCCAGCCAGTAGCCGGCCAGAATGCCTGCCAGGACGGTGAACAGGAGGACGAAGCCGATCTCCGAAAAGAGGACGACGTAGCCGGAGGCCTTTTCTGGATCGTTCATCTCGTCCCTGGCGTGGGCGCCGTGAGTTTACCAGCGGCCCTATCGAACCGCTCAACCCCCCGAACGTGGAGCCACTTCTCGCCACCTGACCGCAACCTACTTGACCAGGTGCCCCGCGGCATCCTCGAGGGAGGCGCTTCTCTGGCCATCCGCTGCCGCGCCCGCGCTGCCGCCGGCGTTGCCGCTTCCATCACCGTTTCCGCCGCCGCCCGGACCCGCGTGGTCGATCGTTTCGCCGGAGTGGTTGTCGTCGTAGGAGTCCGCGTCCAGGCTCTCGCCGATTGCCTCTCCTCCGGGTCCCAGCCGCTCGATGAGGAGCAGAGCCAGCCCGAACAGAAGCACGAGGCCCAGGAAGGCGTACATCTGGCCCGTGCCCGAGAGAACGAGGGAGAGGCCGGCCAGGAGTATGCAGGCCGAGTAGATCACCAGGACCGTGTTGCGATGCGACAGGCCCAGGTCCAGGAGCCGGTGGTGGATGTGCCCGCGATCCGGGGCGAAGGGTGAGCGGCCGGATCCGACTCTGCGGACGATGATCCAGAAGGTATCCATGATCGGCACGCCGAGGACCAGTGCCGCGACGGCCACCTTTGCCGCGCCGAGGATGGAGAGCACGGCCAGCGTGTAGCCGACGAACATGATCCCGCTCGTGCCGGAGAAGACTGTGGCGGGGTGGAAGTTCCAGCGCAGGAACCCGGCCAGCGCGCCCGCCAGGGTGAAGCAGAACAGCGCCACGTACGGCTGCTCGGGGTTGCCGACCAGGCTGATGGTCCCCAGGGTGACGGCGGCGATGAGCGCGATCCCCGTCGAGAGGCCGTCGAGCCCGTCGATGAAATTGATGCTGTTGAGCATCCCGACGATCCAGATCAGCGTCGCGAGGAGGGCCAGCGCCGTGAGGCTGCCGGTGAGCTGCAGGGCCCCATCGGGGAGGATTGGCACGTTGACCACTCTCACCTGGATGCCGAGGGCCAGGGCGAACACGGCCAGGGCGACTTGACCCAGCAGCTGGTATCGAGCCCGGAGCTGGAACAGGTCGTCGAGGAGCCCGATGCCCACCGCGAGAGCGCCGCCCACGAGCAGAGCTGCGATCTCGAGGCCGCTGACGCCGTCGGGCCTGTCGACCCAATGCCCCCCGAGGTTCAGCGCCAGCAACGCCGCGGACACTGAGATGAAGCCGATCGCGATGGCGATGCCGCCGCCTCGGGCCACGACTCGGGTGTTGACGCGCCTGGCCTCGGGCCGGTCGACCATGCGGTGCAGCCGGGCGTAGCGCCGAACCAGCGGCGTCACGGCCATGGCGACGAACATGGCTGCCAGGAAACCGACCAGCAGGGCGGGGAACGCCCGAATGGCATCGTCGGACAGACTCATCCTCGCGGTCCAGCCGAGTGGGGCCCGGCGGTCGTGGGCTGCCCTGTCGCCTTCCCAAGCCGACGAGGTGCCGACTCGGTCGCCCGAAGAAATCCCGTGATCAGTCCTCCTGGAGGCCCGGAACGGGGAACCTGGCGCACAGATCGTGGACGATCGCCGCGAGCTTGGCCTGTTCGGACGGATCGTCGCGCGTGACGATCGCGTTGACGATCGTCTGGCCGATGGTCTTCATCTCGGGTTCGCGGAAGCCCCGGCTCGTAGTCGCCGGAGTGCCGACTCGAATGCCGGACGCCGTGTTGGGCGGGTTCTTGTCGAAGGGAATGGCGTTCTTGTTAACCGTGATGCCGATCTCGTCGAGGAGGTGTTCGGCCTCGCGGCCGGTGACGCCGAGCGGCGTGACGTCTACGAGCATCAGGTGGTTGTCCGTTCCGCCGGATACCACCCGAGCGCCCGCGTCGGCGATCGTCCTGGCCAGCAGGCGGGCGTTGACGACGGTTTGACGCTGATCCTGGCGATACTCGTCCGTCGCCGCGAGCTTGAGAGCCACGGCCTTGGCCGCGATGACGTGCATCAACGGGCCGCCCTGCGTACCCGGGAAGACGGACTTGTCGACGGCCTTCGCCAGATCTGCCCGGCAGAAGATCAGGCCGCCGCGCGGGCCGCGGAGGGTCTTGTGTGTGGTCGTGGTGACGATGTCGGCGTGGCCGAAGGGCGTGGGATGCAGGCCGGCCGCCACGAGACCCGCGATATGGGCCATATCCACGAAGAGCAGTGCGCCGTTGGCGTGGGCGATCCTGCCCATGCGCTCGAAGTCGATGGTTCGCGGATAGGCGCTGGCGCCGGCGACGATCATCTTCGGCTTGACTTCGGCCGCCTGGCGCTCGAGGGCCTCGTAGTCGATCTGCTCGGTCTCGGGATCGACGCCGTAGGCGTGGACCTCGAACCACTTGCCGGAGAAATTGACCGGCGATCCGTGTGTGAGGTGGCCGCCATGGGCAAGGTTCATGCCCAGGATCCTGTCGCCGATCTCGAGGACGGAGAGATAGGCGGCCATGTTCGCCTGAGCGCCCGAGTGGGGCTGGACGTTCACGTGCTCGGCGCCGGGGAACAGCGCAAGGGCCCGATCCTGGGCCAGGCGCTCGGCCACGTCCACGAACTCGCAGCCGCCGTAGTAGCGCTTGCCCGGCAGCCCCTCGGCGTACTTGTTCGTGAGAGGCGAGCCCTGCGCCTCCATGACCGCGGCGAAGGTGTAGTTCTCGCTTGCGATCAGCTCGATCTTCCAGCGCTGACGATCCGTCTCGCCGCGAATGGCCGCCCACAGCTCGGGGTCGACGTCGGCCAGCCGCGCCCAGGCGATCCCCTCTCGACGTGCGATCGTCATCGTTGCTCCTTGTCTGACCTACGGGATCGGCCCCAGTCGCAGGCGGGCACCCGCGGCCGTCACGCCGCACATCGGGATACCGAGGTCCTCTCCATTGTCGCCGATCTGACCGGCTTCCGTGTCACCCGGCGGTTTCGAATCAGGCACCGGCTATCGCGTCGATGGTCTCCGGCGCGATGGCACCGGCACGCAGGACGCGAGCTCCCCCGCCGGCGCAGTCGACTACTGTCGAAGGAATTCCGCCGCGAGCCGGGCCGCCGTCGAGGATCAGGTCGATGGCCTCACCCAGCTGAGCGACGACCTCCGCCGCCGTCGTGGCCGCCGGTTGACCCGAGAGATTGGCCGAGGTCACGGGCAGCGGTCCGAGCTCGCGGGCGAGCGCCCGGGGGCAGTCGTGGTCGGGCACGCGGATGCCGATGGTGGAGTTGCCGGCGGTGAGAACAGCCGGAAGGCCCGAGCCTTCGACCTGCCGAAGCACGAGCGTCAGGCCGCCCGGCCAGAAACGTCCGGCAAGGGATCGAGCCACGGGCGTCATCGCGCCCACACTCTGTGCCTGCTCGACGTCCGCGACCAGCAGCACGATCGCCCTGTCCAGCGGCCGATCCTTGGCGGCGAACAGCCGCGGCAGACCGTCCTCCGCACCCAGGGCAACTCCCACGCCGTAAACCGTGTCGGTGGGCATGGCCACGATGCCGCCGCCGCGGAGCGTGGCGACCGCCTCCGCCCGGCCGGCCTCGTCGTCGGTGACGATGCGCGCCGTCATGGCCGACGCCGAACTCCGTCGAGCCGGGCGCTCCCGCCCACTCCGTCGAGGGCGATACGTTCGATCATCTGAGCCGCGCCCTCCTCCCCAACCGGCGGCGCAACGTACTGCGCGGCGGCCTGGACGGCCGGCGGAGCGCTCGGCATGGCGATCCCGTGGCCCACCTCGGTGATCATCTCCAGGTCGTTGTACTGGTCGCCGATCGCGATGGACTGGCTCAGCGGCACGCCCAGCCGGCGGGCAAGCCAGCGGACCGCCTGGCCCTTCGACACCCCGGGGGCGAGGAACTCGAGAAAGCGGGGATGGCTGAGCGTCACCTCGGCCCGGCCGGCGAAATGGGCGCGGGCCGCGTCGAGGACGTCGAGCGAGTGCTGGCCCTCGCCGATAGCCACTACCTTGGTCACCGGCCGTGCGGCGGCGCGGGCAAGCACGTCCGGCACGACGCGCAGCCGATCGCCGACGAACATCCTGTATTCGTCGATGCGCGACTCCTGGGCACCGACGATCATCCACTCCAGGTAGTTGAAGTGGGGCATCAGGTCCCGCTCCTGACACCAGCGCACGATCTCGGTGGTCACCGCGGGCTTGATGGTCCGGTGGTAGAGCAGATGGCCCTCCCGCGTCGAGCCGGGCTCTGGCATGGAGCGGATGAGCGCGCCCTGCTGGGCGACGATCGGGCTGGTCAGCTCGAGTTCCCGCGCGAATGGCCGCGCGCTGGTGGCCATCCGGCCTGTCACGAGCGAGACCGTGATGCCGCGGCGGCGCGCCTCGCGTATCGCCGCGCGGGTGCGTTCCCAGATGACGAGGTCCTCGCCGACAAGGGTGCCGTCGATGTCGAGGGCGATGAGGCGGATGGGCAGGGCGGGATCGACCATCGGCTAACGGCCTTTCGAAAGCGAGGGTATGGACCGGACGATCTCGGTCAGGCGATCGCGGCCGCTCAGGTCCTGCTTGATGGCGCACGACCAGGTTCCGGGCAGCTCGGCGACGAGCGCCTCCACCGCGCGGCCCTGGTCGAAGCCGATCTCGAGGTAGGCCGAACCGTCCTGCGCCAGACCGGATGGAAGCAGCGCGATCAGGCGGCGCACCACGGCCAGGCCGTCCGGGCCGCCGTCGAGGGCCACGCGCGGCTCGAAGCTCGCGGCGATCGGCAGCCGATCGATCTCGGCCGACGGGATGTACGGCAGGTTGGCCAGGACGACGTCGAACGGCCGCTCACTCGGCGGCAGCAGGTCGGCAACGACGAACGAGATCGCGTCCGCGACGGCATGACCCACCGCATTCTCCCGGGCGAGGTCCAGCGCGTCGGGCGAACAGTCCGAAGCGACGATCGCCACTTCGGGCAGCATCCGGCGCTCCCGCAGGCGCAGGGTCAGGGCGATGGCGGCGGCGCCGGAGCCCGTGCCCACGTCGACGACCCGTACGGCGGGCGTACCGGCCGGCCGGGGCGCGGAGGTGAGCCGCCACGCCAGGTCGCGCTCCGCCTCGTCGACCATGAGCTCCGTCTCGGGCCGTGGTATCAGCGCCCGCGGGTCCACGGAAAACGCCACACCGTGGAATTCCTTCACGCCGCGGATGTACGCAACCGGCTCGCCGGCTTCGCGACGGGCGACCGCCCCTTCGTAGGTCCTCGCGGCGTCCGGGCCCACGGGCGCCTCGGGATGCGCCAGGATCGTCGTCCGTTCCACGCCGACGGCCCAACCCAGGAGCAGCTCGGCGTCCAGCCTCGAGCTCTCGGAGCCGGACGCACGCAGCCGGGCCGTGCCCGAACTCAGAAGCTCCCCGATCGTGGCCACCCCGCCTCCCTAGACGCGGGAGCGAGGCCGCGCTGCCGACGTCATGCCTCGGAGCCTTCGGCGACCAGGGTTCGGAGCCGCTCCGCCTGGTAAGTGTTGCTGAGCTGGTCGATCAGGCGGTCCAGGTCGCCGTCCATGACTCCGGGCAGGTTGTGGAGGTCCAGGCTGATCCGATGATCCGTGAGCCGGTCCTGGGGGAAGTTGTAGGTCCGGACCTTCTCGGCTCGCTCGCCCGAGCCGACCATGCTGCGGCGCAGCGCCGATTCGGCCTCCGCAGCCTTGGCCCGCTCCTTGTCGAGAAGCCGGCTCCGGAGGATCGCCATCGCCTTGGCTTTGTTCTTGATCTGGCTCTTCTCGTCCTGGATCGCCACCACGATGCCGGAGGGGATGTGGGTGATCCGGACGGCCGAGTCCGTTGTATTGACCGACTGCCCGCCGTGCCCGGTGGACCGGTAGACGTCCACCCGGATGTCCTTCTCGTCGATCTCGACGTCCACTTCCTCGGCCTCTGGCATGACCGCCACTGTGGCCGTGGAGGTGTGGATGCGCCCGCTCGATTCGGTTACCGGGATCCGCTGAACCCGATGCACGCCGGCCTCGAACTTGAGGCGGCTGTACGCGCCTCGCCCGGTGACCTCGACGATGGCCTCGCCTATCCCTCCGATGCCGTTCTCGTCGGCGTTGAGGACTTCGGCGCCCATGCGATGCCTTTCGGCGTAACGCAGGTACATCCGCAGCAGCTCGGCCGCGAACAGCTTGGCTTCTTCGCCGCCGGTGCCGGCCCGGATCTCCAGGATGACGTTCTTCTCGTCGTTGGGGTCGCGGGGCAGGAGCAGAACGCGGAGGTTCTCGATCAGCTCCGTCTCGAGCGGCTCGAGGCGGCGCAGCTCCTCCTGGGCCAGATCGTGCATGTCTTCGTCCGGCGACTCGCGCAGCTCGCGAGCCTCGGCGAGCTCCTTTCGGACGGCGAGAAGCTCGCGCCAGGCCTCCACGACGGGCTCGAGCTGAGAGAGCTCCTTGCCCAGCCGCTTGAGCGTGGCGGGATCCGCGGCCGCCTCCGGCGTCGAAAGCTCGCGCTGGATCGAGTCGTACTGCTGCGAGATCTCGATCAGCTTGGCGTCGATCAAGGCCGGCCTCCCGTCTCGACCGCGGCCGGGACCGGCACCCGTTCGAGCTCCGGGTACATCGGGCGGGTCGCGAAGGTAGCGCTGCCCGCCGGGATCTCGTTGCCGTCGGCGACGAGCGCCCGTTCAAGCGAAACGATCGCAACTTCTACCATGTCGTCGGTCGGCTGCTTGGTCGTGATCATCTGGACCCAGATGCCCGGCGACCAGAGGGCCCGCACCAGGGCGTACTGGCGGTGCCTGGCGCCGAACTGCAGGATCTCGTAGCTGATCGCGGCGATGATCGGGATCAAGATCACGCGAGAGATCACGAGCCAGAGCGGCGGCATGCTGCCGATCAGCGCGAAGGCGAAGATCGAGACGATCAGGACCACCACAAGGAATTCGGTTCCGCAGCGCGGATGCGCCGTCGGGTATTTGCGGGCCGCGTCCGTGGTCAGCGGATCGCCGCCCTCGAGCGTGTGGATCGACATGTGCTCGGCGCCGTGGTACTGGAACGTGCGACGGACGTCCGCCGCGCGGCCTATCAGGATCAGATAGCCGACGAAGATCACGACGCGGATGAAGCCTTCGGACAGCTGCAGGCCAAGGCCCTGGTTGACGCGGCCCACGGTCGCCTGGGCGAGGAACAGCGGCAGCAGGAAGAAGATGCCAATGCCGAAGGCGAAGCTGACTATCAGCATCCCGCCGATCGCCACGTTGTAGCCCTTGCCAAGGCTCGGCTGAGGCCGCGCAGCGGCCACCTCGGCCGGCGTGGGGTCGTCCGGGTTCGAGTAGTGCGCGTCGTCGTCTCGAGGCTCGAGGCCGGAGCCGGCATCCGTCTCCGAGTGCGCGCCGAGCGCCAGGGTCAGAGGCGATCGCATGACCGACCCGACGATCGAGCCCAGAGTGGATCGCAGGGTTGAGCCGACGGCCGAGGTCCCGGACGGGCCGGCCCCGCCGCTTCCGCCCTGCCCGGGCTGCCCCTCCGCCTCCTCGAGGGCGAGAGCCTGGAGAGTGGCGGATCGGACCAGCCAGCGGGTTCCGGTGACCAGCGTGTCGTAGAGGAGAACGAGTCCCCGCAGGAAAGGCAGCTTCATCGCGCGGCGGGCGCGCAGACCAAGATCCAGCCGTTCGACAGCCCAGACGATGGAGCCGTCGGGGTGGCGGATCGCGACCGCGAGTGCGTTTCGGCCGCGCATCAGGACGCCTTCGATGAGCGCCTGGCCGCCGTAGTGAAATGTCGCCATGCGCGGAAGTGTACCGGACCGAACCGCCCGAACCCGGAGCGCAGCCGGCGCGGTCGGCCTGGCGGCGTCCGGCTACTCGTTCACCGCGAACTTGCCCGTCTTCGGATCGAATAGCTCGCTGACTTCGGCGCCCATACCGCCCGGCGTCGTGCCGGTCACGATGGCCGCGCCATTCGGGAGGGCCGCGACCTGGACGGTGATGCGCTCCAGGTTGAGTTCTCCGAGATCCGTCCACTTGTTTTGGACCGGGTCGTAGATCTCGCCGTCCAGGGTAACCGCCGTAGTGGCGGTGTCCGGCGCCGGCCGGGCGCTGGCCGGCGGCAGCGGATCGAACAATCCGTCGGGAGTCCGAGGCGGGCCGGTGCGGCCCAGGTTCAACCCAACCACCGCGAGTGCGAGGATCCGGCCATCGGTAAGGGTCGCAAAGGCCCGAACAACGCTCGGACCGGGCATGCTTGCCAGGCGGCCGAACGAACCTGTGGTCGGGTCGTAGACCTCGACGGCAGCGTTGCCGCCGCCGAAGAGCATCACCCGCCCGTCGGGCAGCTTCGCCAGGGACGGTGTGGCACCTCGCAGGAGCGCGGACGTAGCCGACGGAGTGAAGGTGTCTGTGGATGGGTCGTAGATTTCCGTGCTCGATGTTTGCCCGTCGGACGCCTCGACAATGAGGACCTTGCCATTGCCTAGGAGCGAGGCGGAGATGCCGCCGTTGCCAGGGCCGCCGGAGGCGTAGCCCTCACGAGGCGTCGATCCGGCGGCGGTGAACGTTCCGCTCGCCGGGTCGAATACGTCGGCGGCAACCTGGGCCACCGGGGAGTTGTAAGTACCCCCCAGGATCAGGACGCGGCCGTCCGCGAGCACCACCGAGACGGCATCGCTGCCGTGTGGGGCCACCGGTCCAACGGGCGTGAAACGACCGGTGGTCGGGTCGTAGATCTCGTCCGTGATCGCGTCCCGCTGGGCATTAACATCGTAGCCACCGGCGATGAGAACGCGGCCGTCAGTGAGCAATGTGGCCGTCCCAAAGGCGCGATCGACGTTCGTCCTGCCCGTGGCAGTGAATAGGTGGGTGACCGGGTCGAAGATGGCGCCGGCCTGCGCATACAGGACACGCCCGTCGGCAAGCGGTACGGCGGGGCCGTCCCCCCAGCAGCTGTACGTCTTGCCGGGTCGGCACGCTGAGTTGGCCGTCGGCCCGGGCGTCAGGCCTGCCTGGAGCGTCGGACCTGGAGTCGATGTGGCTGTCGGGTTCGGCGTCATTCCCGTTGGAGACACTTCTGCGGACGGAGCGAGGGACCGATTCGGCGTGGCCGAGGCAGTGGTCGCCGGTGTGACGGCCGGCGTGTCGGACGGCCCGCTGACCGGCGGGGCGCTCTGGCTCCGCCACGCCAGGGCCGCGACGAGCACGATGACCGCGGCCGCCGCGAGGCCGGTGCCTGCACGGGGGCCGCGCCGGGCGGGTCGGCGGGAAAGCCTGATCTGGCGTGGATCGGCGGCGGCGACCTCCTCGTCGACGATGCGCCGGAGCTTCTCGTCCAGGTCCCGATCGACCGGCCACTCATTCATCGCCGAGCTCCTCCCGCAGCCGGGCCAACCCGCGCCGTAGCTGCGTCTTGATGGTGTTCTCCCGCACGCCCAATGCCTCGGCAGTCTCGCGAACCGAGTAGCCGGCGAGGTAGTGCAGGACGATCGCCGCCCGTGCCCGCGGCGGCAGCCCCCGAAGACTCTCGCGAAGGGCAAAGCGTTCGTCGTGGCCCGGGCCGCTCACGGGCACGTCGTGGATTTGCGGATGGAACGGGACCAGCTGCCGCATCCGCCGTACGCGGCGAGTCGCTTCGCGTGCCTCGATGGCCAGAAGCCAGGCACGCAGGGCGGATCGATCTCGAAGCGTGTGTCCGCGCCGCAGCGCTATCTCGAAGGTCGTCTGGACGACGTCCTGGGCCTCGTGCTCGTTCATGCAGATGAGTCGCGCGGCGGCAAGGAGCACGGAACCGTGATCAAACAGCAACTCGTCGATCGTGGGCGGCGCGTCGGCTACCGTCATCGCTTCGATCCCCAACTCGGAGCTCCCCTCTTGCGTGTCAATGTACAGAGGGCGACGGAGCGTCGTTCGGGTGACAAGCTCCCGTGGCGGGCACGAAAAAGCCCCCGAGTCCGGCAGGACACGAGGGCTTTGCGATTGTCTTGGGAGCTAGGCGCGCTCGGCGCGCTCCAGGCGGCGCTGGAACCGCTCGACCTGGCCGGCGGTGTCGATGATCGTCTGCTTGCCGGTGAAGAACGGGTGGCAGTTGTTGCAGACGTCCACGTGAAGGTCCGCCCGGGTCGAACCGACCTGGAACGTGGTCTTGCACGAGGCGCACGTAACCGTTGCCTGCTGGTACTTGGGATGGATCTTCGGCTTCATTTCAACTCCCGGACGCCTTCCGAACGGTCGCCCGCCGGTGGTCGTCGGTGGCGCGGCAGCGACGACGATCGCCGGCCGCAGATCTACGGGCTACTCGCCCGCGATGGCTTCGATGCGGATTCGCTTCTTCTCGCGGGTCTCGTGCTCGAAGTGCACGGTGCCGTCGATCTTGGCGAAGACGCTGTAGTCGTGGCCCAGCCCCGCACCGGGGCCGGCCTTGAACGTCATGCCCCGCTGCCGGACGATTATCGAGCCGGCCGTAACGAACTGGCCGTCGCCGGCCTTGGTGCCGAGTCGCTGGCCGACGCTGTCGCGGCCGTTCTTCGAGCTCGAGCCTGCCTTCTTGTGAGCCATTGCCTACTCGTCCTTCTTGGTTCGGGTGGAGCGCTTTGGCGCGGCCGGAGCCTCGCCCGCTTCGCCGGCAGGTTCGTCTGACTTCTTGGGTGCGGCCTTCGCCTTGGGCTCGGCCTTGACCTTCGGTGCCGCCGTGGCGGACGCCTCGGCAGCCGGGGCGGCCTCGGCCTTGGCCTTTGGCGCTGCCTTGGCCTTGGGCGCGGGCTTCTCTGCCTTCGCGGCTTCCTCGGCCTCGGCGGCCTTGCGGGCCTTGAGCTTCTCCGCGAGAGCCTTGTCCTCGGCTGCCTGGCGAGCGGCCGACTTGGCGACCTTGGCTCGCTCGGCCTCGGCTGCCGCTTCGGCTTCCCTCGCGTCTTCCGCCGCGCTCTTCGAGCCGAGGCGGACGTCGGTGATCTTGAGAACCAACAGCTCCTGGCGGTGGCCCTTCTTCACGCGACGGCGAGCCTTGGGCCGGTACTTGAACGAGATGGTCTTCTCGCCCCGCTCCTGCCGGAGGACCTGCGCGGTCACGGCCGCGTCCGTCACGACCGGCTGTCCGACGGCCGACTTGTCGCCATCCACGACCAGCAGCACGCGGTCGAGGTTTATCTCCTGGCCGGGGTTGGCATCGAGCAGCTCGACCTCGATCTCGGTTCCGAGTTCGACGCGGTACTGCTTGCCGCCGGTCTCGATGACTGCGTACATGGGTCCTCAGGATGTGGACGGGGCGACGGGCCCTGTCACGTGCACGACACGAATACGCCCCCGGCTTCCCGGGGCGCGAAGTGCGAGTGTACGGCCGCAGACCGGGGTCGTCAAACGGAGACTGGCGCGACACCGAGCTTGCGAACGGCCGCTCGGGTGGCTGTTAGGTCGCCCGCGGGTCTCTCGAACGCGTGCCACGCGGACAGTCCCATCGCACGACCGCAGGCTATACCAGCTCGCGGGCCAGCCAGAGGCGCTCCCGGACCGGCCTGACGATTTCCACCGTGCCGGCACCGGACCCGGGCTCGGTCGGCATCGCGGCCGGCCGAGCCTGCTCTTCGCCGCCGGTCCAGGCCAGCGACAGACCGATCTCCTGAGCCAGAGCGGCGACGACTTCTTCGACCCGGCCCGTGCCCCCGTCCTGTGAGTGGCGCAGTCGCATCCACAGGAGTGTCGCGGGCTCCTCGGGCGGGAGCGAGTCACCGGGCGGGAGCGCGCCGGCCGCGGCGGCATTCCCGGCCACGGCCCCGGGCCAGGACGCGGACGCAACCCCGGCCCCGGTCCAAGCCCCAGCCGCGGAGCTCGCCTCGGGGCTCGCGGCGCGGAGACCCATCACGAGCGGGCGAAGGTCGTACTTGATCGTTCGCGCTTCGCGCTGCCGCTCGCGGGGCAGCGAAACCGCGGCCAGAAGCCGCTCGACGGCGCCGGCGACCTGCTCCGGGATCGCGCCCAGCAAGATCAGCCGGTAGTCGGCGGCGGCGAGCTGCGGCGCGAGGGCGGGCTCGCCGGCCCAGACGTCGAACAGATCGGTCGCGACGTATCCGAGCGGCAGGCAGGCGGCCAGTCGATCGCGAAGGTCGGGGGCGGTGAGGCGCTCGGCGAGGAACAGGTCGGCCAGCTCGTGTTCGGCGAGCATCCCGAGCTGCAGCGGCGCGGCGAAGACGAGCTTGGGCCGCGGGTTGAAGCCTTCACTCATCGCCATGGGAATGCTGCCGCGCCGGAGGGCCCGCTCCCAGGAGTGAATCGCGTCGAGGTGCGAGAGGTACATCGCCGGTTCGTCGCGCCTGAAGACGAGCCGCCAGCGCTGCCTGGTTTCGCTCATCCGACTCCTTCGAGGCCGGCCGAGGCAACCTCGAGCTCGGCGTCCTCGACAGGACCGTCGACCGGAACGCCCCACCGCCGGACGAACCACTCCGCAGTGGTGGCCTGGACCACGAGGGTGAAGAGCACGACACCGAACGTGATTCCCTGGAGCTCGGCTCGGTGCGGAAAGTCGAGTGGCAGCGACAGGGCGAGTGCCGTCGACACGGCGCCGCGGAGCCCGGACCAGAAGACCACGTGCAGCCACGAGACGGGCACCGATGACTTCTGGCCGGCCCGATCGGCCGGCGCGGGCGGTACGGCAGGCGCGGGAGCCTCGCCATCGGTGCCCCGGCGGCGCGCGCCGCGGACGCCGATCCTTTCACGTGCAACACGCCATCCGCCGAGCAGCCCGTAGACGATTATCGCGCGGCCGACGAGCGTCGCGGCGATCGCCCACGCTATCGCCGGCGCGACGTCCACGAGAGATCGGACGGCGATCGCGAAGCCCACGACCAGGAAAACGAACGCCGTCGCAAGGTAGGCGATGAAATCCCAGACGGTGGTCAGAGCGTCCTCGGTCACCCGTGACAGGCCGTGCTCGCGCCCGTAGTTGCCAAGCACGATGCCGGCGACGGCCGTGGCGATGACCCCGGACATGTGCAGCGCGTCCGCCGCTAGATAGGTGCCGTAGGCGAGCACCACCGAGAGGCTGATCTCGATGAGGTGATCGCCGACGTACGGCAGCAACCGCGAGGCCGCGTATCCGGCAATCGCGCCGAGCACGCTCGAGAAAGCCACGACCGATACGAACGCGAGCGTGACCTCGAGCGGTCCGACGGGCCGCGACACGAAGTCGACGGCGATGGCGAAGACGACGATGCCCGTGCCATCGTTGAAGACGCTCTCGGCCTCGACGAGGGTGGTCAGCCGCGCAGGCGAGCGAAGCCGCCGGAACGTGGCGATGACCGCGGCCGGATCGGTGGCCGACAGCATCGCGCCCACGACGAAGGCCTCCGTCCAGGGCAATCCCGCTCCGAATCTGAGCGCGGCCGCGATCAGAGCCGCGCTGATGAAGACTCCGGGGCCCGCGAGCAGAGCCACCCCGCCAAGCGACGATCGCAGTCGAACGAGGTCCGTTCGGTACGAGGCTTCGAAGATCAGCGCGGGCAGCAGCACGACGAGCACGAGCTGGGGCGTGATCTCGATCCGAAGCGGCTGTGCGACGGCGCCGGCTACCAGCCCGAACGCTACCAGGCCGACGGTGTAGGGCATGTTGATACGGCGGGCGAGGATCGTCACGACAGCCGACGCGCCGAGCAGGAGAACGAAGAGTCTGATCAGGTCGAGAGTGGTCTCTCCGGAGCTCAACCCGTGGACTCGCCGCCGGCCGCCTCCACCAGCGACGCCGAAGAGCTCGGCTCGTAAGAGCGCGCCTCGGCGTCCTTCGACTCCATCATCGTTCCTCGTATCTCCACTCGTGCGGGAGTGCGATCCAAGTTACCACGCCGATTCGCAGGTGGGCGCGGCCACGGTCGGAATGCTCAGGGTGTTTCGGCGGCCTGGCCGCGGCGAGGGTCGCCGGGCGGCCCCGCATAGCGCCACCTTGGCGGCCGGCCAACCTCGGGTCCGGCTGCCCGTGACCCGTCCGTCCTCGTGCCATGGTCCCCGATGAGAAGCCTGGCGCGGGGTCCCTGCTCACCGGTGTCGCAGGAGAAACCGGTCGAGGCGGGAACTCCGCAGTTCGAGCACGGCCCCCAATGGCAATCCGGGGTGGTGAGGGCGGCGGTGGCACGTTTCCTTTCGCGAAGCAGGAAACCGCGCGAAACACCGGGACCCAGATGATCCCAGGGCAGTGGCTGAGTGAGCGGGATGTCGCGTTGGGCGTACCAGGCGGGGTCCAACCCCTCCTCCGCGAAGGCGTGCTGCCACGCCTCGAAGTTGAAGTGCTCGTCCCAGGCATCGAGGTGCGCGCCGTTCTGCCAGGCCCGCCGGATGACCCGGCCCAACCGCCGGTCTCCGCGACCCAACGCCGCCTCCAGGATCGACGCGCGGGGATCATCCCAGGACAGGGCCAGCCCCTTGCCATGGATCGCCTTTCGCAATACGGCGACCTTCTCTTCCACGAGGCTCGTCGGATCCTGGCCGTCCCACTGGAATGGCGTGCCCACCTTGGGCACGAAGGTCGAGACGTTCGCCTTGACCTGGACCTTCCCGCCGTGACTCGCCCGCCCTATCTCGAGCACCCGGCGGGAAATCCGGCCGATCGCCTCGACGTCTTCGACGGTTTCGCCGGGCAGGCCGATCATGAAGTAGAGCTTGATCGAGCTCCAACCCCGGTCGAAAGCCAGTTCGGCGCAGCGCACTATCTCCTCGTCGGTCACGCCTTTGTTGATCGCATCCCGCAACCGCTGGCTGCCGGCCTCGGGGGCAAAGGTGAAACCGGATCGGCGGCCATTCGGGGCGATGGCATCGGCCAGCTCCACCGTGAAAGCGTCGACTCGGGTGCTCGGCAGGGAGACGACGGCCTCTGGATGGCGCCGGCGAAGCTCAGAGGCGACCGTCGAGACGTCGGCGTAGTCCGCGCTCGAGAGGCTCGTCAGCCCGATTTCCTCGTAGCCGGTCGACCGAAGGATGGCATCCGCGGCCTCGACCACCAGCGCCGCCGGACGCTCGCGGAGGGGTCTCGACTGCATCCCCGCCTGGCAGAAACGGCAGCCCCGCGTGCAGCCCCGCATCACTTCGACCTGCGCCCTGTCGAACACGATGGAGACGTTGGGCACGAGCTGGCGAACACCACGTACCCTCGTCTCGAAGTCGGTGGCGATCCGCCCGACGATCGATGGGGCCACTGATTCGTCCACCGGATCGAGCCGCTCGAAGCTGCCGTCGCCCGCATATCGGGGCCGATACAGCGATGGGACATAGACGCCCCGGATGCTCGCCAGGGCCCGCAGGGCATCCGAGCGCTCGATCCCGTTTCCGGGCTCGTGGCGCCGCTGCCAGCCCAGCGTCCGCAGGGCATCGGTGATCTCGCCGACAACGTCCTCCCCTTCCCCGAGAACCACCGCGTCGAGGAAATCGGCGAGGGGCTCCGGGTTCAGGACGATCGACCCACCCGCGATGACGAGGGGATCGGTCCCGGAGCGCTCCGAAGACAGGAGCGGCACGCCGGCCAGGTCCAGCATGTCCAGAACGTTCGTCGCGACCAGCTCGTACCCAAGGCTGAGCCCGATCACGTCGAAGTCGTGGAGCGATCGCCTGGACTCGAGACTCCACACTGGGACGCCGGATTCTCGGAGCTGGGCCTGGAGGTCCACGTCTGGGGCGAAGCAGCGCTCCGCAAGAGAATCGGGCCGCTCGTTGAGGACCTCATAGAGGATGCGCAAGCCAAGGTTGCTCATCCCGATCTCGTACAGGTCCGGGTACGCGAAGCACCACTTGATGGCGATCCCGGCCCAATCCTTCTCGATGCTGTTCCACTCGCCACCGGAGTAGCGGCCGGGCCTGCGGACGCGCCGGAGCAGGCGCTCCACGGTCAAGGCGGGCACCGGATCGGGTGAGCGGAATGAACGTTCGCTCAGGAAGCTCGTCGAAGAGAACATGAGGTGGCGATCACCGGGTCGAGGGTTGGTCCAGCGTCCGGGAATATCGGCGGCGAAGCGGGCAGGCTACCACTCGGGTCTTTCGCGGCGCAGATTCGTGCTCTGTATCAGCCCGAGGCCGCCGGCCAGCGAGACGAGGGAGGCGCCTCCATAGGTGATGAAGGGCAGCGGGATGCCGGTGACGGGGAGCATGCCGGTGACCATGCCGACGTTCACGGTCACCTGGAAGAGGATCATCGTGGCCAGGCCACAACCGAGCAGCATGGCGAACTCGTCGCTGGCCCGCCAGGCGCAAAGGAGCAAGCGCCAGATCATCAGCCCGAACAGGACGAGGACGACGAGCGAACCGAGCAGGCCGAGCTCCTCCGCGAGTAGGCCCCAGACGAAGTCCGTCGTCTGGACAGGCAAAGGAATGTTGCCGTTGGTGATGCCCTTTCCCGCCACGCCGCCCGCGTTTATCGCCATCTGCGATTGGTGGATCTGGTAACCCGCGCCGTTCGGGTCGGCTCCCGGATTGAGGAGAGTGATGAGGCGGGCTTTCTGATAGTCGGCCATGGTTTGCCAGACGAAGGGGACGGCGGCAACGGCGCTGGCCGCGAGCGTCGCCAGCCACAACAGGCTGGCTCCCGACATGAAGAGAGCGCCGGCAAGCACCGCCACCAGGACCAGCGAGGTGCCGAGGTCAGGCTGCAGGAGAACAAGGACCCAGGGCGGGACGGTGATGACGATGGCCCCGATGATGGTCCAGAGCGACTTCGCGCTGGCCCGACGGTCGGAGAGAAAGGCCGCGAAGGTGATGACCATGACGATCTTGGCGAGCTCGCTGAACTGGAACTGGAACCCGCCGATCACAATCCACCGGCCTGCGCCGCCCGCCTCTCCGGTGCCCTGGCCAAAGCGAAGGGTGAGCAGGAGCAGGGCCAGGTTGATCAGATACAGAGGCCAGGCGAACGAGCGAAGCCACTTGTAGTCGAAAACGGTGGTGAGCGCGAGAACGACGGCTGCAACCACCGCCCAGAGCATGCTCTTCACGAAGGGGGAGTTGGCCGACAACAGCGTGTGCGTGGGGCCCACGCTGTTGCTGTAGGCCATTGCCAGGCCGAAGATCGTGAGCAGGATGGCGTAGATGGTCAGCTGGTAGTCGTAGTTGCGCCAGGCCATCCAGCCGGCCTTTGGCGCCCAGCCTCGTAGCCTCCAGGCTTCGTTCTTGAGAACGCTCATAGATGAATCACGAGTGCCCTAGTTGAGCTGGCCCAGGTTGTAGTAGTTGGTCCTGCGTGCCGCCCAGGTGTTGATGCGGTACGGCAGAACCTGGCTCAGCGGGTACCTGGTCAGGCCGTAGTACTCCATCATGAAGTACTTGACCACCTCGGTTGCCACGTTGCCCAGGCTGTTGGCCCCGTAGATGAACGCGACGACCGCGAGCTGAGAGTCCGGCTGGCTGAAGTCGCCGTTGAAGGCGTCCTTCGGCGTGTAGCCGACGAACCACTCGCTGTACGGCAGGTTGCCGTTCTTGTCCCGGACGCCGAATTCGGCTGTGCCGGTCTTGCCTGCGACCTTGATGGGCATATCCACGAGGTTGTAGGTATGCCGGGAAAGCACGACCGTTCGGGTCGCCTCACGCATCGTCTGGAGCGTCTGCGCGGAGGCCGGCAGCTTGTTCAAGAGCGTCGGCTGGATCGCGACGGGCTGGCCTCCGGGCGGGGTGATGGACTTCACGACGTGCGGTTGCCATAGGTTCCCGCCGTTGGCGAGGGCGCAGTAGGCGTCGAGGAGTTGCAGGGCCGTCGAGGCGTCGAAGCCCTGGCCGATGCCGGCCTGGAGGATCTCGCCGGTGAACATGCCCTCACCCTGGGTGTCGATCTTCCACTGGTTGTCGGGCACGATTCCGATCGCCTCACCGGGCAGGTCGATGCCGGTCGGCCGCCCGAAACCGTACTGCTGGGCCCAGTAGGCGAGCCTGTCTATTCCGACCATTCGCGCCAGCTGATAGAAGAAGGTGTCGCTCGAGTGGGCCAGACCCATCTTGATGTCGCCGGGTCCATACCACTGGAAGCCCTGCCACTCGCGGTACGGATAGCCGTTGACGACGACCTGAGGGCTCGAGATGAGCTTGGTGCTGGCGTTGAAGGTGCCGGTGTTGCAGTAGCTGTAGTCGGCGATGGCGTTGCTGCAGGCGGGCTGATCCTGAAGCCCGGCTGTGCCGGTCACGAGCTTGTAGGTTGATCCCGGCGCGTACTGGGCACCGATCGCCTTGTTGAGCAGTGGCTGGTTGGGATCAGTCAGGAGCTTCTGGAAGTCCGTTTCGCTGATCCCGTCGGCGAAAGTCTGGTCGTTGTAGCTCGGCAGGCTGACCATGGCCAGGATCTCGCCGTTCTGCGGGTTCTCGACGATGATGACCCCGCTCTGGACCCTGGTTGCCGACAGCCCCCACTTGAGGGCCGTCTGCGCGTACTGCTGCACTTTGGAGTCGATGGTCAACGTCAAGGAGGAACCGGGTATCGGATCGGTGCCCTTGTTGACCAGCCCTGGGATCGGCTTCCCGGCCGCATCCAGCGCGACGGTCTGAGTTCCGGGCGTTCCACGAAGGATCGTCTCGTAGGAATTCTCGATGCCGGCCTGCCCCACCACATCCTGTTTCGTGTAGCCCAACGACTTCCACTGGTTGTACTGCTGCGCGGTGATCTGACCCGTGTAGCCGATGATCTGCGAGAACAGGTCGGGGTTGAGGTACTGACGCTTGGACACGGCGGAGACGGTCACGCCCGGGAGCGCGTCCGAGTTCTCGTCAATGAAGCGGGCGAGCGAGATGTCGACGTTCTCGGCGATCTTGACCGGCGTGTAGAGCGAGCCCGTCGCCGAGTCGATCGCCGCCTCGATGCTGACCGGATCCGTATTGAGGACGGCGCCGAGGCGGGTCGCCACGGTTGGTTCCTGATCCAGGGGCAGATCCGCTGGGGTGACGAAAATGGTGTAGGTCACCACGTTCTCGACGAGCGGCCGATTCTGCGCGTCGTAGATCAGGCCCCTCGTAGGCGCGATCTGCTGACCCTGCACGGGAGCCTGGCTGGGCCCCACGTAGCTCCCGGGGCCCTGATAGACCTGCAGATAGACCATCCGCGCTCCGAGCGAGGTCACCGCCACACCGACGGCGATAGCGAAGAGGCCGAAGCGGTATAGGTTCTTCAGCTCGAGGTTCCGCATCCTGGGGGCGTGGATCATCGGTCCTGGTCTCCGTCGGACCGCGGGGACCGGACGTTAGGAAGCTTCATGGTGCTACCTCCACCAGAGAACGCGCTCGCGCTGCTCCGCTCGCCGCTTCAGGCCTATGACGAGAGGCGCGGCGAGGGCCGCGAGTGCGGCGTTGACGACCGCCGCGATTACAAGGCTCGACACGTGAAGTGTCGGTGCCGGTGGCTGCAGGAGCGCTGAAACCATGTCGGCAACCACCAGGTATACGGGTGTGAGCACGAAGACCGCGCCGATGCAGCCCGGGTAACGCGCTCTGGCGAGTAACGGCACGGACAGGTCGGTGAAACCGACCACGACAAGCAGCTCGAAGATGGTCGATCCGATGGGCCTGAGGAAGAGAAAGTCGGCCATCAGTCCGCCGACGAACGCCCACGCCATCCCCATCTCGAATCCGAAGACGATCGTGACCGCGACGGCAAACACGAGCAGGATCTGGAGCTGTGAGCCGGCGAGCTGATATCGCGTCGCGGTAGTTGCTTCGAGTAGCGCCGCGAGACCGGCACCGACCGCAGCGAAAGCGGGACCCAATTGCGGCCAGCCCTCAGTAGCTGAAGCGACACTCGAGTGGGTGAGTGCGGCCGACGAGGCGTCGACCGGCCGGAGTATAGGGCCGATGGCAGGTCGTGGACAAACGTCGGCCCTCCCGGAAGGCGGGTACACCAGGGCCGGCTCGCAATCCGTTAGGTATGTGAACCTCGCTCGATGGGACCTCGCCGGTCGGAGTCAGGCGCCGGGCAGGTCTCCGAAGCCGGATCGCGGCGGCGGGCGTGTTTCACGTGAAACGGGGCTCGCGGCCGGAAGCCCAGCGATTCTCGTTGCCCGTAGGGAAAGTGGTGACGGCCGGGCGGGGCGGCTCACGTTTCACGTGAAACGTACGCGCCCAAGCCCGTGAAGTCCTCCGGCGAGGGGCGGAACAGAGTGAGACGTCTGTGAGCGCTGTTGCGCGACCGGTTGAGCGGACGGCCCTCACCACCGGCAGCCCCCTCGAGCCCCGACAGGCGCTGCTGGGCAAATCCGTGGATAAGTGGCGCGAAATCGGTCAGATGTAGGCTTGCCGAAAGCCATCGGCGGTCCAATACGACACTGCTCCGGGTGCGTGGAAGCGCCAGGTTTCCGCGTCCGGAGCCGTGGAACCGCCTCAAATGCTAGAATCCGAACGTGCCGCGGACCGAATTGGGGACCTGATTGGGCCAAATCATCGCTTGTGCCAACCAGAAGGGCGGCGTCGGCAAGACGACCACCGTGGTCAACCTTGCGACGTACCTTGCGCTAGCTGGAGACCGCGTCCTGGTCATCGACCTGGACCCGCAGGGGAATACCACGAGTGGCTTCGGCCTGGACAGGGCTGAGATAGGCCACTCGGTATACGAGGCCATCATCGAGGAAGAGCCCGTCGCCGGCCTGATCCTCCAGAGCAGCATTCCGGGCCTCTCGATCGTCCCGTCGTCCATCTCGCTGGCCGGGGCCGAAGTGGAGCTGGCGCCGCTGCCACAACGCGAACGCCGGCTGGCCCGAATACTTACTGAATTAGTCACCTCATACGACTACATCCTCCTCGACTGCCCGCCCTCGCTGGGGTTGCTCACTGTCAACGCCCTCACCGCCGCCGACGCGGTCGTGATTCCGATTCAATGTGAGTACTACGCCCTGGAGGGGCTCTCCCAGCTGATAGCGACGATCAACCTGGTCCGCAACCACTTGAACCCCGACCTCGCCATCAAGGGCGTCGTCCTGACCATGTTCGACCCGAGAACCAACCTCTCCGCCGAGGTGGACGCCGAGGTACGCAAGCACCTGGGGGCGGCGGTCTTCGACACGATCATCCCGAGAAGCGTCCGCCTATCCGAGGCCCCCAGCTACGGTCTCCCAATCGCGCTCTATCGGCCCGACTCCAAGGGAGCCGAGGCCTATGCGGCACTCGCGGCGGAGATGCGGAGTCGAGACGGGCGATCCGCGCAGGCGGTCCCGGCCACTGTTTCGAGGGCCTCGCGCGCTCAGGCAATGGATGGAGACGCCAGTTGACGCCGCAGACTGAACGGCACACAGGCCTCGGTCGCGGCCTCGGCGCACTAATTCCCCAGACAAATCCTGCCGGTGCCGCGCCCATCGAAATACCTATCTCGCGCATCCGGGGCAACCCGTATCAGCCCCGCCAGCGGTTGGAACAGGCATCTCTCAAGTCCCTCGCCGAGAGCATCGGCGTGCACGGAGTCCTTCAGCCGGTCATCGTCACGGAGGTCTTCGACGGCTATCAGCTCGTCGCCGGCGAACGGCGAGTCCGGGCCGCTCAGATGGCGGGCTTGGACCACGTCCCCGCGGTGGTGCGGCAGATGGCCAAGCGAGACCAGCTGGCTGTCGCGATCGTCGAGAACGTCCAGCGCTCGGACCTCAACCCGATGGAGGAGGCGCATGCCTTCCGCCAGCTGGGCGACGAATTCGGCTTGACCCAGGAGGAGATCGCGACTCGGGTTGGCCGGGCCCGTTCTACCGTGGCGAATACGCTGCGCCTGCTCGACCTCGCCCCCGACGTCCAGCAAGCTCTGAGCGAGGGCAGCATCACCGAAGGCCATGCTCGCGCGCTGGCGGGCGCCTCAGACCCGATCCAGGGCCAGCTCCTCGAAGCGGTGATTGCCCGCGGGCTCTCCGTTCGCCAGACGGAAGAGCTCGTTCGCAGGCTCAAGGAGCAGCCGGCGACGGCCAAGACCCAGGCCAGAACGACAGACGGCGAGATGGATCGGCTCGAGGAGGACCTCCGGACGGCCCTGGGCACCAAAGTTCAAATAGCCCGCTCGCGCAAAGGCGGGCGGATCGTGATCGAGTACTACAGCGACGAAGAGTTCTCCCGTCTCTTCGACCGCCTGACCGGAGGTAACACTTGACCCAGGAAGTCCCGGACCGAGTCAGGAATGGGCAGGCCGACCGAGCCAACGGCGATGGCGCCCAGGCGGCCACCGCCCGCCGTCCCAAGAAGGGCGCCGCGAGCGACTACAACGCCGAAAGCATCCAGGTCCTGGAGGGTCTGGATCCCGTTCGGCGACGTCCGGGCATGTACATCGGCTCGACGGACGCTCGTGGACTCCACCACCTCGTCTGGGAAGTCGTCGACAACTCGATCGACGAAGCGATGGCCGGATACGCCACTCACGTCGAGGTCCGTGTCCAGGAGGATGGCTCCGTACGCGTCGTCGACGACGGCCGCGGCGTTCCGGTCGGGCGGCATCCGAGCGGCAGGGACGCACTCGAGATCGTCCATACCGTGCTGCACGCGGGCAGCAAGTTCGGCGGCGGCGGATACAAGGTCTCGGGCGGACTCCACGGAGTCGGCGTCAGCGTGGTCAACGCGCTTTCGGAGTGGCTGAAGGTCGAGACTGCGCGCGATGGCGCCGTCTGGGGCCAGGAGTACTCGCGCGGAAACCCCACCTCGGCCGTGAAGAAGCTCGGCCCGCAGGGCGACCGGCACGGAACCACCACTACGTTCATGCCGGACTCGACCGTGTTCGAGACGATCGAGTTCTCCTTCGACACGATCGCCCAGCGTCTTCGCGAGTCGGCGTACCTCAACAAGGGATTGTGGATCCGCCTGATCGACGATCGGGTGGATAGAGAACGCTCGTTCTATTTCGAGGGTGGGCTCGTCTCCTTCGTGCGCCACCTGAACCGGAACAAGGAAACGCTCCATGCCCGGCCGATGTACGTGGAGAAGCGAGAAGGCGCGACGTCCATCGAGGTCGCGCTCCAGTACAACGACTCCTACGCCGAGAACATCTTCACCTTCGCCAACAACATCAACACCGTCGATGGCGGCTCGCATCTGACGGGCTTCCGGGCGGCGCTGACGCGCTCGCTGAACGACTACGCGCGACGGGCCGGAATTCTCAAGGACAACGACGCCAACCTCTCCGGCGACGACGTTCGCGAAGGCCTTACCGCCGTCATCAGCGTCAAGCTCGTGGACCCCCAGTTCGAAGGCCAGACCAAGGCCAAGCTCGGCAACGCGGAAGTTGCGGGCCAGGTCGCCTCGGCGGTCTCGGAGGGTGTCAGCCAGTACCTCGACGAGAACCCGGGCGACGGCCGGCGGATCATCGAGAAGTCGTTGATCGCGGCTCGAGCTCGTGAGGCCGCGCGCAAGGCCCGCGACCTCGTCATACGCAAAGGAGCCCTCGAGGGCATGTCGCTGCCGGGCAAGCTGGCCGACTGCCAGGAGCGCGATCCGGCCAAGAGCGAGCTGTACCTGGTCGAGGGCGACTCGGCCGGCGGCTCGGCCAAGCAGGGCCGCGACCGCCGCTTCCAGGCCATCCTGCCGCTCCGCGGCAAGCTCCTCAACGTGGAGAAGGCCCGTCTCGACAAGATCGTGTCCAGCGAGAACATTCGGCCGCTGGTGATCGCGCTGGGGGCCGGCATCGGCGACAGCCTGGATCTGGCCAAGCTCCGCTATCACCGCATCATCATCATGACCGACGCGGACGTGGACGGGGCCCACATCCGGACGCTGCTGCTCACCTTCTTCTTCCGACACATGCCGCAGGTCATCGAGAACGGCTACCTGTTCATCGCCCAGCCGCCGCTCTTCCGCATCAGCACGGGTAAGCAGACCCACTACGCCCAGAGCGAGCAGGAACGCGACACGATCGTCAAGCGACTCGCGGTCAAGAACATCTCGGTGCAGCGCTTCAAGGGCCTGGGCGAGATGAACGCCGACCAGCTCTGGGAGACGACGATGAACCCGGAGTCGCGGACCCTCCTTCGAGCCGAGGTCGAGGACGCGGCCGAGGCGGACGCCGTCTTCACAATGCTGATGGGCGAGCGTGTCGAGCCCCGCAAGGACTTCATCAAGACCGAGGCGAGGAAGGTCCAGAACCTCGATGTCTGACGCAGCCCGAATGGTCACCGGCGCCCCACCGAGCGGACGAGGCGTTCCGAGCCCGAACCAGAGCGACGAGACGGCCCGGGAGGCCTATCGCTACGAAGACTTCCGCGTCAAGCCGCACAACTGCTTCGCCTGTGGCGAGCTCAACGACGCCGGCCTCCACCTCAAGCTTCATCTGCACCACGATCGCTGCTGGGCCGAGACGACGATGACCGCACGGTACGAAGGCTGGGAGGGGATCGTCCACGGCGGTATCATCAGCACGATCCTCGACGAGATCATGGGCTGGAGCCTGGTGGCTCGCGACAGCTGGGGCGTCACCGCGCGCATGAGCGTGCACTTCAAGCGTCCCGTCCGCGTGGGGATGACCGTACGCGCCGAAGGCTGGGTCGCCGAGGCCCGCGGCCGGATCCAGAAGACTGCCTCACGGCTCGTCGACGTGGCCACGGGCGAGGAGCTGGCCACGGCGGAAGCCACCTACGTCGCCGCTCCCGAAGCCCGCAAGCGAGAGCTCAAGGAGGGCTAGGGAGTGGTCAACGACCCCGCGGCAGCTCCCGGACCAGTGGCGCCGGAGGTGGACGAGTGATCGTCGCCGCGTCCGAGACCACGCTGGCGTCCAACACGTTCGTCGCGGAGCATCTGGCGGCCGCTACGGCGCTTGGCGATCGGCTCGCGGACCTGGTCGGCCAGCCGGACGGGTTCGTGGCGGCCATCCGCAAGGGTTTCGAGAGCCTGGCGGATCCCGTCTACGTCGAGGGCCAGCATCGGGTCGCACCCGGACTCGGGACCGTCGTGGGCGTTCGACTGCCCCTCATGGACGCCGCCCATCGAGCTTACAAGAGAGGCACTCGCAAGACTTCGACCTCGCTTTTGCTCGACGTCGCCGGCCGGCTGCTGGCCGAGGAGACGGTCGAGCTGCGCTGGTTCGCCATCTGGGATCTCGGCCGGTGCCTGGCCAGTGATCCCGAGCGGACCTGGCAGATGCTGCGCCGTGCCGCCGCCGACGCGACCGAGTGGATCACGATCGACACGCTCGCCCATCCGTACGGCCTCGGGATCCTGGGCGATCGGCGCCGCTGGGCGGAGATCGAGCAGCTCGTCTACTCGCCCTCCCGGTGGGAGAGGCGGCTCGTTGGTTCGACCCTGGCCACGCTTCCCTTCGCCAAGGGCATGCCCGGCGGCAGAGACCCGGCGACGTGCGCGAAGGCCCTGACTCTCATCGGTGTCCTCATGGGCGACAATGAGCCGGACGTCCAGAAAGCACTCTCCTGGGCGCTCCGGAACTACGCCGCAATCGATCCGACGGCCGTCCGGAACTTCCTGGAAGCGGAGACGGAGGCGGCCCGGAGCACCGACGATGGCAATCGCGCCTGGGTGATCCGCGACAGCCTCTCCAAGCTTCCACCCGCCGACGCGGCCAGGCTCAAAGCCGCTCTCGACGGCATCCGGCGCCGTCCCGGCGCTCCGTCTACTTCACGCGCCGCCGCTGCAGTGGCGCAACTCAACATGCCGGCCGCTGCCCCCGCGCGGCCCGCCGCCACACCTCTGGAGGACTAGCGCACCGTGACCGACGACCTGGGCCAGGTTCGAGTCGTCCGCGTCGAGGACGAGATGCGGACCGCCTACCTCGACTACGCGATGAGCGTCATCGTGTCTCGAGCCCTGCCGGACGTCCGCGACGGCCTCAAGCCCGTCCATCGCCGCATCCTCTACACGATGGGCGAGATGGGCCTGAGCGCCTCGTCCTCGTACCGCAAGTGCGCGGCGATCGTCGGCGAGGTGATGGGCAAGTACCACCCTCACGGTGACGCGGCGCTGTACGACGCCCTGGTCCGGCTGGCCCAGGACTTCTCGATGCGCTACCCGCTCGTGGACGGCCAGGGCAACTTCGGCTCGATCGACGGCGACAGCGCGGCGGCCATGCGCTACACCGAGGCGCGCCTGACCGGCATCGCGGCCGAGATGCTCGCCGACATCGACAGGGACACAGTCGACTACACGGACAACTACGACGGCACGCAGAAGGAGCCGACGGTCCTGCCGGCCAAGCTCCCCAACCTGCTGGTCAACGGTTCTTCGGGGATTGCCGTCGGCATGGCGACGAACATCCCGCCGCACCACCTTGGCGAAGTCTGCGACGCCGCCCGAGCCCTCATCGCCGACCCCGACCTGACCTCGGACGACCTCTGCAACTACATCTCCGGCCCCGACTTCCCGACCGGCGGCACGATCTTCCGCTACGAGACGCGTCGGAACCCCATGACCGGCGAGAACGAGACCGTCGACGCGATCCGGGAGATGTACGCCCACGGCCGCGGCCGCGTGGTCGTCCGGGCCCAGGTCGCCTTCGAGGAAACCAAGCGCGACCGCATGGCGATCATCGTCACCGAGCTGCCGTACATGGTGAACAAGGCGGCGCTGCTCGAGAAGATCGCCGACCTGGTGTCCGCCAAGCGGATCGAGGGCATCGCCGATCTCCGGGACGAGTCCGACCGCGACGGGATGCGCATCTACATCGAGATCAAGCGCGACGCGGATCCGCATCGGGTGCTGAACAACCTGTTCAAGCACACGGCGTTGCAGGTCGCCTTCAACCTCAACATGCTCGCCCTCGTCGACGGCCAGCCGCAGACCCTGCCGCTCAAAGCCGTCCTGCAGCACTACGTCGACTACCGCCGCGACGTGGTCCGGCGCCGGACCGAGTACGACCTCGAGAAGGCCCGAGCACGCGCTCACATCCTGGAAGGCCTCAAGATCGCGCTCGACAACCTGGACGCGGTCATACGGACGATCCGCGAGTCGGCGGACGTCGAGACGGCTCGAAACAACCTCATCAGCCGCTTCACGCTGACGGAGATTCAGGCCCAGGCCATCCTCGACATGCGCCTGGCCCGCCTCGCGGCCCTCGAGCGCAAGAAAATCGAGGACGAGTACCTCGAGGTCATCCAGCTGATCGCCGAGCTGGAGGACATCCTGGCCAACCCGTCGCGAATCCTGGCGGTCATCAAGGACGAGCTGACCGAGCTGAAGCGGAAGTATGCCGGCGAGCGCCGGACGCGCGTCGTCGACGATTCGTCCCGCGAGATGACCGACGAAGACCTGATCGCCGACGAGGACGTCGTCGTCACGATCAGCCGGCGCGGCTACATCAAGCGCCAGCCCGTTGCCACGTATCGGCGCCAGGCCCGGGGCGGCAAGGGCATCATCGGCCACGTGACGCGCGAGGAAGACGCGGTCGAGCACCTCCTCGTGGCCAATACCCACGATTGGGCGCTCTTCTTCACCAACCGGGGCCGCGTCTTCTCGGCCAAGGTCCACACGGTCCCGGACGCGAGCCGCCAGGCCAAGGGCATCGCGATCATCAACCTCCCCGGCGTCCAGGTGGAGCCGGGTGAAGTGCCGATGGCCACGATCACGCTGTCGGACTTCAACGCCGGCAAGTTCCTCGTGATGGCCACACGGAACGGCATCGTCAAGAAGACGCCCCTGGAGCAGTTCGAGAAGGTCCGCTCGTCGGGCATCATCGCCATAACCATCGCCCCGGAGGACGAGCTCGCCTGGGTGGACGTGGCCGGCGGCAGCGACGACGTGATCCTGGCCAGCGCCCAGGGCAAGATCGCCCGTTTCCCGGAGAAAGAGGTCCGGCCCATGGGCCGGGTGGCGGCCGGGGTCATCGGCATCCGTCTGGCCAGCTCGACGGATCGCGTCGTGGGAATGAGCGTGGTCCAGCCCACGGCGGACCTGCTCGTCCTCACCGAAACCGGCTACGGCAAGCGAGTCCCGCTGACCGAGTTCCGGGCGATGCACCGCGGCAGCCAGGGCGTGCGGCTCATCTCCCTGGAGGGCAAGCGGACCGGCGAAGTCGCAGCCGTCCAGCAGGTCACCGAGCAGGACGAGGAGCTGCTCCTCATCTCCGCCGGCGGCCAGGTCGTCCGAACGGAGACCAACACGATCAACCGCTACTCATCTCAGGCCCGCGGTGTCATCGTGATGCGGCTCAACGCCGGCGACCGCGTGGTTGGCATCGCGGCTTTCCGCGCCGGCCTGGCACAACGCGGTGCCATGACGGAGAATGGCCCTGAAGGAGGAGAGACCGCTCCGACCGGTGAAACGGTCGGGGGTGATATCACTCCGAACGCGCAGGCTCCGAAAGCTGGGACTCAGAAGGCGCAGCCGGCCCGGGGCCAGGCTTCGAAGAACGAGCCGCCGAAGGGCGGCGGCGCCCCGCGGGGCGGCAAGGCGAAGTGATGGAAGACGCGGAGGCGAGCTTGCCAGCAGACCAGTTCGACGTCTACACCGGAAACGCCAATCCGGAGCTGGCGCGGAACATCTGCCGCTACCTGGGAGTGGACCTGGGTCGGGCCGAGGTGTTCGAGTTCGCGAACGAGAACATCTTCGTCCGGATCATCGACAACGCCCGCGAGAAGGATGTCTTCCTGATCCAGCCCACCTCGCGGCCCGTCAACAAGTCGATCATGGAGCTGCTGATCATGATCGACGCGTTCAAGCGGGCGAGCGCGGGCCGGATCACGGCCGTGGTGCCGTACTACGGCTACGGCCGGTCGGACAAGAAGGACCAGCCCCGCGTCCCGATCACCGCCCGACTCATCGCGGACATGATGACGACCGCGGGCGCCAACCGCCTTCTGACTGTGGATCTCCATCAAGGCCAGATCCAGGGCTTCTTCAACATTCCGGTGGACGAGCTCACGGCCGTCCATCTCCTTTCCGGCCACTTCCTCCAGAAGAAGCTGGAGAACCTGGTCGTGGTCACGGACCTCGGCTTCGCCAAACGAGCCCGGACCTTCGCCGAGTTGCTCGACGCCCCCCTCGCGATCGTGGAGAAGCGCCGGATCGGGAACCAGGACCGGGCCGAGGTTCTCAACGTCATCGGCGACGTCCGCGGCAAACGGGCGATCATCGTGGACGACGAGATAGACACCGCGGGCACGCTGATCCAGATCGTCAACGCTCTCCAGCGCGAAGGCGTGACCGAGATGTATGCCTGCGCCACGCACGCCGTCCTCTCAGAGCCGGCGGTCGAGCGCCTGAACGCCTCGATGCTGCGCGAGGTGGTGGTCACAGATTCGATCCCGATACCGCCCGCCAAGCGCGGCGGCAAGATAGTCGTCCGCTCGCTGGCTCCCCTGATCGCGGAGGCGATCGTCCGCATTCACCAGGGCAAGTCGGTCGGAGCCCTGTTCACCAGCGAAGTCCAATTCACCCAGGAGATGCTCCTCTGGGACGTGGAAGGCGCCGGGGATCAACCGATCCAGCGCGTCTCGGATCCCAGCGCCGCCCACCCCTCGTCGGGGTCGGCCGGTAGCAATGGCCAGTCCGCCCGGCCGCAGGACGAGAACACCGGAACGCCCGGATCGGGGCGCATCTCGGGCTATGGCGGTGAATCCGCCGGAGAAGAGCCCCTGGAGCGCTGACCCGCGCAACGTCCAGGCAGCCCCAGGCAAGACCACGCACACGGACAACAATGTGGCCAAGACGCAGGAAGGCTTACTCGGCCAGGAGGCCTCGGCAGCAATGACACTCCAGCTGCATAGACCCGACGGACAGGGCGGCCTGGTGCCGACGAGGCCGGCCGCGAGTCCACGCGACGACTGGCGCAAGTCCCTGGCGTCGCCGCGCTGGCAGCCGGCACGGCTGGCCAACCCGGACCTCAACCCGACCCGAACTATCGTGGCGGTGGGCTTCTGGGTCGTCCTTGCGGCGGTGACGTTCGTCCTGCTGCTCATCGGGTACGGGACGCACTTCTGGCACTGAGCTCCGCTCCGAAAACGAAACGCGTGGAAGACAGCCTTCAGACCCCAGCCGATCTCGGGCCGAACCCGGCGCCACTTCTCGAGGTCGAACGACCGGGCGGTTCGGTGAGAGGCACTTCTCGCGGGCCCGGCTCGGCGGCACCGCCGCGTCCGGCCCTCGTCGCCGGCTGGCCTCGCCCGCCGCGTGGCCTATACTTTCGGCCCGGCCTCGCGCCGGACGGCGTATGTGTCGGCCGACGCCGAGGGGCGTCGTCCCTCAGCCGAAACCCAGAGCCTGAACCAGTAACTGAAACCAGAACCGAACCCGGAACAAATGGCCCAGATCGGGCCGCCAGTGATCGTGAGCCCCAATGCTTGGCTTTCTGAGCCGCTTCGTCGACTCGAACGATAGGGAGCTCCGGCGTATCGAGCCGCTCGTTGAGACCATCAACGGGCTCGAGCCCGAGATGCAGGAGAAGACCGACGCGGAGATCCGCGAACTCATCGCCGAGCTTCGCGCGGAGATCCTCGAGGCGGGCGAGCCTGAAGAGCCCTCCGACGACGAACGCCACAACCCGGACCTCGAACGTCGCCGCGAGCTTGCCCGCGATCGCCGCAAGCGTGAGCACGAGCACCTTCAGGACGCCATGGACAAGGCCCTGCCGGAAGTGTTCGCGGCCGCCCGGGAGGCGATGCGCCGGACGCTCGGCATGCGCCATTTCGACGTCCAGCTGCTCGGCGGCGTCGTGCTCCATCAGGGCAAGATCGCCGAGATGAAGACCGGCGAAGGCAAGACCTTCGTCCCGACTCTGGCCGCCGTTCTCAACGCCCTAACCGGCCACGGCGTCCACGTCGTCACGGTCAACGACTACCTGGCTCGCCGCGACGCCCAGTGGATGGGCCCCGTCTACCACTTCCTGGGCCTGTCGGTCGGGATCATCACTGGCAGCCGGACCAGCAGCGGCCAGGGCGAGGCCTACATCTTCGAGCCCGGCTACCCCACCAGCGACGAGCGCCTCATCAACCTCCGTCCCTGCTCCCGCAAGGAGGCTTACGAGGCCGACATCACGTACGGCACGAACAACGAGTTCGGCTTCGACTACCTGCGCGACAACATGGTCGTCGAGCTCGAGCAGCGGGTTCAGCGCGAACGCTACTTCGCGATCGTCGACGAGGTGGACAACATCCTCATCGACGAGGCCCGCACGCCGCTGATCATCAGCGGCCAGGCCGAGGAGTCGGCGGACAAGTACTTCCAGTTCGCCCGGCTGGTTCCCCGCCTGATTCCCCGCCCCGAGGGCGCCGAAGAGGGCGGCGACTACTTCATCGACCTCAAGGAGAAGGCCGTCTCGCCGACCGAGGAAGGCATCGACAAGATGGAGCGCCTCCTCGGCGTCAAGAACATCTACGACGATGACCCGACGCTCGCCCGCCACTTCGAATCTGCTCTGAAGGCCCACGCACTCTTCAAGCGGGACCGCGACTACATCGTCAAGGACGGCGAGATCATCATCGTCGACGAGTTCACCGGCCGCCAGATGCCGGGCCGGCGCTGGAGCGAAGGCCTCCACCAGGCCATCGAGGCCAAGGAAGGGCTGCGAGTCCAACGCGAGAACGTGACCCTCGCGACGATCACGTTCCAGAACTACTTCCGCCTCTACACCAAGCTGTCGGGCATGACCGGCACGGCAATGACCGAGGCCGAAGAGCTCCACAAGATCTACAAGCTCGAAGTCGTGGCTATCCCCACGCAGAAGCCGATGATCCGCGTCGACGAGTCGGACCTCGTCTTCCGCAACGAACAGGGCAAGTACTCCGCGGTGATCGACGAGATCGTCGAGATGAACGAGCAGGGGCGGCCCGTGCTCGTCGGAACGGTTTCGGTGGAGAAGTCCGAGCTGCTCGGGTCGATGCTGGACCGGCGCGGCATCAAGCACGAGGTCCTCAACGCCAAGTTCCACGAGAAGGAAGCTCCGATCGTGGCCCAGGCCGGCAAGAGCGGGGCGGTGACGATCGCCACTAACATGGCCGGCCGTGGCACCGACATCCTGCTCGGCGGCAACCCGGCCGGACTCGCCTCGGAGATGCTCCACCGCCGCGGCCTCAATCCGGCCGAGGTGGACAAGGAGACCTACGACGAGGCCTTCGCCGAAGCCAAGAAGATCTGCGACGAGGACCACGAGCGCGTAGTCGCCGTGGGCGGCCTGCACATCATCGGCACCGAGCGCCACGACTCCCGCCGCATCGACAACCAGCTCCGAGGCCGCGCCGGCCGGCAGGGCGACCCCGGGTCTTCCCGCTTCTACCTGTCCCTCGAAGACGACCTGATGAAGCGGTTCGCATCCGACCGGGTCGCCGGCCTGATGGAGCGGCTCGGACTCGACGAGGACATGGCCATCGAGTCGCGGCTCGTGTCCAAGACGATCGAGAGCGCCCAATCGCGAGTCGAGGGCTACAACTTCGACATCCGCAAGCGCGTCGTCGAGTACGACGACGTCATCAGCAAGCAGCGAGAGACGATCTACGAAGAGCGCGACAAGGTCCTGCGCAACGAAGACCTGACCGACACGATCGAGGAGTTCGTCGACCAGGAAATCGACATCCTGGTGGACAAGTACCTCGCGAGCACGGCCGCGCCGAAGGACTGGGACTACGCCGGGCTGGCGCTGGCGCTCACGAACATCGGCCTCGGCGGCGACGAGACGACCGAGGAGAAGCTGTTCGACGCCGGCACGCCGGACGAAGTCGGGCTGATGCTCAAGGACCTCGTCGCCGACAAGCTCGAGCAGAAGGATCAGGAGAACTCCGAGGAGTGGGCTCTGATCGAGCGGCTCGTTCTTCTGCGGACGATCGACTCAATCTGGGTCGAGCACCTGACCGAGATCGACGAGATGCGCCAGGGCATCGGCCTGCGCGGCTTCGCCCAGGAAGACCCGCTCAACGCCTTCAAGCGTGAGGCGTTTGCCCTCTACGAAGAGATGCGGGGTCTGATCCGGCACCAGCTCGCGACGACGATCTTCCGGGTCTCGATCGTCCGGCAGCCCGCACCTCCGACGGAGACGGACGGAGCCGCGCCGGCGGGCGGCGACGGCAGCGGAAACGGCTCGGCGCCGGCCACGGGCGGAAACGGGCAATCCGGCCGCGCCGTCCCCGCCCAGGCTCGCAACGTGCCGCGGCCTCTGCCGCAGGGCGTCGCCTCTGGCGGGGCGAGCGGAAGCACGAGCGGCGCGTCCGGGGCTCTCCGCCCGGGTTACTCGCCGGCGGGCGTCCGGATGGGCCGCAATGACCAGTGCTGGTGTGGCTCGGGCCTCAAGTACAAGAAGTGCCACGGGCGCTGACCGAGCGCAGGCTCGGCATCAGGGAATCGGGTATCGGAGCTCGCCGTCAATCCGGCTCGCCGCAGATGGCGGTGCTGAGCGCGCGTACCGATCCACGCTCTGATTCGGGTCGGCAAGGCCGCGATCAGCCGCGCAGGGGACGGACGCTGGGAGGCCGCATCCGCGATCTCCTCGTCGTCGCGATCGCGTTCGCCATCGGGGCGGGAGCCCTCGGCGCCTACACGGCCTTCCGCATCTGGCAGGTGGGCCAGGGCGACGGCCGGCGCCAGGTCGACGCGATCGTCGTGCTCGGCGCGGCCCAATACAACGGCAGACCCTCCGGCGCGCTGGCCGCGCGACTGGACCACGCCATCGAGCTCTACAAGGAAGGCTATGCGCCGTACCTGATCACCACGGGGGGCAAGCTTCCGGGAGACAACTACACCGAAGCCCAGACCGGCTTCAACTACGCGACCAAGCGAGGCGTCCCGGCCTCGGCGATCCTCATGGAGGACACGGGCGGCACGACCCTCGAGTCACTCCAGAATGTGAAGGCCATCTTCGACGCGCACGGCCTGCGGACCGCCCTGTTCGTCTCCGACAGGAGCCACATGCTCAGGGTCCTGCGAGTCGCCGATGACCTGGGCATAGAGGCCTGGGCATCGCCGACCGAGACGAGTCCGGACGACACCAACGCGAACCTGCGCTACAAGTCCATGGTCCACGAGCTCGGGGCGATGGCCCAGTACATCTTCATCAACTCCGAGCGGTAGCGGTCCCGGGCCTCGGTCCGGGGCTCGCCGCTTAGCGATCCTCAGCTTTGATCTCGGGCGGCGAGAAACTCCGGCGAGTGCGGCGTTCCTACTCGTTTATCGGGTTTCGACAGCAAATTGGCCCCTTGGCGGGGTCGAATTGAAACCGTATACTCGGTTTGCCGCCTGCGAGATCGGGGGCCCGTCTGCTCGATCCGCAGCGCTGGAGGGGATGGAGAGCCGTCACAACCGAGGAGTGAGTTGAAGCAGGCAGAGGAAGCGGCATTCATCGATCTCATCGCCTGCGAGCGTGATTGCCGGAACTGCAGCTATGCAGTCGCGCTCGATTGCGATGGCAATTGCGGTGTCTGTCCACACAACGTCTACTGCCCCTGCGTGAACCCCGTAGTCGCCCGGAGCAAGAGTGCACTGCGCCTCATAGAGCTCCGCCCGATCCTTCTTCAGGACGCGCGAGGCCGCTCGTAGTGGAGCCGGCCGAGATCCGCGACCTGGTTATGCGGATCCAGGCGACCTCGGGGCGTCTTTGACCTCTCCGCCAAGGAGAGCCGCCTGGCGAACCTCGACGCCCAGGTAGGCGTGCCCGGATTCTGGGACGACCAGCGTGCCGCCCAGCGAGTCCTGCGTGAGGCCGAGGGTCTGCGTGAGGAGCTGGCCCTCTGGCGCGACCTCGAGTCGAGGGCACAATCCACGCTCGAGCTCCTCGACCTCGCCCAGGAAGAGTCCGACCAGGGCGTCCTGGACGATGTCTCCCGTGAGGCGAGCGACCTCGAGGCCGAGTATTCGGTCGCACGGCGAAACCTGCTCTTCAACGGCGAGTACGACAACCGCAACGCGCTCCTGACGATCAGCGCAGGTGCCGGCGGCACCGAGGCGACCGATTGGGCGGAGATGCTGCTCCGGATGTATCTCCGCTGGGCGGAGCGCCACCGCTTCGCCACCGAGATCCTCGACCAGACCGAGGGCGAGGAAACGGGCATCAAGAGCGTCACCGTCGCCATCGACGGCCGGGCAGCTTACGGCTATCTCCGCGCCGAGCGCGGCGTCCACCGGCTGGTTCGGATCAGCCCGTTCGACTCGCAGAAGCGACGCCACACCACCTTCGCCCTGGTGGAAGTCCTACCCGAGGCCGAGAGCGACGTGGAAGTCGAGCTCAACTGGGACGAGATTCGCATCGACACCTACCGCTCCACGGGGGCGGGCGGCCAGCACGTCAACAAAACGGACTCGGCGGTCCGGCTGACCCACCTGCCCACCGGAATCGTCTCCCAGAGCCAGAACGAGCGGTCGCAGATGCAGAACAAGGAGACCGCGGCGAAGATCCTCCAGGCCCGGCTCCTTCAGCGAGCCCTGGAAGAACGCGAGGCCGAGATCCGCAAGCTGCGCGGCGAGCACGTGGAGGCGGGCTGGGGCAACCAGATCCGGAGCTACGTCCTGCATCCCTACCAGATGGTCAAGGACCACCGCACCGAGGTGGAGACCGGCAACACCGCGGCCGTCCTGGACGGCGACCTCGACGCGTTCATGCAGGCCGAGCTCGAGCGCGAGGCCACGGGCGGCGGCGCGGAGCCCGAACTGTCATCCAAAGCCGACTGACGTGCCACTCACTTACCGGCCGCCACGGCCGGCTGAGCTCGCGGATTGCGCGCTCATCTGGTACTCGGCGGTGGACGAGTACATGGCCCGCCTCAACAAGCCGCTGCCGTCGCCGTACCTGGACCCTTTGCTGGCACTGCTCCAACACCTGCTCTCGACCGATCCGGAGCGGTTCCTGGTGGCGATCCGGTCGCGCCCCGAAGAAGCCGGCCGGGCCCGCGAAAGGATCGTTGGCTTTGGAGTCGCGGTTCAGCGCGAGCACGTCTGGTTCCTCTCCCAGCTCTACGT